>NZ_JBANRK010000002.1:0-507652 GCF_037860795.1 Sphingobium mellinum | reverse complement strand
CAAACCACGGTGCTTGCACTGCCGCTAACTCCCGCGAATACTCCCCTATCGCAAGGCGGCCGCTATCGGATGCGTACCTTTCACCGGAAAGACTTGGGCAAGAATCCCGCGTTGCGGCGCCGCCGAAGCTGCCGAAGCCGCCGAGGCTGCGCATCGCGCACTCGATGGGCCATGGGGCAAGATGACCGCTTCGGATCGCGGGATGTTGTTGTATCGCCTGGCCGATCTGCTGGCCGAAAATGCCGAGATGCTCGCCGATCTCGAGGTCACGGACAACGGCAAGCTGCGCAACGAGATGCTGGGGCAGATGCGCTACATCCCGCGTTGGTTTCAATATTATGGTGGTCTGGCCGATAAAATCGAAGGCTCCGTGACGCCCATCGATAAGCCGGGAATGTTCCATTACATCGACCACGTTCCGGTAGGCGTTGTCGCCGCGATCACGCCATGGAACTCCCCAGTTCTGCTTACCGTGTGGAAGCTGGCGCCCGCGTTGGCCGCCGGATGCACTGTCGTCATCAAGCCGTCCGAGTTCACTTCGGCCTCGATGCTCGCCTTTTGCGAGTTCTTCGAGAAGGCGGGCTTCCCCAAGGGCGTCGTGAACATCATCACGGGTTATGGCGGTGAGGTAGGCGAGGCGCTGATCCGTCATCCCAAGGTAGCACGGATCGCCTTCACGGGTGGTGACGTCGGCGGCCGGAAGATCGCCGAATCCGCAGCCGGAAGCTTCAAGCGCGTCTCCCTCGAACTAGGAGGCAAGTCGCCGAACATCATCTTCGATGATGCTGATATTGACGCCGCCGTAAAGGGGGCTGTGTCGGGCATCTTCGCTGCAACCGGCCAGACCTGCATGGCCGGCTCGCGCCTGCTGGTGCAGCGCTCCATCCACGATGCGTTCGTTGCCAAGCTGGTGGCGTTCGTGGAAGCCGCCAAGCTAGGAGACCCCCGCAATCCGGACACCAATGTCGGGCCGATCGCCACGCGCCCGCATCTGCAAAAGGTGCTCGATTACATCGAGGTCGCCAAACGGGAGGGCGCAAAGCTGGTTCTCGGCGGTGAACGGGTGACAGACGGTGAGTGTGCCAACGGCTTCTTCGTCAGACCAACGATCTTCACCGGCGTCCGCAATGACATGCGGATCGCGCAGGAAGAGGTGTTTGGCCCAATCCTGTCGATCATCCCCTTCGAGGACGAGGAAGAGGCGATCCGCATCGCCAACGACACTCAATACGGTCTTGCAGCAGGGATTTGGACGAGCAGCATCGCCCGCGCCATCAACATACCCAAGCGCCTGCACGCCGGCACGGTCTGGGTGAACGCGTATCGTACGGTCAGCTACATGGCGCCGTTCGGTGGCTTCAAGGCCTCAGGCATCGGGCGCGAGAACGGCATCGAGGCGGTCGGGGAATATCTTGAGACCCGATCCGTCTTCATCAACACCGACCTCAATATCCCCGACCCCTTCAATATGCGCTGAACAACGAGAGAACAGGAGGAGAGCAGTGAATAGCTTAACCAACGCGCAAAGCCGCGAGAGCATCAACCCGATCTTCAACGACAACAAGATGAAGCTGGGCGTGTTCGGTTTTAACGCCAGCAATGGCTGCGCCGTGACGATGGCGCCCGAGCGTCACATTCCCGATTGGGATCGGGATTTACTGATGGCGCAGGCTGCCGACCGCATGGGTTTCGAAGCTTTGGTGCCGTTGGGTCGCTGGCGCGGGTTCGATGGTGAGACCAACTTCAATGGCGCGTCTTTCGAGACCACCACCTGGGCGGCTGGTCTTGGCGCATCCACACGTAATCCCTCGATCATGGCAACCCAGCACGTTCCTACTGTTCATCCGATCGTGGCCGCCAAACAGGCCGCTACGGTCGATCAGATCAGCGGTGGCCGGTACGGCCTAAACATCGTCTGCGGTTGGTTCACGCCGGAAATGGAAATGTTCGGCGGCAAGATGATGGAACACGATCTACGCTACGACTATGCGCAGGAGTGGATCGACGTCGTGAAGATGCTGTGGTCGAAGGAGGATTATTTCGACTTCGAAGGTAAGTTCTTCAACATCAAGAAGGGCTTCTCGCAGCCAAAGCCGATCCAGAAGCCGTTCCCACCGCTGATGAATGCGGGCGGTTCGCCCAAAGGTATGGATTTCGCCGCCCGCAACTGCGAGATGGTCTACCTGCTGCTTGATCCGGTCGATGTCGACAAGGCCCGTGCCCAGGTCGCCAAGTATAAGGATCTCGCCCGTGAGCGGTACAACCGCGACATCCAGGTCTGGTGCTATGTCTACGTCGTTCAGCGCGACACCCAAAAGGAAGCCGAGGACTTCCTGAAATATTATGCCGAACAGCATGGCGACGACGTGGCAACGGACAACATCCTGAAGACCCTTGGTGTCGAGACCGGGATCTGGTCACCCGAGGAGGCAGAACGCTTCAAGTTCCACTTCAAGGCAGGCTGGGGCGGGTACCCCCTGGTTGGCACGCCGGAACGTATTGTCGACACGATCCAGACGCTGTCGGACATCGGCCTCGACGGGATTTCGCTGACTTGGGTCGACTACACCGATGGCATCGAACGCTGGGAAAAGGGCGTCATGCCTTTGCTCGAGCAATCGGGCTTGCGTAAGTCATTTGTCAAAACCTCGATGGCGGCCTGACGGGTGACAGCGGCGATCGCACGCGAGTCCGGCAGCATTAACGCGCACTTTAGGCAAGCGATGCGTCAACTTGTCCGTTTTTGGGAGGTGGGTGAATGGTCAGCCGTCGCGAATACAAAAGGCGGGGAAGCGATTGTTTATTTCGCATCCCTCATTGGCCCAAAGAAATAGAGAATACTGTTAAAGTTTATGTCCAAATTGTCCTTCTTTGTCAGCGGAGGGATATTACAGCGGATGGAGATTATACGGCGTCCTGAAACATATCATAAGTTCGTGCACCGGTCGATTTTTCGATAAGACATAAATAATACACAACAACAAATGGGGGGGGATTATCATGAGAAAATTTGGACCTGTGGCGATTGCGCTTGGCGGGCTGCTGTCTTCAGCGAGCTACGCACAGACCCGAGCCAGCGCGCCACCTACGACGTCAGCCGAGGCGGACGCGGCCAGCAGTCGCACTACCGAGATCATCGTCACTGCTCAGCGCAGGGCGGAAAAATTGCAGGACATTCCAATTGCGGTAACGGCGGTGACGGCCGAGACCGCGCAGAATCTCGGACTTTCCAAAGCCGTTGACATCGCTGCGATTACGCCAGGTGCCAATTTCACTGTCAGTGCCGGCTTCTTTTCACCCAATATTCGCGGGCTTGGTGTGGCTTTTACGGCAGCGGGGCTAGAATCTCCGGTCGCAATCTATGAAGATGGCGCGTATCTGACGAATAGCCTCGCCGCCAATGAAATTCTCGATAATTTCGACATCAGCAGCATCCAGGTGCTCCGCGGTCCGCAAGGTACGCTGTACGGCCGCAATGCGTCGGGCGGCGTGATCATCATCAACAGCGCCGATCCGACGTTCAAACTCGGGGGACGCGTGCGTGGGGAGGTCGGCAACCTCGATCATCAGCAGTTGAGCGGAATGATCAACCTGCCGCTGGCTCAAGATCTTGCCTTGCGTATCACCGGAAACTACAAACATAATGGTGGTTACATCCGCAACGCGATCACGGGCGAAAACAACGGCTGGGAAAAAAACCATAACGTAAGGGCGAAGTTGCGCTGGAATCCGGGGGCAGCCAACATCGTTCTTGGGGGCGAATATTATAACCTCCGCAATACCTTGACGCGGACTTCAGCTTTGTCGCGCTACGACGACACTTGCCTTGGCTGCGTCCTCGCGCCCGGCCTTATCCCTGCCTCGGTCGGTTTCTACGAGCAGATTGGTCGATCGTTGGTGCCGCCTCTGCACACCAAATATTATGGCGGCACCCTCAAAATGGATTTTGACTTCGATAACTTCACGTTATCAAGCTTGACGACATACCGTGATCAAAAGTCAGCCAACAATGGCGGTGATACCGATGGAACACCACTTAATCTGTTCGAATTCGTCGGATTCAAGGTCGGTGGAAAGACATTGTCGCAGGATCTTCAAGTATCATCGAATCTGGATGGCAAATTCAACTATATTTTTGGCCTGAACTATCTACGCGACAGGCGCTATTTCAGGGCAGCGTTTCTCGGGGCCTTTGCCGGCGGCGCGATGGACCCTAACACCTCGCCAGGCTTCTTGAACGAGGGGAGCACAGATTCATACGCGGCCTTCCTGGAGGGCTATTACAAGCTTACCGACGAACTGAAGGTCACGGTTGGTGGGCGCTATACCTATGACGAGCGCGGCATGCACGCAGAAGCGTTCGGGTTCTCCGCTGATGGGCGTACGACGCAGCGCGCATTCACGCCGCGTTTCGTGCTGGCGTGGGATAATGGGCCGACCAATCTCTACTACAGCTTCACCCGCGGCTTCAAGGCGGGTGGCTTCCCGGATGGGCAGACAACTGGACCACTTACAACAGTCAGGCCCGAAAAGATTTCCAGTCACGAGATCGGAATCAAGCAATCGATGCTGGACAAGCGGCTCACCCTGAATGCGGCCGCGTTCTACTTCAAGAACAGGGATCAGCAAGTTCAGACGATCCGTGACGTCACTCAAGGTGCTGCCCGCACCTCGAACGCAGCTTTGGAAAACTACGGTGTTGAGGTTGAGGTACGAGCTGTTCCTACGGAAGGGCTTAATGTCGGCATTACGGGTGCCTGGCAACATCCGCGGTACAAGCCGTTCGACGGCGTTATAGGGCTCATATGCTATGACGCTGCTCGGGGGCTGGCAGCGCCGACATTATATTCTTGTAATCCCTTGGTTGATGTCTCGGCGACGAACCTCACCGGCACTGCGCCTCCGCAAGCTCCGCAATGGGCTGGATCGTTCAGCGCCAATTACGAGTTCGCCATCGCATCTTGGACTGCATCGCTTTCGGGTCTCGCGACATACCGCTCCTCGATCAATTTCCAACCTGGTGCGGGCGGTGAACTGAAGCATGATCGCGACGGAAGTCTGTTCCTTGCGAATGCGTCGGGCTATGTCAGCCCTCCCGGGCAGAACCTCCGGATCGGTTTTTACGTCAACAACCTGTTCGACAAGAAGTACGTCACGCGCCGCCAAACGCTCACGCCATTTGGCACATCCTATAATGCCGGCCTCCCGCGCACCTACGGCCTGCGCGTAGAGTATATGTTCTGACCCCGCGCCTCGACCATTAATCGGCCACAGAACCCTGTGGATAGCTGCAGCTTTGGGTATCCACAGGGGACGCGGACGGGCCGATGATGTCAGCGCGGCCTTTCATAAGGAAATATGGAATGAACCAGAGAATGTCGCGTCGGCAAATGGTCGGCACTGCCGTGGCGCTGCCGCTCGCGGCCGCGTGTCCCGCATTTGCGAAGCCGGCGCGATCCCGGCTGAATCCGGCTAAGATCGCCGCGATCCCGTCCGCGCTGCAGTCCTATATCGATCGCGGCATTCTGGCGGGTATTGTCACCATGACCTGCCATCGTGGCCGGATCGTTCAGGTCAATACCCTCGGCTGGAGGGACATCGACACGCGCTCGCCAATGCAGCGCGATACCTTGTTCCGCCTGGCGTCGATGACCAAGCCGGTCACTTCGGTCGCGGTGCTGATGCTGATGGAAGAGGGCAAGCTCAAACTGTCCGACCCGGTGATCAAGTGGATTCCGGAACTCGCGAACCGCCGCGTGCTCCGCAAGAGAGACGGACCGATCGAAGATACGGTTCCGGCGCAGCGGAACATAACGGTCGAGGATCTGCTGACCCACAGAGCCGGTCTGGGCTTGTCATTTATCCTGACCGGCCCGATTGCGCACGCGTACGAAGCGACGATCGGGAGGTCGGTGCATTCGCGCAGCAGGACGACGGATGAATGGCTGGCGGCGATGGGCACGTTGCCGCTGCTCGATCAGCCTGGGGAGCGGATGCAATATGGGCACTCGACGGATGTGCTCGGCTTTCTGCTCGAACGTATCGAGGGCAAGACATTGCAGGATGTGCTGCAGGCCCGCATCTTCGCGCCGCTCGGCATGAAGGATACCGACTTCTGGGTGCCGCCTGCAAAGCAGGATCGGCTCGCCTCCATGTATCAGTTCGATTTAGAAAAGAACGCCCTTGCGAAGGTCGCTGCAAACGAGGTTCTGACGGGAGACGTTACCAAGCGTCCTACCATCTTCTCTGGCGCGGGGGGGCTGATCTCCTCGGCCGACGATTATCTAACATTCGCACAGATGCTGATGGCCGGCGGCCGGCATGGCCGCGTGCGCCTCTTAAAGCCGGAAACGGTGCGCGCAATGCGTACCAACCGGCTTACCGCTGCCCAGCGCCAATTCCCGTTTATCGGTTTGCGGATTTGGCAGGACATGGGCTTCGGACTCGGGGTGGCGATCGTCGAAGAACGGAAGAAGACCAATATCGCCAACGGCAGTGTCGGCTCGTACAGCTGGCCCGGCGCCTGGGGCACCTGGTGGCAGAACGACCCCGTGGAAGACCTGACTATGGTTTACATGATCCAGCAGGCTTACCCGCTCGGCCCCAATTCCGGCGCGTTGCTCGCCGGAGGACGCGGAATGGCGTTCCGGGAAGCTTTGCCGCTATTCGAGCGTATGACCTATGAGGCGGTAGGCTCCCCCCCGCCCCAAACATAAGAGCTTTCGACTTCGCTCGTGGCGGCCGAAGCGCTTGCGCGACCGGCTGGCTGCCCTGCGCATCGGCCTCCGAGCGATGCCTCGACTAAATCGTGCGTCGTTCGCTAGGACGAGTTAAGACTTTGACAAAACGCAATCCACGGCTCGGAGCAATGAGCCACTGGTGTAGCGGCAACCCGATGGAGGGTTTGATGGTAGGTAAGGGATTTTGGTCGAAGCTTGGCGTAAGTGTCAGCCTGGGCGCTCTGCCATTATGGGGATCGATATCTGCGGCGGAGCGTCCGGCGGCACCTGGGGTGATCTCCAACCCGGCGAGACTGCCGACACGCGTTTCGGAGCCCCCGATGGGCGCGGGCAAAGCGCACCTTGCCGATGCAGACCTGCCTTCCAACTATATCGAGAAAGAGTATCTCGTTAGCGGTCTTGCGAACATTTACGGCCATGATGCCGCCGGTCGTCTTGTGGTGGAAAAGGCAGATCAGCCCTATACAACG
The DNA here is from genome assembly GCF_037860795.1 of Sphingobium mellinum. Taxonomy (NCBI): domain Bacteria; kingdom Pseudomonadati; phylum Pseudomonadota; class Alphaproteobacteria; order Sphingomonadales; family Sphingobiaceae; genus Sphingobium; species Sphingobium mellinum. The sequence continues at coordinate 500,442 of NZ_JBANRK010000002.1, read as the reverse complement.
CGGATCCTGATCCGGCGCCCGCGTGATCGAGCAAAATACAGCGGCGTCGTCATATTCGATCTGCTGCACCCCGAAGCGGGAGTGTCGACACTATGGCCCAGTCTGCGCGACTACATCATAAGAAGCGGAGACGCCTATGTGCAACTCACGACGCGTCGGGAAGCGCGCAATCCGGTGCTTACAGGCACGCCGGGCGCCATCGACCGTTTGAAGCAGGAAGATCCGGTGCGCTACGGCCCCATTGATTTTCGCGACGGCGGGTTGACATGGGACATCATTTCGCAGGTGGGCCGTCTCATCAAGACGAGCTCTTCTGAAAACCCGATGCGGGCCTTCCGGCCCCATTCGACCCTGGCGGGAGGGTTCTCCGGTTCAGGAGCCTTGACCCTGTTCTACATCAACGAAGGCTTCGCCGATGGAGCGCGCATGCCGGGCGGCAGACCGATATTTGACGGCTATTTCGTTGGTGAACCCAGCTGGTATCCGCGCGTGAATTCGACCGTGCCAGCTTCCCTGGACATCGACGACTTCGATCCCAGGCAGCGAGTGAAACCGCGTGATGTGCCAGCGATCTCGCTCTATTCGATGTTGTTTGTCTCTCCCTTCGGGATGGGGCGGGTGCGGCCGGATAGCGACGCTCCGGATGATCGCTACCGATTGTATATAGTATCAGGCGCCTCTCACATGGCGCGTAGGCAGATGGAGGGCGAGTTCAGCTCGCTGGCGCCCAAATGCGACTATCCGGCCAACACTTTACCGCTCGGCCATTATTTCGCACTCACTTTCGAGTATTTGAAGCTCTGGAGCAAGGGGAAGGGTCCCCCGCCGCACGCGCCCCGGCTCGAGCTGGATGCGGCGGGCGCGGTCCTCGACGCCAACGGCAATCCCACGGGGGGAATCCGCTCAACCGCGCTGGACGTGCCGATTGCGCGCTACTTCAAAGGCTCCCCGGGCTTCCTCTGCGAGTTGATGGGCGCCCAGGAACGATACTCGCCCGAGAAGCTACGCCAGATCTATGGTTCTGAAGCCACCTATGTGGCGCGCGTGACGGATCGAGCTCATCAGCTTGTAAATGAAGGCTGGCTTTTGCCCCAGTCCGCCGACGAGGTGATTCACGAGGCCAAAAGCGTGAAATTCGATGATTGAAGCGCCAGCGCCATCAGTCCAGATAAAATCGCTGGCTCAAAGGGCAAGCAAGGTCAGTTCCATAGCGTCAAGCGCAGCGAGAAGATCGTCATGAAGGTAGTCGGCGACCGTCCCGCTCCCCGTCCGTTAAATATGAGGAAGAACGATGAAGGCTGTATTTGAAGCGGACGTTCGCGTGCCGATGCGCGATGGCGTCACCCTGGCCACGAGCGTCTGGCGGCCTGCCGGTGACGAGAAGGTGCCGGCGGTCATGATGCGCACGCCCTACCAGAAGGACGATCTCAAGTTGGGGGTCTTGATGCTGCCCGGCCAAATCGCCCTGCTCCGCGCGGGCTACGCGGTCATCGCCCAGGATGTTCGCGGAACGTTCCGTTCCGACGACAGCTTCGTGCCGCATTCCCAGGATCTGCTCGATGGCGAGGACACGATCCGTTGGCTGGCCGAGCAACCGTGGTGCGACGGGAATGTCGGAATGTATGGCCCATCCTATCTCGGGCTGGTGCAGTGGCAGGCAGCAGCGGCCGACACGCCGGCCCTGAAGGCGATCGTGCCGATGGTGACATGTGCGGATATCTATTCGCTATGGTATTCGCGCGGCGGCGCCCTGTCGCTGCAGCTGCTGCTTTTCTGGAGCACCATCATGGCATTGAACGCCGCCATGCGCGCGCTGCCAGGAGGCAAGGCGGACCTGGCCGATATCCAGCAGCTCGCCGCCACTCTCCAGAACCCCGACCCCCTCTATTGGGCGAAGCCGGTCGGCGATCAGCCCTTGCTGAAGAAGTATCTGCCCTGGTTCGATGATGTCATGGCGCATCCCATGCGAGATGACTTCTGGAAAGCCTTGTCAGTGGTGGACAGGGCCGAGAAGGTCACGACGCCCGCCTTGTCGATCGTCGGATGGTACGATCTTTATGCGACACAACAACTGCGGGATCATCAGGCGTTCAGCCAGCGTGCCGGATCGGCGCAGGCCCGGGCCGGCCAGCGGCTGCTGATCGGGCCGTGGAGCCATATGGTTCACGGCCAGTTCGGCGTTTTTGGAGACCGGGATTTCGGCCCTGCCGCGAACGCGCTGGCGTTCGGCTTCGACGAAGTCCACGTTAACTTCTTTGATCGGTGGCTCAAGGGCCGCGAGGGCGCGCTGGACGGCACGGCACCCGTGCGCCTGTTCGTCATGGGCATCAACCAGTGGCGCGACGAGCAGGCATGGCCGCTTCCGGACACAAACTATGTCGACTATTTTCTCGGCGGGGCGGGGCCCGCGAATACGGCGGGCGGCGCCGGGCTGCTCACGACGAATCGTCCCGCTCATGACATGGTCGATCGCTACCTCTACGACCCGCTCCGCCCCGTGCCGACCGTGGGGGGCGACACGCTGGACATGCGTACCGACGGTCCCAGGGATCAGTCGGCGATCGAGACCAGGGACGATGTCCTGTGCTTTACCACCGCCGTGCTGGATGAGCCGGTCGAGGTCACCGGACCGGTCACGCTCAAGCTGTTCGTGTCCTCGTCGGCGCCGGACACCGATTTCACCGCCAAGCTGGTCGACGTCTCTCCGGACGGACGCGCCATCATCCTCTGTCACGGCGTACTGCGGATGCGCTACCGACAGTCGCTGGATAGCTGCGATCTGATGAAGCCCGATGAGATCTACGAGATCGATATCGACGTGGGGGCTACTTCCAATGTTTTTCTGCCGGGTCATCGCATTCGGCTGGAGGTGTCGAGCAGCAACTTCCCCCGCTATGACCGCAACAGTAATACCGGCGGCGACATCAATAGCGAAAGCGCTGGAGATATGATCGTGGCGTTGAACAAGGTGCACCGGGGACCCGCGCGCCCAAGCCGCATCATTCTTCCCGTCATTCCAGCTAACCGGTCCTCTTGATGATTGGTTTTGGAAGTGGAAAGACTGAAAGTGACCGCCGATCTGGTCCGCCGAAGCCCGAAGGCGACGTTTATCCTGACCGCGGGGGAGAGTTTGCTCCGATTAGGAAACCCCGTGCTTGCGGGTTTCCGCTCGCCTCAGGAAACCACGCTTCTGTTCGCGCAGCCCGAACTGATCAAGCATTTCTCCAACTGCTTTACTTTGGCCTGCTTCGGATAAGATAAGTTCGCGAACTTCGCTGAAGTAGATTCTATCGACGACGATATCTCATATACCAGACTTCATGGCCAAGGCGGCGGGCCTTGGCTTCGTAGCGGGTTTCGGGCCAGCCACCCGGCCGGGTGAGGAAGTCGCTGGGTTCGTGCGCGAGCCAGTCGAAATCCGGGTGGCCGTTCATGACCATGAGCGCCCAGCGGAGATAGATGGGGTGATCGGTGCCGAAGCGGAACTCGCCCCCAGGCTTCAGCTTGCGCGCGATCAGGGCGACCGGGCCGGGGTTCATCATGCGGCGCTTGGCATGGCGTGCCTTGGGCCATGGGTCGGGGTGGAGGAGATAGACAAAGCTCAGCGCGCCGTCCGGAATGCGGCTGAGCACCGACAGCGCGTCGCCCATGTGCAGGCGGACATTGCCCAGCGCCTGGTCGCGGATATGGCCGCAGGCGGTGACGACGCCGTTCAGAAAGGGTTCGCAGCCGATGAAACCGTGATCGGGCAGCAGGTCGGCGCGATAGGCGAGATGTTCGCCGCCGCCGAAGCCGATCTCGAAATGGAGCGGGCGGTCGTAGCCGAAGAGGCTGGCGGCGGTGATCTCGCCCTCCTCCGGCACAGAAAGGGCGGGCAGCAGCGTGTCGACAAGCTGCTGCTGGCCGGCGCGGAGCTTGTGGCCGGACTGGCGGCCGTAAAGACGGTTGAGCGTGGTGGGATCGCCGGATGTGTGCGCGGTCATGCGCGGGCGCTTAGCCCCGTGGCGTGACCGGGGCAAGCGGAGACGCGCTGGAGCCATGTCGTGCCTCCCGCAGCCCGTGAGGAGACGAAGCGGAGCGGGAGGCACGCAGAGCCATGGCGTCAGGTGCAGCGGCCGGCGCCAGGGCCCTTTCCTTTGGAAGCCGGCGGATTGCGCGCGGCCGATCCGTCAGGTCAGTGGCATTTGGTGAAGCGGCCCTTGGCGTCCTTGCACGGCCCCTTCTTGGCGACCGGCTTGGGTGGGCATTTCATGAACTTGCCCTTGGCGTCCTTGCAGGGGGCGGCCAGCGCGGGTGCGGCGCTGCCGACGAGCAGGGCGAGGCAGGCAAGGGCAGATGTCACGGATCGGGTCATCGCCAGTTCTCCTTCAAAGGAGGTTGCCGAACCCGACAGGGGTGGCGGGTTCGACCCCCTTCTTATGGCGCGCCAGTGCGACCGGGCCTAATGAACTTTTCGTCATCTTATGGTGAGGTTGAGCGGCGCCGCCCAACGCGAAACGGCGCGCAGGGCAAGTGCCTGCGCGCCGCTTTCCCGACCGGAGCCGATGGCTTAGAGAGCAGCCTTGAGTTTGTCGACGAGGTCAGTCTTTTCCCAAGGGAAGAAGTCGCCTTCGGGCCTGCGGCCGAAATGGCCATAGGCGGCCGTGGGGCGGTAGATCGGCTTGTTGAGGCCAAGATGGGTGCGGATGCCGCGCGGGGTCAGGCCGCCCAGTTCCTTGATGTTCTTGATCGCCTGCTCGATCTTCGCGTCGTCGAGGCTGCCGGTGCCGTGCGTGTCGACATAGAGCGACAGCGGCTCGCTGACGCCGATGGCATAGGCGAGCTGGATCGTGCAGCGACGGGCAAGGCCGGCGGCGACGATATTCTTGGCGAGGTAGCGGGTGATATAGGCGGCCGAGCGGTCGACCTTGGTCGGGTCCTTGCCCGAAAAGGCGCCGCCGCCATGGGGCGCCGCGCCGCCATAGGTGTCGACGATGATCTTGCGGCCGGTGAGGCCGGCGTCGCCGTCCGGGCCGCCGATTTCGAAGCTGCCGGTGGGGTTGATATGATAGACGGTCTCGGCCGAGAGCAGTTCGCCGGGCAGGACATCGGCGATGACGCCCTTCACATAGTCCTTGAGTTCTGCTTCGTTGGCGCCTTCGTCATAGCCCTTGCCATGCTGGGTCGAGACGACGATCGCGGTCGCGGCGACGGGCTTGCCATTTTCGAAGCGCAGCGTGACCTGGCTCTTGGCATCCGGCTCCAGAAAGGGGGCGCGGCCCGAATGGCGGTCATGCGCCATCTTCGCCAGGATCTTGTGGCTGTAGTCGAGCGTGGCCGGCATGAGGTCGGGCGTTTCGTCGCAGGCGAAGCCGAACATGATGCCCTGATCGCCGGCGCCTTCATCCTTGTTGCCACTGGCGTCGACGCCTTGCGCGATGTGCGCGGACTGGGCGTGGAGGTTGTTTTCGAAGCGGAAGCTTTCCCAGTGGAAGCCGTCCTGTTCATAGCCGATGCGCTTGACTGTATCGCGGACGGTGCGCTCAATCTCTTCCTGCGCGCCTGCGGCCCATTCGCCATTTTCATAGACGCCCTTGCAGCGGATTTCGCCGGCGAGAACGACGAGCTGGGTCGTGGTCAGCGTTTCGCAGGCGATGCGGGCTTCCGGGTCCTTGGACAGGAACAGGTCGACGATGGCGTCGGAAATCTGGTCCGCGACCTTGTCGGGATGGCCTTCGGACACGGATTCCGAGGTGAAGAGATAATTGCTGCGCATGGGACTCCCGTTAGCAGGCTGCTGTCAAAAGCGACATAAAGAAAAGTTTATGTGGCTATTAGCTTCTCGACCGGCGCGTGGCAATGGTCAGTCCGACGAGCAGTACCATCAAGGCGAAGGGCGCCCAGTTACCGATGCGGCTGAACAGCGTCGGAGCAAGCGCGAGCGGCAGCGCAGTGTCGAGGAAGCCCGCCCGGTGCAGCCCGAGCGCGTGGAGCACATGACCCCGCGCGTCGACCACCGCCGACACGCCGGTCGGGGTGGAGCGGATGATCGGGATGCCTTCCTCAATGGCGCGCAGGCGCGCTTGCGCCAGATGCTGGACCGGACCCCAGTTGCCGAACCATGCATCGTTGGAGGGGTTGAAGAGGAAGGCGGGGCGGTTCTTCGCGTCGACCACATGGCCCGAGAAGATGATCTCGTAGCAGATCTGGACGCCCATCTTGAGGCTGGGGCGGCCGAGCGTGGCGGGGAGCGTCAGGCTTTGCGGGCCGGGGCCGGGCCAGAAATCAGCCTCGCCGGGCACGAGGCGGGAGAGGCCGATCGGCTGAAGGATGGCGCGCATCGGCAGATATTCGCCATAGGGCACGAGATGCGCCTTGTCATAACGGCCGAGCAGCTGGGCGCGGGGCGAGACGATGAAGAGGCTGTTGTTCGCGCCGGCGAGCGCGTTGGTGGGCACGCCGTCCTTTTCGACCTGCTTGAAATAGACTTTGGTCGCGCCGGTCATCAACAGGTCGCCCGGCCCCAGCAGTCCCGCCAGGCGTTCGCGCCAGTCCGGTTCCATATCAAGATAAGCGGGGACGGCGGCTTCGGGCCAGAAAATGAGGCGCGGGGCGGGTCGGGGCTGGCCCGACAGAGCCGCGAGCGTGCGGAAATGCGCCTGTTCGAGCTGGGGCGAATATTTTTCGTCCTGGCCGATATTGGGCTGGACCACGCGGATGCGCGGGGCTCCGGCGGGCGTGGCGGGGGCGTGGGATAGCTGGCCCCATAGCGCCAAGGCGCAGAGCGGCGCGGCGATCGCGGCGGCGGGAATCCAGCGGCGGTGCAGGGCGAGGAGGATGGTACCGGCGGCGACGATGACGAGCGCGCCCAGGCCGTAGGTGCCGATGATCGTCGCGGCGATGGCCACGCCGGTGGGAAGCAGGATGACGCCGAGTGGGTTCCAGGCAAAGCCGGTAAAGAGGACGGCGCGCAGATATTCGCTGGCGATCCAGCAGGCGGCGAATAAGAGAAGGAGGGGGATGGCCTGTTCCGGGGGCTGCGGGCCATTGCTGATGCGATTGATCGGTTGCCCGCGCGGCAGCAGCCTGCGCTGAAACCACCATGCGCCCAGGGTCGCAAGCCCCGGATAGACGGCGAGATATAGCGAGAGCAGGATGACGGCGCCATAGCCGAACCAGTGCGGCATGGCGTCCTGGAAGGTGAAGGCGTGAGCGATCCAGTTGAGGCCCAGGGTGAAATGGCCGAGGCCGAACAGCCAGCCGCGAAGGAACGCCGCGCGCCGGTCGGGGGCTTTCTGAATCAGGGTGATGAGCAGCGCGATGCAGGCAAGGGTGATGGGCCAGAACTTCAGCGGCTCGAACCCCGTTGCCGACAGGAAGCCGGCGAGCAGCGCGGCGAGTCGCGGAAAGCGGCCGATCAGGTCCTTCATCAGGCGGGTCAGCGCAGCGTGGCCATGGTGGCGTGGCTGCACTTGTCGGTCTTGCCGCCGCCACCCGACAGGGCCGAGGCCGCGACGAAGCCGCCGACGATCAGCACCAGAAAGGCGGCGGAGAGCAGGCCGAGATATTTTTCGATGAACGCCTTTATCGGGCTGCCGAACTTCCAGAAGAGGAAGCCCACCAGCATGAACTGGAAGGCGCGGCTGAGGATGCTGGCCCAGAGGAAGGTAATGAGGGACAGGCCGATGAAACCGGCGGTGATGGTGATAAGCTTGAAGGGGATGGGCGTGGCGCCCTTCACCAGGATGATTTCCGCGCCATAATCGCGCAGATAGCAGGCGGCGACCGGAAATTTGGCGGTGAGGCCGAGCGCGTGGAGGATCTGTTGGCCGACGGCTTCATAGAGGAAATGGCCGATCGCGTAGCCGAGCAGGCCGCCCAGCACCGAGGCGACGGTGCAGATGATGCCGAAGCGGATCGCCCGTTCCGGCCGGGCAAGGCACATAAGTCCGAGAAGCGGATGCGGGGGGATGGGAAAGAAGCTGGATTCCATGAACGATATCAGGAAAAGCCAGCGTTCGGCATGGGCGTGGGCGGCTTTGGCCAGCGTCCATTGATAGAGCTTGGTGAGCATCGGGGGCGGGCCTAGCGGAGATGGAGATAGGCTGCCAGAGCTTTTATGATTGTTGCGATTTCGAAACGATATCATCGGCGTTCCATGCACAGGCAGGACGGCGTTGACGGTCGGACGGCGTCTGGGCAAGACGATAGCGCAGCCAGTTCTTGTTGGGCGGACCCTTAATCACGTGACTCCAGTTTCCCTGTCCTGGACCAAGACGCGCGAACGCGGCGGCGGCTTGCTGTTTGCGCTGGCGCTGAACGCGCTGCTGCTGCTGGCGCTGCTGACGCTGGCTCCGCGTCCCGAGCCGCGCGTGGACGATCCGCGCCATCCGGTAAGCTTTACGCTGGCGCCCGCGCAGCAGGCGGAAAAGGCCAAGGCACACAAGAGCAAGGCGCGCAAGCGGCGGGTGGAAAAGGCGGCCGAGCAACGGCAGGCGCCGCCGGCGGTCCGCCCGCCGCGGCCTGTCGTCCGACCTGCAAAGGATGCGTCGCTGCCGTTCCTCGTTATCGACAGCGCGCAGATGGCCTCGGCCGATATCGGGCGGATGCCGGCGAAGGACGCAGGGCAGGGCACCAGCGGGCAGGGGCAGGGGCAGGGGCAGAGCGCCGCAGCCGCGGGGCCGGGCGAGGGGCCGGGCGGGGTGCAGCTGTTCGAGGCGGAATGGTATCGGCGGCCGAGCCCCGCCGAGCTGTCGACCTATATTCCGGCCGATGCGCCGGCCAGCGGATGGGGCCTTGTGGCGTGCAAGACGGTGGATGATTTCCATGTCGAAAACTGCCAGGCGCTGGGCGAATCGCCCGTCGGATCAGGCTTTGCCCGCGCGGTGCGGCTGGCCGCGTGGCAGTTTCTGGTGCGCCCGCCGCGCGTCAATGGCAAGCTGATGGTCGGCAGCTGGGTACGCATCCGAATCGATTATAGCCGGTCCAGCAGCGTGGCCGGGTGAGAGGGGCTGGGTGAGACGGGCAATGAGAGGTCGCGGACCCGAAGGCTGCCGTCTTGCCGAGATAATATGATGCTTGCCGACAGTCCGGAGAAGAAGAAATGATCATTTATGGCGCGCGCCCGTCGCCCTTTGTCCGCAAGGTCGTGATCTTTGCGCATGAGAAAGGGCTGGAGCATGACGTGAGGCCCGGCGGCTTTGGCCAGGGAGGGGATGTGTTCGCTCAAGCATCGCCCTTCGGCAAGATGCCGGCGCTGGAGGATGGCGACTTCCTGATCAGCGACAGCAGTGCCATCATAACCTATATGGATGCTATACAGCCCAGGCCAAACCTTATCCCCACCGAGGCGAAGGCGCGCGCGCGGACGATATGGTATGAAGAGTTCGGCGATACCATTTTGCAGCCGGCGGGCATGCCGATGTTCTTCAACCGCATGGTCGCGCCGCTGCTGGGGGTGCCGCAGGATCTGTGCGCGGCGGACAGGGCCGAATCGGAATCCTTGCCGCCAGCGCTGGACTATTTGGAAAAAACCCTGCCGGACAGAGGGTTCATGGTCGAGGATCGCTTCACCCTGGCGGACATCGCGATCGTGTGCCCGCTCATCAATATCGGTTATTGCAGCGGCGTGCTGGCCGAGGGACGCTGGCCCCGGATCGCGCAGTGGATCGCGACGATGCGGACACGGCCCAGCATCGCAGCGGCGCTGGCGGCGGAGGCGAAGGCGATCGCGCGGATGCGCGCAGTGTGAAATAACCTATATGGAACATTTTGGTTGACATCGTCACGCTGTTCTGGCAGATAAGTCGACAGTGGGAAAATGTGAGTCGCCAGCGCGGCGGGAAAGAAGGGCTGGTCCTTTGGGGCCGGCCCTTCTTGCGTTGGGAGGGCGGGTGAAAGGACGGGGCGTGGCGAACAGGGACGGGAAGGATGGCAAGCAGGCGACGAGCGCCAGGGGCGCGACGCGCCGCTTTTCGGGAAAGGCAGGCGACGGGGCGGATCGCGAACTGACGATGCAGCGCAGCCCGCGTGGCGGCGCCGCGAACGGGGCACAGTTGCGCGCGGTGCGGAAGGATGGCTGGACGGTCGAGCGGCGGCGCATCTTCATGGAGACGCTGGCGGTAACCTGCAATGTCAGCGAAGCGGCGCGGGCGGCGGGCAAGAATCTGTCGAGCGCCTATTATCACAAGCGGCGCGATCCCGGCTTTGCGCGCGAATGGGCGCAGGCGATGAGCATCGGCTATGCCGAACTGGAGGCGCTGCTGCTGCGCCAGTCGCTGTTCGGGAGCGAGGTCGAAGAGGTGGTGCTGGACCCGGAGGGCATGGTGAAGAGCCGCAAGGTGAAGCGCGGCCATCCCCATGCCGTGGGCGTGCGATTGTGGGTGCAGCATCGGCGCGAGGTAACGGAGACGCAGGCCGGCGATCAGGTCGACAGGCCCGATGGCGAAGAGGCGCGCGAGCGGTTGCGCGCGGCGCTGGATCAGGTGCGGGAGAGAAGCGGCGCGGTGGTGGCGTTGCCTGCGCCCGACCCGCGATTGTCTTGAGCCTATGGCGGCAGCGGCATGGAAGGAGCCTGCCGGATGTCCTTTCCGCCGCGCTTCCTTTTCGTGGCCTGCGCCCGTCCGGCTCAGCGCCCCGGGTCGGGCGCGTAGCGCAGGTGGAGAAGGGGGTAGGGGCGGCCCTGACCGTCGCGGTCGGAGCGGCCGGCGCGGGCGAAGCCCATGCGCTCATAGAAGCCGAGAGCGCCGTCATTCTGTTCGTTGACATCGGTGGTCATGGCGGGATGAAGTTCGAGCGCGTGAGCGACGAGCGAGCGGCCGACACCCTGCCCATGCCAGTCTGGGTCGATGAAGAGCGCGTCCATATGCGTGCCTTCGATCAACATGAAGCCAACAGCCTGGTCGTCAGCGTCGGTGGCGAGCCACGCGGCCGAGCGGGGAAGGACGTCGGCGACTTCGGCGTCGATCGCGCCACGATCGGCGGGATCGAGGAAGTGATGGGTCGCGTCGACGGCGCGGCGCCAGATGTCGAGCAGGCGGGCGCCATCGGCGGCGCGGGCGGGGCGGATGGAGATCATGCGCGGCATATAGGCGCGAAGCGAGCGGATCGCGAGGCGGCGGGCGACGGACGCAGGGCGAAGCGCGGCGAGGGGAGCGGAGCCGATGGAGGCGATTTCGGATTTCGAGCGGCTGGCGCGCTTGCCGGCCGAGGCCCGCGAGCGCGTGCTGGCGGGCTTGAATGGCGCGGCGGCGCAGGCGCTGGCACATGACTGGCAGTGGCTGGCCCGGCCGGGCCAGCTGGCGCCGTCGGGCGACTGGCAGGTCTGGTTGATGATGGCGGGGCGAGGTTTCGGCAAGACGCGCGCGGGGGCGGAATGGGTGCGGGCCATTGCGGAAAAAGACGGCAGCGCGCGCATCGCGTTGGTCGGTGCCACCCTGGGCGAGGCGCGCAACGTGATGGTGGAGGGACCTTCGGGATTGCTGGCGATCGCGCCTTGGTGGAACCGCCCGGCCTTTTCGCCGGCCCTGCGACGGCTGATCTGGCCCAATGGGGCGATGGCGACGCTGTTCGGCGCGGCGGAGCCGGAATCGCTGCGCGGGCCGCAGTTCAGCCATGGCTGGGCCGACGAGATCGCCAAATGGCCGGGCGGCGAGGCGGCGTGGGACAATCTGGCGATGGGTTTGCGCCTGGGCGCGCGGCCACGCCTGCTGGCGACGACGACGCCGCGGCCGGTGCCGCTGGTGCGCAAGCTGGTGGCGCGGGATGGCGGCGACGTGGTGGTGACGCGGGGGCGGACGGCGGACAATGCCGCCAATCTCGCGACCGGCTTCGTTGCGGCGATGGAGCGCCAATATGGCGCGACGCGGCTGGGGCGGCAGGAACTGGACGGCGAACTGATCAGCGACGTCGAGGGCGCGCTGTGGAGCCGCGACCTGCTGGAGCGGTGCCGCGTGGCGCATGTGCCGGAGCGCGAAGACGGCGAGCCCTTGCTGGCGCGGGTGGTCGTGGGTGTCGATCCGCCCGCTTCGGCGCATGGCGATGCCTGCGGGATCGTCGTCGCCGGGATCGGGCCTGACGGGCGTGCCTATGTCATCGCCGATGCGAGCGTCGAGAAAGCGTCACCCGAAAAGTGGGCGCGCGCGGTGGCGGCGGCGGCGGCGGTCCATGGCGCGGATCGCGTGGTCGCCGAGGCGAATAATGGCGGGGCGATGGTGGAAAGCGTGCTGCGCGCGGCGGACGCGGTGCTGCCGGTGCGCCTGGTGCATGCAAGCCGGGGCAAGGTGGCGCGGGCGGAGCCTGTGGCGGCGCTTTATGAAGCCGGCCGGGTGCGGCATCGCGGCGCTTTCTGGGCGCTGGAGGATGAATTGTGCGGGCTGGTCGCGGGCGGCCCCTATGTCGGGCCGGGACGGTCGCCCGATCGGGCGGATGCGCTGGTCTGGGCGCTGACCGAGCTGATGCTGGGGCGGCGCGGTGACGCACGGGTGCGCGGGCTGTGAGGAACTTGCCCGTTGCTTTCGATTTATTGCTACAGATCAAGTTGACGAGGAGGACAATTCCATGAGGCTGGCCACATTCCTGATGATTGCGGCAGGTGCGTCGCTGGTCGCGACGCCGGTGATGGCGGCTTCGCTGAACAGCAAGGAACGGGCGCGGGTGGCGCGTTCCGCCCCGCGCGACCGGGACGAGGTGCGCTATTGCCTGTTGCAGGCGAAGAAGGGGCGTGATCGCGGCACGGTGATCGGCGCTGCGGGCGGCGCCGGGGTCGGCGCGCTGGCCGGAGGGAGCCTGGGCGAATCCCTGCTGGCAGGTGCGGCGGGCGCGGTCGCCGGGCGCGTGATCGGCAAGAGCGAAGGGACCAACGCGGCCTGCGACCGGGTGCTGGCGCGTAACCCTTGAGATAGCGGGCATCCTGCTGGCCCGGGGCCAGCCAGGGCCTGTCGGGGCAGCTGGCGCTGCCGGGCTTCACCATCCTCTCCCCTGACGGGGGGAGGATTTTTCTTTGTGGCGGGGTTTGCATGAAATTCTTTGGGACGAAGGCGTCGCGCAGTGGCGCGCGGCCGGTGCTGGCGCGCGCCTGGGGCGCGGGTGCGGTGGCGCTGGGGGAGTGGCCGGCGAGCTATGAGGCGCAATTGCGCGCGGGGATCATCAGCAATCCGGTGGCGCAGCGGGCGATGCGGCTGGTGTCCGAAGGGGCGGGGAGCACGCGGCTGACCGCGAGCGGGATCGCGGACGAAGAGGCGGCACGGGTGCTCGCCCTGGTGCTGCGCTGTTCGGGCGGGCAGTCGCTGGTCGAAACGCTGGCGAGCCATCTGCTGCTGCACGGCAACGGCTATGTGCAGATATTGGCGGGCGTGGACGGGAGTCCGGGCGAGCTCTATGCGCTGCGGCCCGAGCGGGTGAGCGTGGAGGCCGATGCGCGGGGGTGGCCGGTGGCCTATCTCTACCGCGTGGGCGACAGCGTCACGCGGCTGCTGCCCGAGGACGGCGCCGGGCGCGCGTCGATCCTGCATCTCAAAGCCCTGCATCCGCTGGACGACCATTACGGGTTGGGCTGTGTCGGCGCGGCGGCGGGCGCGGTGGCGATCCACAATGCGGCGACGGTGTGGAACAAGGCGTTGCTCGACAATGCGGCGCGGCCGTCAGGTGCCATGGTCTATGATCCCAAGGACGGGTCGGTGATGGCGCCCGAACAGTTCGAGCGGGTGAAGCGCGAGATGGAAATGGCCTTTTCCGGCGCGGCGAACGCGGGGCGACCGATGCTGCTGGAAGGCGGGCTCGACTGGAAGGCGATGAGCCTGACCCCGGCGGAGATGGATTTCGTCGGCCTCAAGGCTGCGGCGGCGCGCGAGATCGCGCTCGCCTTCGGCGTGCCGCCGATGCTGATGGGGCTGCCGGGCGACAACAGCTACGCCAATTATCGCGAGGCGAACAAGGCGCTGTGGCGGCAGGCGATTTTGCCACTGGTGGGCAAGATCTGCGGCGGGCTGGCCCAGGGATTGCAGGACTGGTGGCCGGGACTGGCGCTGGCGGCGGACCTGGATGCGGTGCCGGCCCTGTCGGACGAGCGGGTGGCGCTGTGGCAGCGGGTGTCGGCGGCGGACTTCCTGACGGCCGAGGAGAAGAAGGCGCTGCTGGGGATCTGAACCAGGCGGGAGGCGGGGCGATGAAATATGATGGCGAGATGCTGGCGCGGCTGGTGGCGCAGGCCGAGGGCGCGCCGGGGCAGATGGACATGGTGATGATCCGCGCGCTGATCGAGGAGGCGAGCGAGCTGGGCGCCGGGCGGGCGCTGGAACGGCTGGGGCTGGCCGACCGGGGTGCGGAGGGGGATGTGCGCGAACTGCGCGAACTGCTGTCGGCCTGGCGCGACGCGAAGAAGGCGGCGCGCGGCGCGGTGGTCGGCTGGGCGGTGCGGATCGTCATGGCGCTGGTGCTGCTGGGCGTGGCGGTGAAGGCGGGGCTGATCGGCATGGTGCGCGGATGAGTGGGCGCCCTGGCGAGCAGGATGTGCGCTTTGCCGGCTATGCGGCGGTATTCGATCGGGTCGATCGGGGCGGCGACGTGGTGCGGCCGGGCGCCTTTGCGGGCGCGGCGGCGGGGGTGCCGCTGCTGTGGCAGCATCATCCCGGCGCGCCGATCGGAACGGTCGAGCGGATCGAAGAGGACGGGCGCGGCCTGCGCGTGATCGGGCGCGTGTCGGGGCGCACCGCTGCCGGGCGGGAGGCGGCGCGGGCGCTGAAGGAGCGCGCGGTGGACGGGCTGTCCTTTGGCTATCGGGTGCGGGCGGCGCGGGGGCACGGTCCGCGCGAATTGCTGGCGCTGGAGGTGGTGGAGGTGAGCGTGGTGACACATCCGATGCAGCCACTGGCGCGGGTGATCGCGGTGGAGTGACCGGGCGTTCGTCAAAGATCGAGTGTTTTTCAGGCGGTCCTTCCGGGCCGCCTTTTTTGTGGGAGTGGTGAATGACGGATCAGTTGGAATCGAGCTTTGACATGGTCGCGCAGGGTGACCGGATCGAGGCGATGGAGGGGGAGATCGCGGCGCTGAAGGGGGCGTTGATTTCAGCGCAGCGGCCGGCGCTCGACGGGGTGAAGGGCGGGGCGGTCGATCCGGCCCGGGCGGCCTTTGTCGAGCGCTATCTGCGGCAGGGCCATGAGGCCGGCTTGGAGCTGAAGAGCTTTTCGGGCGCGAGCAACAGTGCGGGCGGCTATGCGGTGCCGCGTGAGATCGACCAGATCATCGACGCGACGCTGAAGAGCATTTCGCCGATAAGGGGCATCGCCAATGTCGTGCGCACAGGGACGGCGGGCTATCGCAAGCTGGTGACGTCGGGCGGCATCGTGTCCGGCTGGGCCAGCGAGACGGGCGCGCGGGCCGAGACGGCGACGCCGAGCTTCAACGAGATCGTGCCGCCGTCGGGCGAGCTTTACGCCAATCCGGCGGCGAGCCAGGCGATGCTGGACGACGCGCAGTTCGATGTGGAAGGCTGGCTGGCGAGCGAGATCGCCCGCGAGTTCGCGGCGGCCGAGGGTGCGGCCTTCGTCAACGGCAATGGCACGAACAAGCCCAAGGGATTCCTGACCTATACGGCCACCAACGAGGCGGACGGAGTGCGCGCGTTCGGGTCGCTGCAATATGTCGCGACGGGCGTGTCGGCTGCGTTCCCGGCGTCGAGCCCGCAGGACAAGCTCATTGACCTGGTGCAGAGCCTGCGCGCGCCCTACCGCCAGGGCGCCTGCTTCGTGATGAACTCGGCGACGCTGAGCGTGATCCGCAAGATGAAGACCAGCGACGGCGCGTTCGTCTGGCAGCCGTCGCTCGCGGCCGGGCAGCCAGCGACGCTGTTGGGCTATCCCGTGGTCGAGGCGGAGGACATGCCGGATATCGCGGCAGGATCGCTGTCGATCGCCTTCGGCAATTTCCAGGCGGGCTATGTGATTTCCGAACGCAGCGATACGAGCATCCTGCGCGATCCGTTCAGCAACAAGCCGTTCGTACATTTCTACGCGGTCAAGCGCGTCGGCGGCGCGGTCGCCAATTCGGAGGCGATCAAGCTGATGAAATTTTCGGCTTCCTGACCCTCGCTCCTTCACCTTTATCTTGGGGCATCCTTCGCGGGTGCCCCCTTTTTTCGGGAGGGGCGGATGGTGCTGGTACGGGAAGATGCCGGGGCGGCGGGGGCGTCGCTTGCCGAGCTGAAGGAATATCTGCGGATCACGGGCAGCAGCGAGGACGGGCTGCTGGAGGCGTCGCTCCAGAGCGCCACGGCCTTGTGCGAACAGTTTATCGGGCAGTGGCTGATCGCCGGGGAGGCGCGCGAAACGGTGGTCGGCGACGCCAGCTGGCAGCGGCTGTCGGCGCGGCCGGTGGTGGCGATAACGGGCGTTGATGCGGTCGGGCCGGATGGCGATGCGGTCGCGCTGGGGCCGGGCGATTACGCAATCGACATCGATGCGGCAGGAGATGGCTGGGTGCGGGCGCGGCCAGGTGGCGGGCAGTCGGTGCTGGCCGTGCGCTATCAGGCGGGAATGGCGCAGGAGGTGGAAGGCCTGCCCGCGCCGATCCGGGAGGGGATCATCCGGCTGGCGGCCGAACATTTCGCGGCGCGCAGCGGCGATGTCGCCAGCCCGCCCGCGGTGGTGAGCGCGCTGTGGCGGCCGTTACGCCGGATGCGACTGACATGATGGGCGATCGGCTGGCGCGGCTGGCGGAACAGCGGGCTGAGCGCCGCCGCCGGGCGGTGGTCGAGGCGATGCTGGCTGCCGGGGTGGAGGAAGCGCGGATCGAGGGTGAGGCGGTGCGGCTGTCCGGGCGCGGGTTGCTGCGGCGGTGGTTGAGCGACCTGGATCTGCGCGAACGGGCGAGGGGTGGGCTATGAGCGCGGAAGTGACGGTGCGCGCGGCGGTGATCGCGGCGCTGCGGAATGACGGGGCGCTGCTGGGCGCGATCAACGGGCTGTTCGACGGCACGCCGGCACGAGCGAGCGTGCCCTATGCGGTGGTGGGAGAGTGCATCGCCAGCGAGTGGGGCGCGAAGGATGTGGACGGGCGGGAATTGCGGCTGACGATCAGCCTGTATGATGCGGGCGGGACGCCGGGGCGGCTGGCGGGCCCGCTGGGACAGATTGATCGGGCGGTGCAGGCGGCGGACGCGAGCGCGGAAGGATGGCGGATCGTCGGCGCGCGGCTGGTGCGGTCGCGCGTGATGAAGATCGGCCCGCGGGACGGCGATAGCTGGCAGGCGGTTTTGGACTACCGGCTGCGGGTTGTGGCGCTGTGACGGGTTGTCGTGGCGGCCGACGGGTTTCCTGGGCGATGTCGCCGCCTGTCCGATGACATCCCGACCTTGGCCGGGCGACGGACAGGCGAGGTGGCGAGCCCGGATCAGGCGGGGTCAGCCGCCCTTGGCATAATCTTCGAACTCACCGGTAATCTTGTCGACATATTCCGAAACCTGGTCGTCGGCGTCGGATGCCGCGTCCTTGGCGGCCATGCCGCTGGACTTGTCATCGGCCAGGACGGCGGCGCGGAAGGCGGCTTCCTTGTCGCCGCATTTTTCCTTCAGCATGGCGCGGAAGTCAGAGAGCGTCACCTTCTTGTCCAGCGCGGGCTGGATCTGCTTCGATAGGCATTCCGAAAAGGCCTTCCGGCCCATGCCAACGGCGTCCGGGCTCTGCGGGGCAGCGGCGAGCATCATCATGAGGGGGGCAGCAACAAGCATCAAAGCCTCTCCAAGTCCCAATTCCTACACGGTTTATCTTACAGGAGAATGCGCCATGAGCGTCGAAAAGGGAAGTGCGTTTCTGTTGAAGGTGGGCGATGGCGGATCGCCGGCCGCCTATGCGACGGTCGCGGGGATGCGGACCACGCAGCTGTCGGTGAACGGCGAAGGCGTCAACGTCACGTCGAAGGATTCGGGGGGCTGGCGCGAACTTCTGTCGGGCGCGGGAGTGCGGTCGGTCAGCGTGTCGGCGGCGGGGATATTCACCGGATCGGCGGCGGAAGTACGCGTCCGCAACCATGCGCTGGCCGGCACGATCGAAGAGTATGAGCTGAGCTTCGAAAGCGGCGAGCGCATGCGCGGACGATTCCTGGTGACGCGGCTCGACTATGCGGGCGACTATAATGGCGAGCGCAACTATGCGCTAAGCCTGGAAAGCTCCGGCCCGGTGGTGTCCCAATGAGCGGGGTGGCGAACCCCGCGCGGGGCGAGATCGCGCTGGAGATGGGCGACGACAGGCTGCGGCTGCGGCCGAGCTTCGCCGCGCTGGTGGCGGCGGAGGAGGAGCTGGGGCCGTTGTTCGACCTGGTCGACAGGGCGGCGGATGGCAAATTGGCCCTGTCCGACATCGCGGCGTTGTTCTGGCACTGTCTGGTCGACCCGCCGCAGGGGTGGACGCGCGAAGGGCTGGGCGAGGCGATCGTCGAGGCCGGGCTGGCGAAGCTGTCGCCGGTGCTGCGCGGGATATTCAAACAGATACTGGCGGGACGATGAACTTCTTCAAGGCAGCGGCGCGGCTGGCGGGCGTGGCCGGCTGGCTGCTGGGGTGGCGGCCGGACGAGTTCTGGCGCGCGACGCCAGCGGAACTGGAGGCCGTGTTGCGCGCGGCCAGGGGCGAGGAGGCCCCCGCGGCGGGGATGGATGCGCGGGAACTGGAGCGATTGCGGGCGGTGATGCCGGATCAGGAGCGCGCGCTCCCGTTTCTCGACGGCGCTCGAAACGAACGGCCTTGGGGCGGTGGGTCCCGCTCCTGACCCCTCATCTGAAAAGGGAGGGGTTTTTTAGTCCTGGAGGCAAGGGATGGACGAGGAAATTGAGACGTTGGTGGTGCGGGTGCGCGCCGACACGCAAGGCCTGGCACGGGATGTCGAGGCGATGCGTGGAGAGATGGAAGGGCCGCTGGCGAGTGGCGCGGAGCGGGCGGGTCGGCGGATCGAGCAGGGATTGTTGCGCGCCGTCCGATCGGGCCGCTTCGGCTTTGAGGAATTGAGGCGGGTCGCTTCGGCGGCGCTGGAGGAGATCGCGGCGGGCGCGGTGCGGTCGGCGGCCGGGAGCATTGGCGGGACCGGGGGTGCGCTGTTGAATCTGGCTTCGATGGCCCTGGGCTTGCCCGGCCGGGCGACCGGCGGGCCGGTGGCGCCGGGGCGGGCCTATGTCGTGGGCGAGCGCGGGCCGGAGTTGTTCGTGCCGACGACCAGCGGGCAGGTCGTCGCCCATGGCGGCGGGGCGCGGGATGTGCGCGTGCAGATTGCCGTGTCGGGACGGGGCGAGGGACGGGATAGCGCGCGGATGCTGGCGCGCAGCGCGCGGCAGGTGGCGCGGGCGGTGAAGGGGGCACTGAACGGATGAGCGGGCTTGATTACTGGCTGGCCGAGGCCCGGCGCGGGCAGGAGACGCGCTTCATGAAGCGGTTCGCGCCGACCCACTGGACCGTCAATTTCCCCCGGCCGATGATGGCGAGCATCGTGACAATGGCGGCGGACGCGCTGCGCGTGGATGCGGTTTTCTACGGCTCTGGCGATCTGGCGGGGTTGATCTGGGAAGCGGAGGACAAATGGAGTCATCCTCTGCTGGCCTATGAGACGGCGCGGGATTTTCGACAATGCGTGCTGCGGTTCCGCTGGCGCAGCGGGGGCCTCAAGCGGCTGGACGAGGTGCATGGGCCGACGCTGACGATCGAGGGGCGCGACGCGGCGGGCGCGCCGCGCAACTGGTATGTGCGGCTGTGGAACTATGCGAGCGGTGATCCGCAAGATGCGGACATCGTGCTGGATTTCGCGGCGCTGGATGGCGGCTTCCTGCTGCCGGGCGAGGCCGATCCGGTCTGGGCGGGCGATGTCGACCGGATGTTCGTCTCGCTGGCGCCGCCCGGTTATGATGCGGGCGTCACCCCCTTCGCGGCTGGGGTCGAGGGTTGGGCTGAATTGTCCGACATGCGTTGCGAGGGGGCGGGATCGACGCTGGGCGTCGGCGATGTGATGCTGCCCGAACATGGGCTGTCGATGGCGACGGGCTATGACGACTGCTTCAATCAGACACCGGAGCGGATCGTCGCATCGATCCATGCGCTCGGCTATCGCGGCGACATCAACCATTATGTGGGGATGAGCCATTATTTCCGGCTCGAACCGCTGGGCGGGGGCTTATACATCAGCCTTGCGAGCGGGGTGCTGAACGCGCCTTGCGCGGCGTGGCACGCGGACTTCGCGGCGCGGGCGAAGGCGCTGGGCTTCGGGATCATCTGGTCGCTGTCCTATGAGCTGCTGGACGCCCATTGCTGGAACGACTGGAAGCAGCGGGCGGAAAATGGCGATCCGGCGCTGACGGGCTGGGTGCCGGCATCGACGCTGCTGTCGCCAGCCCATGCGGGAGCGATGAGCTATTTGCGGCTGGTGGCGGGCGCATTTGTTTCCATAGGCTTGGCGACAGGTATTCCGATCAAATTTCAGGTGGGCGAGCCGTGGTGGTGGGTGATGCCGGGCGACGGGCGCATCTGCCTCTATGACGATGCGGCGCAGGCAGCCTTTGGCGGGAGCCCGGTGTCGATCCCGGACGTGAGGGGGACGCTGACCGCTGCGCAGAAGGGATTGCTGGACCAGGCGGGCGCGGTGCTCGCGGCGTCGACGGCGGCGCTGTGCGCGTGGGTCAAAGGGATCGCGCCAGATGCGGTGACGCATCTGCTGGCCTATCTGCCGACCGTGCTCGATCCGCTGGCGCCCGAAGCGAAGCGGGCCAACATGCCGGTCGGTTGGGCATCGCCGGCCTTCGATGTGTTGCAGCTGGAAGATTATGACTGGGTGACGGAAGGGCGGCGGAGCCTGACCGCGCGCGGCGTGGAACTGGCGACGGCGCGCCTCGGCTATCCGGTCGAGCAGCAACATTATTTTTCGGGCTTCGTGCTGCTGCCAAGCCAAGCCGCGCAGTGGCGGCGGATTGCCGATGCCGCCGAGGCGTCGATGGCGCGAGGGACGGCGGCGACCTTCATCTGGGCGCTGCCGCAGGTGGCGCGCGACGGCTTCACCTGCTTTCGATTACAGGGGGACGAACCTATGCAGGCATTTGACGATGTGGCCTTTCCTCTGGCCATCGGGCGGGAGGCGAGCCTGGCGCCCGCCTTTTCGACGCAGATCGTCGAGAGCCCTTCGGGGCATGAGCGGCGCAGTAGCGACTGGGCTGACGCGCGGCTGTCCTTCGATGCCGGACCGGGCGTGCGGTCGGAAGCGGACATGGCCGCGCTGATCGCTTTCTTCCGGGCGCGTCGGGGGGCGGCGCGAGGCTTCCGCTTCACCGATCCCTATGACGACCGCAGTTGCGCCATGGACGAGGAACCGGGCGCGCTCGACCAGCGGCTGGGCATCGGCGACGGCGCGCGGACGGAGTTTGCGTTGCAGCGCTTCTACGGCGAGGGCGAGGAGGCGCAGGCGCGGCGGATCACGCGGCCGGTGGCGGGATCGATCCGGTTGGCGCTGAATGGCGTCGAATTGACGGACGGGTGGAGCCATGTCGGGATGGGCGTCATTGCGTTCGATACCGCCCCGACGGCGGGCGCGGTGCTGACGGCGGGATTCCGGTTCGACGTGCCGGTGCGCTTTGCCGAGGACCGGCTGGATATCAGTCGCGCGACCTTCGCGGCGGGCGAGGCGCCTTCGGTGCCCCTGGTGGAGATACGCGAATGAGCGGGCTGGAGGGGCTGGACAAGGAACTGGCGACGCTGGCCTTTTGCTGGCGGCTGGAGCGGCGCGACGGCGTGACGATTGGCCTAACCAGCCATGATCGCGACCTGGAGGTGGGGCATGTCCGCTACCGCGCGGCGCCGGGGATGACGCCGTCGGCGGTCCGCAGCGGGATCACGGCGCAGGGCGGCGACACCGATCTCGAGGGCGCGCTGGTTGCCGACGCGATCAGCGAGGGCGACCTGATGGCCGGGCGCTGGGACGGCGCGGCGCTGGAGCTGCGCCTGACCGAATGGGAGGCGCCCGGCGAGATGTGGCTGCTGCTGGCGCGCGGGGAGATCGGCAGCGTGGCGCGGCGGGGCGGGGCCTTCACGGCGGAACTGGTGGGGGCGATGGCGGCGCTGGGGGCGCCCGTCGCGCCCTCGACCTCGCCCGATTGCCGGGCGCGGCTGGGTGACCGGCAGTGCCGGGTCGACATGGCCGGGCGACGCCGGATCGCGACGGTGAGCAGCGTGGCCGATGCGGTGGCCAGCATCGGTGGGCTCACGGCCGGGGCCTATGCCTTTGGCACGCTGCGCTGGCTGGGTGGCGCCAATGGCGGGATGGTGCAGGGGGTCGTGGACAATGGCGCGGAGACTGTGACGCTGGCTGATCCGCCGGCCTTCGCGGTGGAAGCGGGGACGCTGGCGCTGCTGACCGAAGGGTGCGACCGGCAGCTGGAGACGTGCCGCAGCCGCTTTGCCAATGTGCTCAACTTTCGTGGCGAGCCCTACCTGCCGGGAACGGATCTGCTGACCCGCTATCTGGGCGCATGAGTGGCCTGGCAGAGCGGATCGTGGCGGCGGCGCGCGATCTTCTTGGCGTGCGCTTCCGGCTGCAGGGGCACAGCGCGGAGCGGGGGCTCGATTGCGTCGGACTGACGCAACTGGTGCTGGCGCGTGCCGGGCATGGCGTGGCGGCGCCGCGCGAATATGGGCTGCGATTTGGCGATGAGTGGCGGGCGCGGAGCTGGCTGGCGGGGGCGGGGCTGAAACCCGCGGACGATGCGCGGCCGGGCGATATCGCGCTGGTGCGGCCGGGGCCGCTGCAACTGCATCTGATGATCGTGGTGCCCGGAGGGCATGTCCACGCCCATGCCGGGCTGGGCCGCGTGGTCGAAACGCCGGGCGCTTCGCCCTGGCCGGTCATCGGTCACTGGCGAATATAAGAGGAAAAGACATGGCGACTTTGGTGCTGACCGCGCTGGGAACGGCGATCGGCGGACCGATCGGCGCTGCCATCGGCGGACTGATCGGCAATGCGTTCGACCAGAATATTCTGTTCCGCCCCAGGGGACGCGAGGGGCGGCGGCTGGCCGACCTGCAATTGCAGACGTCGACCTATGGCACGCAGATCCCGAAGCTGTTCGGGACGATGCGTGTCGCGGGAACTGTGATCTGGGCAACCGACCTCAAGGAGCAGCGGCACAAAAGTGGCGGCGGCAAGGGACGGCCGAGCGTCACAAGCTACAGCTATTCCGCCAGCTTCGCCGTCGCCTTGTCCGCGCGGGCGGTGCGGTCGGTCGGGCGCATCTGGGCCGACGGCAATCTGCTGCGGGGCGCGGCGGGCGATTTCAAGACGGAAGTCGGCGCTTTTCGCCTGCATGCCGGAGGAGAGGAACAGGGGGTGGATCCGCTCATGGCCTCGGCCGAGGGGCTGGATCGCACGCCGGCCCATCGTGGCATCGCCTATGTGTTGTTCGAGGATCTGCAGCTCGCCGACTTTGGCAACCGGATTCCATCGCTGACCTTTGAAGTGGAGGCTGACGAGGGGCCGGTGTCGACCGGCGCGATCGGGTCTGATCTCAGCGGAGGGATGCTCGGCGGTGATGCGCTGGCGGCGCTGGGCGGCTTTGCGGCCGGCGGCGCCAGCATGGCCGATGCGATCGCGCCGCTGGCCGAGGCGTGGGATCTTGGCTTTGTGAGCGCTGAGGACGGCCTGTGGCTGAAGGGGACCAGTGGCGCCATCGCAGCGGATATCGGCACGACATCGCTGTGCCGGCGCAGCAACGGCCGTGCGCTGGATGCGGTGGAGCAGGCGGCAAGCAGTGCGGAGTCGGTGCCAGTGACCCTTGCGCTGCGCCATTATGATGCGGCGCGCGACTATCAGGCAGGCGTGCAGCGGGTGAGCCGTCCGGGGCCGGGCCGCACCGAGGAGGGCATCGACCTGCCGGCGCAGTTGCCGGCCGATGACGCGCGGGCAGTCGCGGCGAGGCGGCTCGGCCATGGCTGGGCGGGCCGGTCGACCATCACCCTGCGCTGCGGCTGGGACGCGCTGCGCCACGAGGCGGGGGACGTTGTAAGCATCGAGGGCAGTCCAGGGCGCTGGCGCATCGAGGAGCGCGAGTGGGAAGCGATGGCCGTGCGGCTGGCGCTGCGCCGGGTGCCCGGCGGGGAAGCGCCCCTTCCTGCCGGCGCTTCGTCGGGGGCGATTGTCCGGCAGGGCGACGCGCCGCATGGACCTACGACGCTGTTGCTGATCGACCTGCCGTCGCTCACGGAAGGGGCGACGGCGCCCCTCATCGTCGCCGCCGCGAGCGGAGGGGCCGGGTGGCGTGGCGCGGCGCTGTTTGCGATGAGCGAGGCCGGCGAGGCGATGCCGATCGGGCGGACGGCGCCGAGGGCGGTCATGGGTCAAGCGGACGCCGCGCTGGCGCCTGGCAGCGCGACACTGGTGGACGAGATCAGCCAGCTGGACGTCACGCTGCTGGCGGATGACATGGCGCTGGGCGATGCCGACGAGGCGGCGATCGCGGCGGGGCGGAATCTTTGCCTGCTGGGCGCCGAACTGATCCAGTTTTCGCGCGCGGTCCAGACGGGGGCGCGGAGTTTCCGCCTGACGGGGCTGCGGCGCGGGTTGTGCGGAACCGAATGGGCGATGGCTAGCCATGCCGTCGGGGAGCCCTTTCTGCTGGTCGAGCAGGAGCGTCTGATGGAACCATTCGCCATGCAACCGGCTCCCGAGATCGGCAGCCTTGTGCGGGTGGCGGCCGTGGGCGTGGGTGACATGGAACCGGTGCAATCGGGGGTGCTGGTGAGCGGTGAGGCGGTCACGCCCTGGGCGCCGGTCCATCTCGACGCGGCGCCCGACGGGACGGGCGGACTGGCCCTTCGCTGGACGCGGCGAAGCAGGAACGGGGGGCGCTGGCTCAGCGGCGGCGATGTGCCGCTGGCGGAGGAAAGCGAGTGCTATGAACTGCGGTTGCTGGCCGGCGACGCGCTGGTGCGCCGGGTGGAGACCGATCAACCCGGCTGGACTTATGACGCCGCGATGATCGCTGCCGATGGCGGCGCGGCCGATCGGGTGGAGGTGCGGCAGGTCGGCACGTTCGCGGTCGGCCGGCCGGCGAGGCTGGCTCTTCCGGCCTGAGTTCCTCAGAAAAACAATTGAAGGATGATGACGATGATCGATGTGACGCCCCGCTGGGCGCTCCCCCAGCTCTTTGCAGGACAGGCGCAGAAGGAAGTCTTTCACAACGAGGCGCTGGCGAGGATCGACATGCTGCTGCACGGCTACGCCGAAAGCGCGGATATTGCCGGGCCGCCCGTTTCCCCGGTGGCCGGCCAGTGCTGGATCGTCGCGGCTGGCGCCAGCGGCGCTTGGAGCGGGCAGGAGGGATCGGTGGCCTGCTGGACGGAAGGCGGCTGGCGCTTTGCCGCGCCCCGCGCCGGATTGAGCCTCTGGGTCGATGATCGGGGCCATGCGATGCAGCATGATGGTGCCGGATGGGGGGACGCGGCGCTGCGCGAGGATGGGCTTTATGTCAGCGGCACGCGCGTCGTGTGCGATCGGCAGGCGGCGATCGCCGATCCATCGGGCGGCACGACGATCGACGGCGAAGCGAGAGGCGTGGTGGTCGCGATCCTGTCGGTATTGAGAACCCACGGCCTCATCGCTCCATGACTTGGGACCTGTTTATTCATTACAATATGGCTATCGGATTTTAGCCTGCACGGAGATATGGGATCACGTTCCTGATGTATTTTCGCAACAGTTCCAGCAAATGTGGACTTGCCATGAAACTTTCCAGTCGATACAGGGTTTCAGCAGTCCTTCGTGACATTTATGAAAGGGGAATTCAGATGCGGAAGCTTGCCCTCGCGGCTGTGCTTGCGACCAGCGCCCTGGCCACTCCGGCCTTTGCGCGTGACAATAGCTGGTATGTCGGTGTCGACGCCGGCGTTGTCCTTGTCGAAGATCAGGACATCGATTTTACGTCCGGTGCCGTCACCACGACCGTTCCCAACGTCGACTATCACAAGGGCTGGGAAGGCGACGCCAACATCGGCTATGACTTTGGCGGTTTCCGCCTGGAAGCCGAGACGGCCTACAAGCGCGCCAAGGTTGACCTGAGCAAGAGCGGTTTCGGCGGTTCTGCCTCCGCGCTTTCGTTCATGGTGAACGGTTTGCTCGACTTTGGTCCTGACGATGGCCTGCAGGGCTTCGTCGGCGGTGGTGCCGGCGTTTCGCGCGGCAAGCTGGCGAATGATCTGGTCAATGACTCCGACACCGGTTTCGCCTGGCAGGCGATCGCGGGCGTTCGCTATCCCCTGACCAGCCACGTCGATGTCTCGTTGAAGTATCGCTTCTTCAACCAGGACAACATCAAGGTGGTTAACGCATATCCGAACGTTGCCCGCGGTATTGCGGCGGGTTCGTCGGTTGAAACCAGGCTGCGTACTCACAGCATCCTGCTCGGCCTGGCGTACAACTTCGGTGAGCCGGCTGCTCCCCCGCCGCCTCCCCCGCCGCCTCCCCCGCCGCCGCCGCCTCCCCCGCCGCCGCCTCCGCCGGTCGCCGAGTGCAGCCCTGGGCCGTACATTGTCTTCTTCGAATGGGACAAGTCGGACATCACGCCTGATGCCGCCACCATTCTGGACAACGCGGTTTCGGCCTACAGCAACTGCGGCAGCGCCCAGGTCATGCTGGCGGGTTATGCGGACCGTTCGGGTTCGGCCTCGTACAACGTTGGCCTGTCCCAGCGCCGCGCTGACTCGGTCAAGGCCTACATGGCCTCGAAGGGCATCCCTGACGGTGTGATGACGACCCAGGCGTTCGGTGAATCGAACCCCCGCGTCGAGACCGCCGACGGCGTTCGCGAACTGCAGAACCGTCGCGTGGAAATCACCTACGGTCCCGGTTCGGGTCAATAAGGAACGTCCATCCTTCTGGATGGAAGATGGTTGGGGGCCGGTCGCGAGACCGGCCCCTTTCCTTTTGCGCGACGGCTGGAAAGGGCTGGGCATGCGCGAGGCCGGCCGGACGAAGCTGGGCGCTCGGAACGCATAAATAAGATGACAATATCGACTGTGTGCGCAACAAAGATGATCTTGCCGCGTTCGCCGGGCATGCTTTTCTGGAGATCGGAAATATCATGAAGAAGGCTGCTCTTGTCTTCGCCCTTCCCATCCTTGCGCCATTGGCAGCGTGCGCTGGCGCGAATGGAGACGTTTCCGCCATGTCGCCCGCGCTGCCTTCGGCGACGGCCACCCTGCTGGCGAGCGACGGCTCGGCGCGTGGCTCTGCGACAGTGACGGAATCATCCGACGGGCTTCATGTCACGGTTCGAGCCAGCGGGCTGACGCCGGGCCAGCATGCGGTCCATGTTCACACTACCGGCAGTTGTACACCGCCTGATTTCGCAAGCGCGGGCGGCCATTGGAATCCGACAGGGCGCCACCATGGCAAGGATAACCCAGCCGGCATGCATATGGGTGACATGCCGAACATGCTGGTCGGTGCCGACGGCAAGGGGGAGATGGACTATGTCATCGCTGGCGGCATGCTCCGCGGCGGCGCCACTCCGCTGCTCGACGCAGACGGAGCGGCGATCGTTATCCACGCCCAGGCCGACGATAATATGAGCGACCCGGCCGGCAATGCAGGCGGTCGTGTGGCTTGCGGGGTGCTGACGGCTTCCTGATCCGCGTCTATTCAAGCGACGGACGGAAATCCCGCCCGTCGCCGGGATACAGGACCGCCATGCGGTAGCGGGCACCATCGGGACCGAGCTGACTTTCGAACAGCGCAAAGCTTTCCACCAGGAACGGCGCGCTTTTGAAAGCGGCGTGGCGCGCCTCAAAGGTTTCGGTCGAACCGGCGCTACGATTGAGGCGGGCGAGAGTGATGTGGGGCAGGTAGGCGCGGTCGTCAGCGGGCAGGCCGATGCCGACACAGGCGCGATCCACCTTGCGATGCAACTGAGCGAGTCCGTCGCGCGGTTGAACCCCCGCCCACAAAGTATCGACATGGCCCTTGCGCTCAAACCGGCCCAGGCCGGAAAGCGCGATCGGGAAAGGATCGAAACGGATCCTCCCCAGGCTATCTGCAAGATCGTCGGCCTGGTGAGGATCAAGCTCCCCTGCGAAACGCAGCGTCAGGTGAAGCTGGTCTTCGTTCTGCCAGCGCGCATTGGCGATGCCGCCCATCAGCGACAGCAACTGATGTCTGATGTCTTCCGGCGGGCGTATGGCGATGAACAGGCGATGCATGAAGGATGATATAGGGATGCTGTGGTCTGTCGTCAGCGGGCGCGACCATGGCTTGAATTGCGCGAGAATAGCGCCGATAATGGTGACACCGGCGCAACGGCGTCGGCGAAGGAGATTTTCTGATGGCCAATTGGTCTGATCCCCGTTCCGGCGTGGCCGGTTTTGGCGGCACCACGGTTGCCCGCGGTGAGGCATTCGATGCGGGCCTGCGCAGCTATATGCTGTCGGTCTATAATTATATGGCCAGCGGCGTGCTGTTGACCGGCGTTGTCGCGATGTTGTTTGCCTCGAGCGGTCTTGCGGCCGGCATTTTCTTCGGGCCCGGCATCCTCAAATATGTGGTGATGTTCGCGCCGCTTGCGTTCGTGATGGTTTTGAGTTTCGGCATCGGCCGCCTGTCCACCTTTGCCACCCAGGCGCTTTACTGGGCCTATGCGGCGGTGATGGGAGTGTCGCTTTCCTACATCTTCCTTGCCTATACCGGCGTATCGATCGCGCAGACCTTTTTTGCGGCCGCCGCGTCGTTCGCTGGCCTCAGCCTGTGGGGCTATACGACGAAGAAGAACCTGTCGGGCTTCGGCACCTTCCTGATCATGGGTGTCGTCGGGCTTCTGGTGGCTTCGCTGATCAATCTGTTCCTGCGATCGAGCGCGATGGACATGGTCATCAGCTTCATCGGCGTTTTGCTGTTCGCAGGTCTGACGGCCTATGACACGCAGAAGATCAAGAGCATCTACGTTCATGTCGCGGGCACGGAGATGATGGGCAAGTCGGTGGTGATGGGCGCGTTGAGCCTTTATCTCGACTTCATCAACATGTTCCTGTTCCTGCTGCGCTTCATGGGCAGCCAGCGCAACTGAGCATAATGGCGGCAAGATCAAAGGCCCGGCGGAATGATCCGCCGGGCCTTTTCTTTTAGGCGGGCTTCTGCATCTGCGCGATCAGGGCGTTGTCCAGTTCCTTCTGGCGCTGGTAGGCGGGTCGTTCGCGCAGCCGGGCGGCATAGGCCTCGAAGGCAGGGCAGCTGGGCATCGTGCCGAAGCTCAGGCCCCAGTCGATCTGCGCCCCGACATAGACGTCCGCGGCCGTGAACTGATCGCCGCAGATCCAGGCCGGGCCGGAAACGGCGCTTTCCAGTGCATCGATCGTGCGATCGAATGTGCCATAGCCCGCCATGCGCTCCCGGCCTTCGGGAACCTCAAAGCCCAAGGCCTTGTTGGTGACGGCCGCTTCCACCGGCCCGGCGGCGAAGAAGAGCCAGCGATAATAGGCCGCGCGATCGTCGGGTGATGGCGCGAGGCGAGCGGCGGGGAAAGCATCGGCCAGATAGGCGCATATCGCAGCGCATTCCGTCACCACCTTGCCGGCGTGGACGATGGCGGGGACTTTGCCCATGGGATTGATCGCCAGATAGTCAGGCGCCTTCATGCCGCTGTCATAGTCCAGGATGACCATTTCATACGGTTGTCCAACTTCCTCCAGTATCCAGCGGGCAATCTGCCCTCGGGACATGGGATTGGTGTAGAGGGTGATACCAGTCACGATTGAGGTCCTTTCAGTTGCATGACGGCTGCTTGCCCGCGCCGGGATGATGAACCGCGAGCCTCTTCTGGTCCACAGCTCAAAAGAGGAGGTTGCCTGTCGATGGGATGGTCGGGAAGATTTCCAGACCTTTCGGGACAAGGGCTGCAGGGCCGGTGAGACAGGAGCTAGAAAAAAGGGCGGTCCAAATGGACCGCCCTGTCTCGACTATTCTGAGGTCTTGGCCTTATTTGGCCGGTTCCGCCGGCTTCGCCTTTCCACCCTTCTTGCCCTTCTTGGGCGCGGAAGGCGTGATTTCGAAGGCGAGGGCATCGTCTTTCAGGCGAACATGGACTTCGCCGCCATGGACGAGCTTTCCGAACAACAGTTCCTCGGCCAGGGGCTGCTTGATCTTCTCCTGCATCAGGCGGCCCATCGGACGCGCGCCGTACAGCTTGTCATAGCCCTTCTTGGTGAGCCATTTCTTCGCCTCGTCATCCAGCGTGATATGCACGTCGCGGTCGGCCAGTTGCAGTTCGAGCTGGAGCACGAACTTGTCGATGACCCGGGCAACGATCTCTGGCGGCAGATAGCCGAACGGCACGATCGCATCGAGACGATTGCGAAATTCCGGAGTGAAGAGCTTCTTCACCGCATCTTCCTGCGCATCCTCGCGGGTCAATTCGCCGAAGCCGATGCTTTCCTTCGCCATGTCGGAAGCGCCGGCGTTGGTGGTCATGATGAGGATGGTGTTACGGAAATCCACCGTCTTGCCGTGATGATCGGTCAGGCGCCCGTTGTCCATCACCTGCAACAGGATGTTGAACAGGTCGGGATGTGCCTTCTCGATCTCGTCCAGCAGCAGCACGCTGTGCGGTTGCTGGTCGACCGCATCGGTCAGCAGGCCACCCTGATCATAACCCACATAGCCCGGAGGCGCACCGATCAGGCGGCTGACCGAATGCCGCTCCATATATTCGGACATGTCGAACCGCTGCAGGGGGATGCCGAGCAGATTGGCAAGCTGGCGCGCGACTTCCGTCTTGCCGACGCCGGTGGGGCCGGAAAACAGATAGTTGCCGATCGGCTTGTCGGGATCGCGCAGGCCCGCTCGCGACAGCTTGATCGCGGAGGACAGCACCTCGATCGCCCGGTTCTGGCCAAACACCACGCGCTTCAGATCCGTGTCGAGCGTTTCCAGCACCGACTTGTCGTCCGCGGACACGGTCTTGGGGGGGATGCGGGCCATGGTGGCGATGACCTGCTCGATCTCCTTGGGCGTGATGGTCTTCTTGCGCTTGCTGGGCACCACCAGCATCTGCATCGCGCCGACCTCGTCGATCACGTCGATCGCCTTGTCGGGCAGCTTGCGGTCGTTGATGTAGCGCGCCGAAAGCTCCACCGCCGCCTTGATCGCGTCGGGCGTGTAGCGGACGTTGTGATGCTCCTCAAAGGCGCTGCGCAGCCCGGCGAGGATCTTGATTGTGTCCTCGACCGTAGGCTCGTTCACGTCGATCTTTTGGAACCGGCGCAGCAGCGCGCGGTCCTTTTCGAAATGATTGCGGAACTCCTTGTAGGTGGTTGAACCGATACAGCGGATCGTGCCGCCCGACAGCGCGGGCTTCAGGAGGTTCGACGCATCCATCGCTCCGCCGCTGGTCGCGCCAGCGCCGATCACGGTGTGGATTTCGTCGATGAAGAGCACCGCATGCGGCATCTTTTCCAGTTCGGTCACGACCGCCTTCAGCCGCTCCTCAAAATCGCCGCGATAGCGCGTCCCGGCGAGCAGCGCGCCCATGTCGAGCGAGTAGATCACCGCTTCCTTGAGCACGTCGGGCACCTCGCCCTCGACGATCTTGCGCGCGAGGCCCTCCGCGATGGCGGTCTTACCCACGCCCGGATCGCCCACATAGAGCGGGTTGTTCTTGGACCGGCGGCACAGGATCTGGATCGTCCGGTCGACTTCGGCGCTACGGCCGATCAGCGGGTCAACCTTGCCCCGCGCCGCCTTCTCATTGAGGTTGACCGTGAACTGCTCCAAGGCACTGTCCTTCTTGCCCTTGCTGTCCTGAGTCTTCTTTTCCTCTTCCTGAGCGCCCTTGGTTTCGCGCTGCTCAGGTGCGGCCGTCCCCTTACCGACGCCATGGCTGATATAGCTCACGGCATCCAGGCGGCTCATGTCCTGCTGCTGGAGGAAATAGACGGCGTAGCTCTCCCTCTCGGAGAAAAGCGCGACGAGCACATTGGCGCCGGTCACTTCGTCTTTCCCCGAGGATTGGACGTGCAGGATGGCGCGCTGGACAACACGCTGGAAGCCGCTGGTCGGGGAGGGGTCGGTTGAACCCTCGACCTTGAGACTGTCGAGTTCACTGTCGAGATACTGGGTGACGGCGTCGCCCAGTTCGCCAAGCTCCACACCGCATGCCTGCATCACCTTCGACGCATGTTCATCGTCGATCAGCGCGAGGAGCAGATGCTCCAGCGTCGCATATTCGTGACGCCGCTCCGACGCGTGGGTCAGCGCGTTGTGCAGGGTGGTTTCAAGGGCGGGTGCGAAAGATGGCATGTCTTATACTCCTGACCCCATTTGAGGGGCTGTCTTGAACCATATGTCGGCATTGCTCGACAGCGGATCAAGATGGGTATCCTGACCACCGGAATTGCCAGACTGCCCGTGCCCGTCGAGACCATTTGAAGAGTCGCAAAGGGCAGGGCGCGGGTTCATCGCTTGAATAACGCCTCGGCAGTTGTCTTGTGGTTAACGGCGTCTTCAATTTTTGATCGGGTGCGGGCTATCTCACCCTCCAGCGCTGTGATGCGCGCTTCCAGATCGGTCACGGACAGCGGCCCCAGATCCTGTCTAAGCAGTTGGGCCAGCGGATCATCGGCTTTTGCCGGGCGATCGTCGTCCATGTCCATGAGGTGCAATGTTGACCGCCCGGGTCAGTCTGTCAATAAGGCGCAGATGGCCGTTCGTCGATTTCGAGTGCGGCGCAACATCAGCGCGAAGGGGCGGCTTCATGGCGCTTGGGAATGCATTGCCGGACGAGATGATCGCGATCGTTGCGCCGGTGCCTGGCGGGCCTGAGGCGCTGGTGATCGAGCGCCGTCCCGTCCCTGTTCCCGCCGCCGATGAAGTGCTGATCCGCGTCGCGGCAGCGGGCGTCAATCGTCCGGACGTGTTGCAGCGGCAGGGCAAATACCCGCCACCGCCAGGAGCGTCCGATATACCCGGGCTGGAGGTCGGGGGGACGATCGTCGCGGCAGGCGCGGGCGCGGATCAGCTGGTCGGGCAGCGAGTATGCGCGCTGCTGGCCGGGGGCGGCTATGCCGAATATGCGGTGGCGCCGGCCGGGCAGTGCCTGCCCGTGCCTGACGGCTATGATCTGGTCGAAGCGGCAGCGCTGCCGGAAACGCTCTTCACCGTATGGACCAACCTGTTCGAGCGGGCCTATGTCGTCGCCGGCGACGCGGTGTTGGTCCATGGCGGAACCAGCGGCATTGGCACCATGGCGATTTCGCTCTGCCGGCTGTTCGATATCACGATCATCGTCACCTGCGGCAGCGACGCCAAATGCGACCAGGCAAGAAGCTGGGGCGCACATCATGCAATCAATTACCGCGCACAGGATTTCGTTTCCGAAGTGAATCGGATCACCGGAGGCAGAGGTGTTCAGGCGGTGCTCGACATGGTGGGCGGCGACTATGTCCCTCGTAACCTGCAATGCCTGGCTGACGATGGACGTCACATATCCATCGCGATGCAGGCAGGCGCCAAGGCGACGATCTTCCTGCCGGCGCTCATGAGCAAGCGGCTGACGCTCACCGGGTCAACCCTGCGACCGCGGTCCTCCGCCTTCAAGAGCCTGGTGGCAGATGAACTGATGCGGGTCGTGTGGCCCTTCGTCGAACAGGGCAAGCTGCGGCCTGCCATGGATACGCGCTTTCCCCTGACGCAGGCTGCTGAGGCGCATGCGCGCATCGACGGAGGCGACCATTTCGGCAAGATCGTGCTGACGGTCTGATCCCGTCACGCCGTCACACAGGCGTCATATCCGGTGCGGAACTGTAACATGCAGCCGCTAAGGATTCGATCCCGAGGATAATCGTTCCGAGGGGTCGGATCATGAATGCCATCTCCCGCTTGCCTTTCCTTGCAGACCTTGAGGAAGGCCATGGCGCGGACTTCGAGATTGCCGAACGGGAAGGCGAGCGCCGCCGCTATCGCACAATCTGGATTTCCGATATTCATCTTGGCACGCGCGGCTGCAACGCCCGGATGCTGATCGACTTTCTCGACAGCGTCGATAGCGACACCATGTACCTGGTCGGCGACATCATCGACGGGTGGCGGCTGAAGAGGCGCTTTTACTGGCCGGCGGCGCACAATGACGTGGTCTGGCGAGTGATGAAACGAGCCAAGCGCGGCACGCGCGTCGTCTATATCCCCGGCAACCATGACGAAATGTTCCGCCAGTTCACCGGCATGAGCTTCGGTGGGGTCGAAATCCGGCGCAAGGCGATCCACATCACCGCCGACGACCGCAAGCTGCTGGTTCTGCATGGCGACGAGTTCGACACGATCATGCTGGCGCACCGCTGGCTCGCCTTCGTGGGCGACGCGGCCTACACGATGATGATGCGCCTCAACGTCATCGTCAACGCGGTGCGGCAGCGTATGGGGCTGCCTTACTGGTCGCTGAGCAAGATGGCCAAGCACAAGGTCAAGAACGCGGTCGAGTTCATTTCCAAGTTCGAGGATGTGGTGGCGCACGAAGCGGCGACGCGCGGGGTCGACGGCGTGGTGTGCGGCCATATCCATAATGCCGAAATGCGCCAGATCGCCGGCATCGATTATTATAATGACGGCGATTGGGTGGAAGGCTGCACGGCGCTCGTCGAACATTTCGACGGGCGCATGGAAGTGCTGCACTGGGCGGACGAGATCGCGGCGCGCGGCATGGACACGCCCGCCCGGATCGCGGCCTGACAGGGTGACCGAGCCGATGCGGATCGTGGTCGTCACGGATGCCTGGTCGCCGCAGGTGAACGGGGTGGTCCGCACGCTCCAGACGATGCATTCCGAACTGGAGAAGATGGGACACGCGGTGAGGGTGATCTCGCCCGATCTCTACCCGTCCCTTCCGTGCCCCACCTATCCGGAAATCCGCCTGGCCTTCGCGCGGTCGAGCGTGGTGGGGCAGGCGATCGCCGCTTTCCGTCCGGACGCGGTCCACCTCGCGACCGAAGGACCGCTCTGTCTGGCCGCGCGGCGCTGGTGCATCCGGGGCGGGGTGCCTTTCACTACCGCCTATCACACCCATTTTCCCGACTATCTCGCCCATCGCACGGGGCTGCCGGCTGCGTGGTTCTGGCGCTATATCCGCTGGTTCCATGGGCCAGCCCGCGCCGTGCTGGCGTCGACCCGGTCGGTGCGCCAGCAGTTGCGCGCCCACGGCCTGCCGCAGGTGCGCGCGTGGGGCAGGGGAGTGGACCTGACCGCCTTCACGCCGGACGCGCCGCCGCCCGCGCTGTTCGCGCAACTTCCCCGGCCGATCCAGCTCTACGTCGGCCGGGTCGCTGTCGAAAAAAACCTCGAAGCCTTTCTGGCGAACGACCATCCGGGCACCAAGGTGGTGGTGGGCGATGGCCCGGCCCGTTCGACGCTGGAGCGCGCCTATCCCGACGCGCATTTCCTGGGCGCGATGTTCAGCGCCGACCTCGCCGGCGTCTATGCCGGCGCGGACGTCTTCGTCTTCCCCAGCCGGACCGACACATTCGGCCTGGTGATGATCGAGGCGCTCGCCTGCGGGACGCCGGTTGCCGGCTATCCGGTGACCGGCCCGATCGACATAATCACCCCGGACAGCGGCGCGCTGTCCGACCGGATCGAGGATGCCATCGCCGCCGCGCTGCTATGCGACAGCAAGGCCTGCGTCGCATACGGTCGCAGCTTCAGTTGGGAACGCAGCGTTCAGGAGTTCCTTACAGGGCTCCACTGCATCGATCCGCAGCTGATGGACAGCGCGGCCTGACGCTTTTCCTTGCCCGGCGGCAAGGGATGCATTATCTCAGGTCGGGCGTGGCCGCCCTGCTTGGGCGGCCCTTGTCATTTTTAGTGCCGGAGAATTCCTGTGTCCCAGCCTCTCATGCCCCATGCGACCGCCAGCTGGCTGGTCGACAATACCGCGCTGAGCTTCGATCAGATCGCGGATTTTTGCGGGCTGCACATTCTGGAAGTGCAGGCGATCGCCGATGATACCGCCGGCACCAAATATACCGGCCGCGATCCCGTGCGCGCGCATGAAGTCACGATGGAGGAAATCCACAAGGGCGAGAGCAATCCCGACTATCGCCTGAAGATGCTGAAAGGGCCGGAGCCCGTCCGCCGCACCAAGGGGCCGCGCTACACGCCGGTTTCCAAGCGGCAGGATAAGCCGGACGGCATAGCCTGGATCCTGCGCAATCACCCGGAAATTTCGGACGGCGCGATCGGCAAGCTGATTGGCACCACGCGCACCACGATTGCCGCGATCCGCGACCGCACGCACTGGAACATCTCCAACATCGTTCCCAAGGACCCGGTGACGCTGGGTCTCTGCTCGCAGCGGGAACTGGATGCGCTGGTTACGCGGGCAGCGAAGAAAGCCGGGATCGAGGCACCCACCGATTCGCGCCTGGACGGTGACCGCGAGGCGCTGATCGAGGAACTGCGCCGCGAACGCGATGATGCCGCCCGCCGCGCGGAAGAGGCGCTCAAGAGCGAGTCCGAACTGATTTCGGGTGCTGCCAGGATACTGGACCCGTTCAGCGACAATAAGGGGCATGTTTGATTTCCTGCCCGCGCGGACATCGATAACGGCCTAAGCTTCGACGCCATGCTGACCCCGGTCGGCATGGCGTTTGTCGTTTCACCCCCGCCATGGCCCCGGCGCCCTTTCTGCTTTACGCTTGCGTAAAGTGGTCGCCTGACCTAGGGTTTGTTCAATGGAGAGCGGCAAAGAGGTCTGGAAAGACCATTATAATCATCCGGTCGCCTGGGATCAGGCTTTCCCCCCGATGTCGATGGTCGACATGGTTGTCGCCAGCGCCACGGCGAAGTCCGACGCGCCGATGATCGATTTCATGGGTCGGCACACCACGTACGGCGAAATGCTCCACACCATCCGCCGCGTCGCCAGGGGGTTGCAGCAGATGGGCGTGCAGCAGGGCGACCGGGTCGGCCTCTATCTGCCCAACGTGCCGCATTATGTCGCCGCCTATTATGGAGCGATGATGGCCGGGGCGACGGTCGTCAATTTTTCGCCGCTCTACTCCGCTGCCGAACTGGAGCATCAGGTCGAGGACAGCGGCACCAAAATCCTCTTCACCCTGTCGGCCAGGGCATTGCTGCCAACGGCCTTGGAAGTGTTGGACAACAGCAGCCTTGAAAGGCTGGTCGTGGGCTGCGTGGCGGAGGCGCTGCCGCCGACCAAGTCCGTGCTCTTCCGCCTGTTCAAGGGTAAGGAAACGCTGCCGATCCCGCACGACGCGCGCATCAGCCATTATGCCGACCTGCTGCATCATGGCGACGATCCCGCGCCTGTGGTCATCGATCCGGTGAACGATGTCGCGCTGCTGCAATATACCGGCGGCACCACCGGGCGCCCCAAGGGCGCGATGCTGACGCATCAGAACCTGACCGCCAACGCCCGCCAGGTCCGGTTGATCGATCCGCAGCCCGAAGCCGTCGATCGCATCATCGCGGTGCTGCCCTTCTTCCATGTTTTCGCCAATACCTGCGTGCTCAATCGCACGGTGCTGAACGGCGGCGAGATGGTGATGCTGCCCCGGTTCGAGGCGGTACAGGTGCTGGCAGCGGTGCAGCGCACGAAACCGAGTTCGATGCCCGGCGTGCCGACCATGTATCAGGCGCTGCTGGATCATCCCGCCACGCCCAACATCGATTTTTCCTCGCTGCGCCTGTGCATATCGGGCGGGGCGCCGCTGCCTCTGGAACTGAAGCAGCGTTTCGAGGCGGCCACCGGCGCGAAACTGGTCGAAGGCTATGGCCTCACTGAAAGCAGCCCGGTCGTGTGTTCCAACCCCTATGAAGGGCTGAACAAGGCTGGCACCGTCGGGCAGCCCGTCCCCGGCACCCGCGTGAAGCTGGTCGATCGGGAGGACCCGACCCGCCCGCCGCCCAAGGGCGAACCGGGCGAGCTGGTCTTTGCCGGGCCGCAGATCATGAAGGGTTATTGGAAGCGCCCGGACGCCGACAGGGACGTGTTCATCGGCGAGTGGCTGCGAACCGGCGACGTCGGGCTGATCGACGAGGATGGCTATGTGAAGATCGTCGATCGGCTGAAGGACATGATTTCCGTCGGCGGGTTCAAGGTTTTCCCGAGCGAGGTCGAGGCGGTCCTCTATCATCATCCGGCCGTCAAGGAGGCGCTGGTGATCGGGGTGCCGGATTCCTATCACGGCGAATGTCCCAAGGCGTTCGTGACGCTCCGGGAAGACGCCGACGTTGACGGCCCTGCACTCCGGGAATGGCTCAATCCGCAACTGGGCAAGCATGAAAAGGTGCGCGAGGTGGAAGTGCGGGCGAACCTCCCGCGAACGCTCGTGGGCAAGCTTTCGCGCAAGGAACTGGTGGCGGAAGAACGGGCCAAGGCCGAAACCGCGTCCGCCCCAACTGGACGGACGGGCTGAGCGTTCCTATCTCCTGCGGCCAGACATGATGAGGAACAGGACATGGCCCAGGAGATTGCGACGCTAGCGGGAGGCTGCTTCTGGTGTACCGAGGCGGTGTATCAGAATCTGAAAGGCGTCAGTGCGGTCGAAAGCGGCTATATCGGCGGCGCCGTCGCTGATCCGACCTATGAGGCGGTGTGTTCGGGCGGCACCGGCCATGCCGAGGCCATCCGCGTCACCTACGATCCGGCGGTTATTTCCTATGCTGATTTGCTGGATATTTTCTTCGCGACGCATGATCCGACGACGTTGAACCGGCAGGGTAACGACATCGGCACGCAATATCGCTCGGCGATCTTTCCCCATTCGCCCGATCAGGCGGCGGAAGCAAAGGCGGCGATCGCGCGCGCCCAGCCGGATCACACCAGCCCGATCGTCACCACGATCGAAGCCGATGCGCCCTGGTATCCGGCAGAGGATTATCATCAGAAATATTGGGACCGGGTAGGCGATCGCAATCCCTATTGCATCGCCGTCATCCCTCCCAAGCTCGCCAAGCTGCGCAAGGGCTTTGCCGATCGGATTGACGGCTGATCCCCCTGCCGCCTGCGGTTGATCGCAGAAAGAGGCGCGCTTAGGCTGAGGTTAATCAGGAGCGTGGCAGGCGGGCGGAAAATGAGGGTGATTGGACATCATGCGTAAAATCTGCACGCTGGCGCTGCCTGCCCTGATGTTGACGCTGCCGTGTTGCATTGCCAGGACCGCAGTCAATGTCGCGACGATGCCGGTACGGGCGGGCGCGCAGGTGGCGGACTGGGCCACGACCAGCCAGGATGAGGCCGATCGCAACTATGGCCGCAAGAAGATGCGCAAGCAGGAAGCGCGCGAGGCGCGCGAACGCAAGAAGGCCGAGGAGCAGCGCCGCCGCGATTGCCGGCGCGCGGGCTACGATGATTGCGGCTGATCGCGTCCGCCGCTCGGGTCAGGCCGCCGCTCGCCTCAACCGGTCGTTGATCGCGATGCCGATCCCCTCGTTCGGGATGGGCGCCACGGCGATGCGGGCCGCCCTGCTGGCGTCGGCCACATGCAGGGCGGCGAACAGGTTGGCGGCGGCTTCCTGAATATCCGCGTCCGGGCTGAGATTGATATTGCAGGGCATCAGCCCGAAGCCGATCAGATATTCATCCTCCTGCGCCCGCAGGGCGTTCAAACGCACCGGCTTCGACGGCGCATAGTGGCTTTCCAGCTGGCCCGGCGCTTCGATCTTCTCGTCGGCCCCGCCGATGGTTACCGGCAGGCCCGTCGCTTCTTCCAGCATGGCCGCGCTCACCGGACCCGGGCGCAACAGGCGGATGCGGTCGGCTTCCGGCGCCGCGATGGTGGATTCCAGTCCCTCGCTGGTCGGGCCTTCGTCCAGTATCAGCCGGATCCTGCCGTCGAGGCTGGCCAGCACATGATCGGCGCGCGTCGGGCTGATCGCACCGCTGCGGTTGGCGGACGGCGCGGCGAGCGGCCGTCCGCTCTCCCTGATGAGCGCGCGCATCGCCGGATGTGCGGGAAGGCGTAACGCGACGGTCGGCAGTCCCGCCATCACCAGGGGCGACAGGCCGCTGTCGTCCCGCACCGGCAGCACCAGGGTCAGCGCGCCCGGCCAGAAGCGGTCGGCAAGCCTGTCCGCGACCGGCGAGAAGATGGCCAGCCGCTCCGCCATCTCGCGATCCGCGACATGCACGATCAGCGGGTTGAAGCTGGGCCGTCCCTTCGCGCTGTAGATGGCCGCGACCGCGCTGGAATCCGTCGCGTCAGCCGCCAGGCCATAGACTGTTTCCGTCGGCACGGCGACTGGCTCACCCGCCCGGATCAGCAGCGCGGCCTCGCGCAGGCCTTCCGCGCCGTAGCGGCAGACCCTGGTGGAAAAGACTGGATTAGCGATCGTCACGACCCCGCGCTATAGACCCCGCAGACTACGAGTAAAAGGCCATTGCTACACAAGGATGACGCTGCTCGCCTGCTTGCCCGCATGCCGGGGGCGGGGTAAGGCGCGGCCATGAACGACGCCCTTTTGACCCGCATAGCCGAAGCGCTGGAACGGATCGCGCCGCCGCCCGCTTCCTCGTCCGATCTGGCCGGCGCTCCCGCCTATGTGTGGAATGGCGCGTCGATTAGCCCGGTCGAACAATTCGCGCCGGTCGACTATGACCTGCTGACCGGCATTGACGCGCAGAAAGGCGCGCTGCTGGAAAATACGCGCCGTCATGCGGCAGGTCATGCGGCCCATGACGTGCTGCTCTGGGGCGCGCGCGGCAGCGGCAAGTCAGCCGTGGTCGCCTCCGTCATCGACCGGCTGCAACGACAGGGGCAGGACATCGCGCTGGTGCAATGCGCGATCGACGAACTGGCGAGCCTGCCGCGCCTCTTCGCCCTGCTGCGCGACGCCCAGCGCGCTTTCGTCCTGTTTCTGGACGACCTGGGTTTTGACGAACATGCCAGCGAGGATGCCCGCGCGCTCCGATCCCTGCTTCAAGGGGGAACCACGGCGCGCCCGGCCAATGTCCGCCTCTACGTCACGTCCAACCGCCGCCATATCGTGCCTCGCCATCTGTCGGAGCAGGACGATCCGATCAACCCGCGCGATGCCGTCGATGACAAGATGGCGCTGTCGGACCGTTTCGGCCTCAGCCTTGGCTTCCACGCGATCGATCAACGGGCCTATGTCGACATCGTCACCGGCTATGCCACTAGCCTGGGCCTCAGCTTCGATCCGCTCGAAGCGATCCAGTGGGCAACGCAGCGGGGCAGCCGATCGGGGCGGGTGGCCTGGCAATATGTCGTTGAGCTGGCGGGCCGCCACGGCCGGGCGGTCTGACGGTCGGGCTTATCGCGGCCCGGTAACGCGCCACACCGCGCCGCCGACATCGTCGCTGACGAGCAACGCCCCCCTGGCGTCGGCGGCGACGTCGACGGGCCGGCCCCGGGCTTTGCCATCCTGACCCAGGAAGCCGGTCAGCACGTCGATCGGCTTTGCCTTGGACACTTCGCCATTGTCGCCGAAGGGTACGAACACGACCTTGTAGCCCGCCGCCGGCTTGCGGTTCCAGCTGCCATGCAGGCCAACGAAGGCGCCGTTGAGGAACGGGGCGCCGATCTTCACCTTGTCGGCAAAGGCGAGGCCCAGCGGAGCCACATGGTTGCCCAGCGCATAGTCTGGCCGCTTGGTATATTCGCGCAGCTCCGGCCGTTGCGGCTGCACCCGGCGATCCTCATAGCCACCCCAATAATTCCACGGCCAGCCATAAAAGGCCCCGAATTCAACGCGGGTCAGATAATCGGGGACCAGATCGCTGCCCAGCATGTCGCGTTCATTCACAACACCCCACAGCGCGCCGCTCTGCGGTTCGAAGGCCAGGCCCACCGGATTGCGCAGGCCCGACGCGAAGATGCGATAATCGCCGGTCTTGGGGTTGACCTCCAGGATGGCGGCGCGATTGGCTTCCGCATCCAGGCCATTGTCCGCGATATTGCTGTTGGACCCTACGCCGACATAGAGCAGGCCCGTCGGACCCGCCACCAGGCTCTTTGTCCAGTGATAATTGGGCGCGGCAGCCGGCAGGTTGAGTATCTTGCGCCCCTTGGCGGTGATCCGGGTCTCCCCCGCCTTGTAGGGATAGGCCATCAGTGCGTCGGTGTTCGCCACATAGAGCGTGTTGTCGACCAGCGCCATGCCGTAGGGGGAATTGAGGCCCGTCAGGAACGGCGTCCTGAGTTCAGCCCGGCCATCGCCATCGGCGTCGCGCAGCAGGGTGATGCGGTTGGCCGACGGCACGCCGGCGCCCGCCTTGTCCATCAGATAGACCATGACCCGGTTGACGATTCCGCCCCCGGCTCGCGGCGGGCTGTTGGTTTCCGCCACCAATATGTCGCCATTGGGCAGCGTCAGCAGGGAACGGGGGTGGGCCAGGCCATCGGCAAAGCGAGCGACGTTCAGCCCCTTGGCGGCAACCGGCTGCTCGCCCGCGCCCCAGGGTCTGGCGGCGGCGACATTGATCGTCGGGATCATCTCGCTGCGCGGTGCGGTGAAGACCGGCTCCTTGCCTGTGTCCGCCCCGGCGGGCAGCTCGGCGGTATCGCCCTGCGCGAAGTAGAAGACGGCGCCGGCGATCAGAACCAGCAGGATAAGGGTCAGGGCGATCAGATGCTTTTTCATGGGCGCCATGTCTATGCCGCGACGCATCGGCTCGCAAGCCGGACCTCGCTGCTTTCCGGCCTATTTTCCCCGTTCGCGCAGCCACAGCAGCAGCGCGATGAGGATGCCCAGCGCACACCCCGTCAGCAGCCCCGCGCTGGGCTGCCCCATCAGCCCGCCCAGGATGGTGCCGGCCAGGATCAACAGGGCGATGATGGCGCCCGCTCCGGTGGGATTTTTCTTGCCTGTCGTCATGATGCGGCTCCCTTGCCATGCTCGGCGCGGCATTGCCAGCCGCTTTCCCGCCCGCGCCGTTTCGGGACGGCGCCGTCCTGATCGGGGACGATTGTGCCAGTGCGGGACTTGGCTAACGGATCCTTCACTCTTCAATCCCGCCCTGCGCCGTCATTGCCCGCAACTGGCATGGCGGTTGAAGCCGGCAGGCTTTACGGGGTCGGTGATGTCGGGGGGTCAGATGCAGTTGCCATATCTTTCGGATCGAAAGAGTTTCGACGACGCCGCTGAACTGATGGCGATGTTCGGCGACAATGCCGGCTATGAAGCGGCCGCGCGGGCCGACCGCAGCCGCGACCTGGGCAATCA
The DNA here is from genome assembly GCF_037860795.1 of Sphingobium mellinum. Classification (NCBI taxonomy): domain Bacteria; kingdom Pseudomonadati; phylum Pseudomonadota; class Alphaproteobacteria; order Sphingomonadales; family Sphingobiaceae; genus Sphingobium; species Sphingobium mellinum. The sequence goes on along the minus strand of NZ_JBANRK010000002.1, from coordinate 457,276 downwards.
CATCCACTTCTGCCGCTGGCGGCAGATCGAGCGGCTGATCGTGCTGCTCACGCAAGAGGCGCCGCTGGGCACGATCCACTGATCGGCCCGCTTGCCCGCGACGCTCAGAGCCGCAGGCCGGCGGTCTCCGGCAGGCCGGCCAGAATGTTGAGATTCTGCACGGCCGCGCCCGCCGCGCCCTTGCCCAGATTATCAAGTGCGGCCACCAGCCGCACCTGACCTGTCGCCCCATTGCCAAAGACGAACAACGCCAGCCTGTCGGTCGCGCCGACATGCTCGATTGCCACTTGCGCCATCCCGCCGCTTTCCGCGAGGGTCGCGACGCTGACGATCGGCGATGCGGCATAGGCGTCGGCAAGCGCCGCGTGGACATCCGCAAGCTTGGGCGCCCCCGGCATGGCATGCAGCTGGAGCGGAACCTCGACGATCATGCCGCGATAGGCATTCACGACCGCCGGCGCAAAGATGGGCGGATGCCGCAGGCCCGAATAACGCAGCATCTCCGGCCCATGCTTGTGCGCCAGGGACAGGCCATAGGGCCGGAAGGCGCTCGGTGCGCCGTCAGCGCCTTCATATTCGGCGATCATCGACCTGCCGCCGCCCGAATAGCCCGATGCGCCCGAGACGGTGACCGGCCAGTCCGCCGGCAGCAGCCCGGCCAGCACCAGCGGCCGCACCAGCGAAAGAAAGCCCGTCGGCCAGCAGCCCGGATTGGCGACGAAGCGCGCCGCGCTCAGCTTTTCCCGATGGCCCGGCTCCAGTTCGGCAAAGCCGTAGGTCCAGCCTTCGGCCACGCGATGGGCGGTCGACGCATCGATGACGCGCGTCTCGCCATTGTCGATCAGTGTCACCGCCTCGCGCGCGGCGTCATCGGGCAGGCACAGGATGACGATGTCGGCGGCGTTCAACTCTGCCTTGCGCGCCCCGGCATCCTTGCGCCGGTCACCCTCCAGGGTGACGACGGACAGTTCGGGCCGACCGGCGAGCCGCTCCACGATCTCAAGCCCCGTCGTTCCGACGCCCCCATCGATGAAAATCCTGTGGGTCATGCGCCGATCCTCCGCCGCGCGATGATCGGTTCCGCATGGTCGACCGCCAGCCGGGCGACGACATCAGCCAGCGGCTCGACGACCACGGCCATCCAGTGCGCGTTGGCGTGAACCATATGGGCCGCATCGGTCATGATGCCGACATGGCCCGGGAAAAAGACGAAGTCGCCCCGTTGCAGGGGTGCGTCGGGCGGGATCGGCGATCCGATGCCTTCGCGCTGAAGGTCGGTGTCGCGCGGTGTCTTGATGCCGCACAGACCCAGGGCGACCTGGACCAGGCCGGAACAATCGACGCCGCGATGCCCGCGTCCGCCCCAGACATAGGGTTGTCCAAGGTAGCGCACCGCCGCCGCCACCCAGTCGCTTTCCAATATCTCGGCCGCCACGGCATGGCGGTGATGGACATAGCCGTCGCTGCACATGACGAAACCGTCCTGCGGCTCGCCCGCGAACTGCGCGCCGCCGGGCCAATAATCAGCGATCGGCGACTTGATGTCGGGGGCGCTGAACAGCGGAGCGGTGCCGGCGAAGATCCGGTGATTGGTCACCTCGTGCCGGTCCAGCGCCTCGCGGCGGACATAGCCGACATAGCCGTCATGCCCGCAAAAGCCCCAGGCCCAATCGGTCGTGATATCCAGCGCATGGAAGCTTTCGCCCCGCAGCAATTCGCTCACGGCCGTCGCGGCGGGAGAGGCGGCGGCAAGCACGGGCGTACCCGCCGCAACGCAGGTCAGTTCGATCGCTCGGGCATAATGCGCCGAAAACAGCACGCCTGCCAGGGAGATATCGGCAAGGTCTCCGCGCGCCGCATGAACCCGGCCGTCCAGCGTGACGGACCGGCCGCTCAATTTGAAACGGATGCGTTCAGGCGGTGGGTTCCGCGGAGGAGAGGTCGTGGGGTTCATCGCGGCCGGTTCCTGCGATGAAATGGTGAAAGGCGTCAAGAAATTCCGCCCCTTTGGGCGTCCTGGTGATGAAAATATTGCGCCGGTCGGCCGCATCACGCTCGCGCCGCAGGTAACCGAGCGCCGATAGCTTGTTCAGCGCCCGCGTGATGACGGGCTTCGAGACGTTCAGCGCTTCTGCGAGTCCCCGCACGGTATGGGGACCCGAACGGATATAAACCGTCATCATCAGGGCCATTTGCCGGTTGGTGAGGTCAGGCTTGCCCGACCGTACATAATCGACCAGCGTGCGCATCCATTCTCCGAGCGGCTTCAGGCCGGAGCGGTCGGGATTATTGGCCTTGTCCTGAGCAGATGCTGCATCCATGCCCCCCTAACGCACAATGGCGAATACGGTTGCGTAACGGCCTGCTGTTGCACGATCATTTCGGCGCTGGCGTGCCGTAGCGCTGCTGCAGCAGGGCAAAGACGGAGCGCAGCCCCAGCGCTTCGCCGCCCTTGGGACGACCGGGTCGGGGGGAGGGGCGCCAGGCGAAGGTGTCCAGATGAAGCCACCGCGTGCCATCTGGCACGAAGCGCTTGAGGAACAGCGCCGCCGTGATCGCGCCTGCAAATCCCCCTTCGCCCGCATTGTTGATGTCCGCCACGTCGGACTTGAGCATGTCGGCATAGCCGTCCCACAGCGGCAGGCGCCAGCAGGGATCGTCGACCTCGCCGCCGATCCGCTCCATGTCTGCGGCAAGGCTGTCGTCATTGGTGAAAAGCGCCGGCAGGTCGGGACCGACGGCGACCCGCGCGGCGCCGGTCAACGTCGCATAGTCGATGATGAGTTCCGGCGACTCCTCGCCCGCCAGCGTCAGGGCGTCGCCCAGCACCAGCCGCCCTTCCGCGTCGGTGTTGCCAATTTCCACCGACAGCCCCTTGCGGCTGCGCAATATGTCTCCGGGACGGAAGGCATTGCCGCCCACCGCATTTTCCGCCGCCGGGATCAGCAGGTGCAGCCGCACCGGCAACCGCGCGCCCATGACCAGCCGCGCCAGCGCCACCGCATGGGCCGCGCCGCCCATATCCTTCTTCATCAGCCGCATGGCCGAGGAAGGTTTGATGTCGAGCCCGCCGCTGTCGAAACAGATGCCCTTGCCGACAATGGCGATGCGCGGATGGGCGGGGTCTCCCCAGCGCAGCTCGATCAGCCGGGGCGCGAAGCTGCGGTCGGCGGCCTTGCCGACCGCGTGGATCATGGGAAATCCCTGCTCCAGGGCGTCGCCGCGCGTTACGGTCAGGCTCGCGTCGAATGACTCCGCTACCTTCGCCGTCGCCGCCTCTAGGTCCGCCGGGCCCATGTCGGCGGCGGGCGTGTTGACCAGATCGCGAACCAGCGCCACCGCGTCGGCCAGCCGCACAGCCGCCTCGATCTGCGCGATATCCTTGGTCAGCAGGACGCGAGGGCCGGCGAGGGTATCCTCCTTGCGGTAGCGATCGAAGCGATATTGCGCGCTCAGCCAGCCCAGCATCGCAGCGCCCGCCGTGGCTCCGTCCAGCCGATATTGCCCCTCCGGCAACTGCTCGGCCAGCCGCGCGAGACACCAGCTGCCGAGCTTGCCGCTCTTTGCGACCCCCGCCACCACTGACCAGCTTGAATCGTCCTCCGCAGGGACGATGGCGTGTTCCTGCGGCTTTCCAGAGAATTTCTGCGCCCGGATCATCGCGCGGACCCGCTCGGGCTGCCCGCCAAGCCAGGATTCGAAGCTTTCGGCATCGACGATCTGGATCAGATGGGCGGGTTGATTGTTATCCGCTTTGAGCAGGTCGGCATAGTCGGTCATGGGACAGAGTCTGGACAAAGGCGGGGCGAATGGAAAGCCCCCTTTTCGCCCTCCGGCAGGGTCCGCCCACCCCGCGCCGATTTGCGTCGTGCGGCCGACAGGCCTAGATTGACGATCCACGATCAAGAAGGAGAGACGACATGATGCACAAGGAAGACGCCGGCATCCAGGCGCTGCGCGCCCGTGCCTATGTCCTTGCCGAAAGCGGTCGCTTCGATGGCGCCCATGCGGTCGAACAGGCGCTGATCGCCGAGGGTTGGGCGAACGCCGCCGCGGCGTTGCAGGGCAGCTATACGCGCAAGGCGATCAGCGAGCGTTGCCTGGCGGCCAAACCGCACTGATGCGGGTGGCTGAAGGGGTGGGCCGGCGCGGACCGCTGCCGCTGGCGGCGGCCGCGCTACTGTGCGCCTGTTCGCCGGCCGCTGACACGGCTGGCCCTGCCGACAACAGCGCGCAGGACGCTCCCGCCGCTACCAAGGCCGCCAAATATGTCGAACGGATGGCGGGCGTCGAACAACCGGCGCCGCCGTCCCGGCCTTTCGAGCAGTCCGAAAAGACGGGTCTGCTGGAATTCGCCTATGCTTGGCCGGCACAGGCTGCGGCCGTCCCGGCGATCGCGGACAAGCTGCGAAATGACTTGACCACGGGAAAGGCCGACGCGCTCAAGATGGCGCGGGAAGACCAGAAAGCGGCGGCTGAGGCCGGCTTTCCCTTTCACGCTCACAGCCTGGAGACACGCTGGACCGTTACGGCTGACACGCCGCGCTTCCTGTCGCTGCGATCAACCATCTACAGCTACACGGGCGGCGCGCATGGCATGACGAGCTACAAGGCACTGCTGTGGGACAAGGAGCGGCGCCGCGAAACGAGTCTGCAGGCCGTCATGACATCGGCTGCGGCCTTCGCGTCGGTCATTCATGATCGCTTCTGCGCCGGGCTCGACAAGGCGCGCGCGCAAAAGCGCGGAGGGCCGGTGATGCGCGGCGACGATCCTTTCACTCAATGCATCGATCCGATGCAGGAAGTGCTGGTGCCGACATCGCGCAACGGCAGGCTGATCGACGGCATTACCGTCGTCATCGGCCCATATAGCGCGGGCCCCTATGCCGAGGGCACCTATGAAGTGAAGCTGCCCCTCGACGCCGCCATGCGGAAGGTGATCAAGACCGAATATCGGGACGCCTTCGCGGCCGGATCATAAGATCGCCGTTCCGGGCCGTTGTCAGACCGGTACGCCATAGAGATCATGCTCGTCGGCATCCTCGACCAGCACGTCGAAAATGTCGCCGGTCTTTCGCCCGTCACCGACATCGCGCAGGAAGACATTGCCGTCAATCTCCGGCGCATCGGCTTGGCTGCGCGCCGTCGCGCCGATCGATCCGTCTTCCTCGTCCGGCTCGCCCACCTCGTCCAGGATCACCGGCAGGACGCGCCCGACCTTGGCGGCGAGCTTGGCCGCGCTGATCGCGGCGGTCTTTTCCATGATGCGCTGGTAGCGGTCTTCCTTGACGGCCTCGGGCACCGCTCCCGGCAGGTCGTTGGCGGCCGCGCCTTCGACCGGCTCGAAGCGGAAGGCGCCGACGCGGTCGAGTTGCGCTTCGTCCAGCCAGTCGAGCAGATACTGGAAATCCGCTTCCGTCTCGCCGGGAAAGCCGACCACGAAGGAGGAGCGGATCGCGATATCGGGGCAGATGGCCCGCCAGCTGCGGATGCGGTCCAGCACCTTGGCCTCGTTGGCCGGACGCTTCATCGCCTTCAGCACGGTGGGCGACGCATGCTGGAAGGGAATGTCGAGATAGGGCGTCAACAGCCCCTCGGCCATCAGCGGGATGACCTGGTCGACATGGGGGTAGGGATAGACATAGTGCAACCGCACCCAGGGAGCGCGCCCTTCGGCGGTGCGCAGCTGCCCGAGTTCGCGGGCGAGGTCGGTCATGTGCGCGCGCACCTCGCGCCCCTTCCACTGGCGCGGTTCATGCCGCGTGTCGACGCCATAGGCCGAGGTGTCCTGGCTGATGACCAGCAGTTCCTTCGTGCCGGCGGCAACAAGCTTTTCCGCCTCGCGCAGCACCGCATCGATGCGCCGTGACACCAGATCGCCGCGGATCGAAGGGATGATGCAAAAGGAGCAGCGGTGGTTGCAGCCCTCGGAAATCTTGAGATAGCTGTAATGGCGCGGCGTCAGCTTCAGCCCGCCTTCGGGCACCAGGTCGACAAAGGCGTTGGGGATGGGCGGCGACGCCTCATGCACGGCATTCACCACCGCCTCATATTGATGCGCGCCCGTGACGGCCAGCACCTGGGGGAATTTCTGGCGGATCAGCTCCGCCTCATTGCCCATGCAGCCGGTCACGATGACGCGGCCATTTTCCGCGATCGCCTCGCCAATGGCCTCCAGCGACTCTTCCTTCGCCGAATCGAGAAAGCCGCAGGTATTGACCAGCACGACGTCCGCGCCGGCATAGTCGGCGGACATCTGATAGCCGTCGGACCGCAGCTTGGTCAGGATGCGCTCGCTGTCGACCAGAGCCTTGGGACAGCCCAGCGACACCATGCCGATCTTGGGCGGTTCGGGAATTTTGCTTGCCATGATCGCCGCGCACATAGGGATTTTTGCGCCCGATGTCACGGGGGGCGGGGCAGATCAGTCGCGAAAGCCGCGTCCCTTCGCCGCATCCCCTTGAACGATCTCGATGATCAGCTCGCCGGCCCGGAGCTTTTGCGCCCCAGGGGGCGGCCAACCTCCTCGGCCCGCACAACGCGTTTCCTGCAGTTTCACCGCGCCGCCCGACGCGGCGAGATCGGCCTATAGTCGGCGTTCGCGGCATCCCGCCGTTTCTAAATGGCTTTCGCCCGGCTTGTCAGCTTCGTCAGGCCCCGAACAGCGCCGCTGTCGCCGCCATCGCGCCGTCCTGCGTCAGGTCGTAATGCAGCGGCGTCACCGTAACATAGCCGTCCGCGATCGCGGCGAGGTCGCTGCCTTCGGGCACGGCGTCGCTACTGCCGAGGCCAAACCAGTAATAGCGATAGCCGCGCGGATCGGTGCCCTCGACGATGCGGGTGCGGTCGACATCATGGAAGCCTTGCCGCGCGACGCGGATGCCCTTCACCGCCTCAGGCTCGATCGCGGGGAAGTTGACGTTGAACAGCATGCGCGGGCTCGCCGGCATGGCGATCAGCGGGCGCAGCACCTTTTCGCCCCAGGCGCGCGCGGCGGCAAAGGGCACCGTGTCGCCCATGCCCTCGCGCGCATAGACCTGGCTCAGCGCAATCGATTTGATGCCCGAAATCGCCCCTTCCATAGCCGCCGCAACCGTGCCCGAATAGGTCACGTCCTCTGCCAGGTTCGCGCCGCGGTTGACGCCCGAAAGGATGAGGTCCGGCTTGCGGTCCTTCATCAGATGGCCGACCGCCATCATCACCGCGTCGGTGGGCGTGCCCGTGACGCTGTAATGCTGCTCCCCATGCTGGCGGATACGCAGCGGCCGGGTGAGCGTCAGGCTGTGGCCGGCGCCGGACTGCTCCTCATGCGGCGCTATGATCCAGATGTCGTCGGACAGGGCGCGGGCAATTTCCTCCAGCACCGCAAGGCCCGGCGCATGGACGCCATCATCATTGGTGAGCAGGATGCGCACGCTCGATACTCCCGTCTGTGGCCTTTCAGCGCGGCCTAAGGGTGGTGATCCCGCCCATATAGGGTGCCAATATGTCCGGCACTGTGACGCTGCCGTCTTCCTGCTGATAATTTTCCAGCACCGCGACCAGCGTTCTCCCGACCGCCAGGCCGGAACCGTTCAGTGTATGGAGGAAACGCGTCTGCTTTTCGCCTTCGGGCTTGTAGCGCGCATTCATCCGCCGTGCCTGAAAGTCGCCGCAGTTGGAAACAGAGCTGATCTCGCGATAGGTCTGCTGGCTTGGCAGCCACACTTCCAGATCGAACGTCTTGGCGGCCGAAAAGCCCATGTCCCCGGTGCACAACAGCATCTTGCGATAGGGCAGGCCCAGCGCCTGCAACACGCCTTCGGCCGCCGCGCACATGCGCTCGTGCTCTGCTTCTGAGTCCTCGGGCTTGCAGATGGCCACCAGTTCCACCTTCTCGAACTGATGCTGGCGGATGAAACCGCGCGTGTCGCGCCCGGCCGACCCGGCTTCCGACCGGAAGCAGGGGGTCAGTGCCGTCATCCTTATCGGCAGATCCGCCGGGCTGACGATCTGCTCGCGCGCCAGATTGGTGAGGCTCACCTCCGCCGTCGGGATCAGCCAGCGACCATCGGTGGTCCGGAACAGGTCCTCGGCGAATTTCGGCAGCTGCCCGGTGCCGAACAGCGCCTCGTCCCGCACCAGCAGCGGCGGGTTCACTTCCTCATAGCCATTCTCGCCGGACTGCCGATCGAGCATGAACTGGGCCAGCGCCCTATGCAGCCGTGCCATCTGCCCGCGCAGCGCCGCGAAGCGCGCGCCCGACAGCGCCGCCGCTCCTTCAAAGTCCAGGCCCAGCGCGGGGCCGAAATCCGCGTGATCCTGCGGTGCGAAGGTGAACTGGCGCGGCTCGCCCCAGCGGGCAAGCTCGACATTGGCGGTTTCGTCCTCGCCCTCGGGCACGTCGGGGGCGGGCAGGTTGGGGATTGCGGCGATCAGGCCATGCAACCGCTCGCCCAGGTCCCGGTCCTCAATCTCCAGCGCCGGCATGCTGTCCTTGAGCGCGGCAACCTCGGCCTTCAACGCGTCCGCCTTGGCTGCGTCCTTCGCCGCCATCGCCTGGCCGATCGCCTTGCTGGCTTCGTTGCGGCGTGCCTGGCCCTGCTGCAACTCCGTCTTGATCGCGCGGCTGCGTTCGTCGAGCGCCAGTATCTCGGCGCTCAGCGGCGCGAGGCCACGGCGGGCAAGGCCGGCGTCGAACGCGGCGGGATTTTCGCGGATGAAGCGGATGTCATGCATGAGGCAGCCCTATGCCGTTCCGCGTCCAGCCGCGCAACCCTGAGCGCTGCCGTCCGTTGACAGGCCAAATCCAAGGAAAGGAGCCCGATAATGTGGATCGATCATGACGCGATGGTGCTCGTCGCCGATGGGCGCAAGCTGCTGTTCTTCCGGAACAGGGGCGACCGGATGAGCCCCAATCTGGAAGCCGAGACGGTCAGGGTTCAGGATAATCCCTATGACAGGGATCAGGCGTCGGACGCCCCCGGCCGCGCCTTCAACTCCGTTGGCAGTCATCGCAGCTCGATGGAACAGACCGACTTTCACGAACTGGAGGAGGCGCGCTTCGCGGCCGAGGCAGCCAGCTTGCTCAAGCGGCGCGCCCTCGCCAATGACTATGAAAAGCTGATCGTCGTCGCGCCGCCTACCGCGCTTGGCGAGATGCGCAAACATTATCACAAGGAAGTGCAGAGCCGGCTGATCGGCGAGATTCCCAAGGACCTCGCCAATCATCCGGTGCCGGAGATCCAGCGGATCATCGTTCAGAGCTGACGATCGGAAAAAAGGGGCGGCTTGCGGGCCGCCCCTTTTTTATCACGCCCGTACCGCCTGTCAGGCGGCGGCTTTCGCCTTCCGGTCGGCAAAGCGTCGCCGGGCGAACAGGGCGACGGCGCCGGCCCCGAACAGCAGCACCATCGGGGGCGCGGGAACGTCCGTCCCGCCGGTGCTGGTCGATCCGCCCGAGCTGCTCGACGAGGTTGACGAGGAGGTTGAGGACGACGTTGAGGACGACGTCGACGAACTGGAGCTTGTGCTCGACGAGGTGGACGAACTGCTGGTGACGTTGCCGCTGGAAGTGGACACGTTACCGCTCGACGTGGAGACGTTCCCGCTGGAGGTCGAGACATTGCCGCTCGAGGTGGACACGCCGCCGGTGGACGTCGAGACCCCGCCCGTCGATGTCGAGACCCCGCCCGTCGATGTCGAGACCCCGCCTGTGGACGTCGAAACCCCGCCGGTGGTGGAGCTGGTCGAGCTGCTGATCCCTCCGGTGGAACTGCTGGTGGAGGAGATCACGACTGACCCGCCGCTGCCGCCGCTGCTGCCGCCAAAGAATCCGCCGATAAATCCGCCCCCGCCAAATCCCGGCCCGCCCGCCATCATGATCGGCGCCGCGGCCCCGCCGGACAGCACCGGCATCTCGGCGGGCAGGGGAACGGGCGCGGCCTGATTCGTGACCGTGATCGTCTGCGGCGCGCAGGAGGTGACGGTCTTCACCACCCGCTTCACGGTCCGGACAGGATAGCGCTTGCGCGGCGCGGCCTTCACGCTCTTCGTGCTGTGTACCACCGCCGGGCGCGCGCTTTCCGCCACATGGACGGCGCCCCCGCCGATCAGCGCACCGCCGGCCGCGCAGGCGCATAATTTAGCCAAAGCCATCCGTACCGACATAGGGATCCATTCTCGTTGTCATGATGGCCCTTGGCCGCGTCCGGAAGCTCCGGTCTATGACCAAAGGCCTATTGCCTGTGTGTAAGAACACAAAAGAAGAGGTTAACTTCAACAATGTTAACTTCGATTCAGGATCGTCGGTCGATGGAAACCGCAACAAATCATCAACCATCATGGTTAACGTCCCGGTGTGGGACGAAATCCGTTAAGATAGCGGAACAAATAGGTTCTGCGCGGCCTGCTTTTTCTGCATCCGGCAGGCCGCTTCAGGGGTGGCGCCTCGCGGCAACTGGGCAGCAACTGGGTGGCGAAAAGGCGAGGAGGGGGCGCCAATGCGTGCTTGTATCGTCCCGCTGCGCTGGCTATTAGGCGCCCTCAATCATAAGTCACGGGCTCCGGACTTCTTCAGTGCGCGAGCCTCTCGAGTCGGAGAGCCAGATGGCATCGGTCCTGAATTCCGATAAAAACGGCCAGAATCCACCGAAATCGGCTGTAACACTTCCCCCCGACTATCGTCCTTCCGCTGACGAAGAGTTCATGAATCCCTTACAGCTGGAATATTTCCGGCAGCGGCTGTGGGACTGGAAAAAGCAGATCCTGGCCGAGGCGGAAGGCACGCTCGCCGTCCTGCAGAACGAACCGCTGCGCGAACCCGACCTCAACGACCGCGCGTCGAGCGAGACCGACTGGTCGATCGAATTGCGCACCCGTGATCGCCAGCGCAAGCTGATCTCCAAGATCGACGCCGCGCTTCGCCGCATCGACGAGGGCGAATATGGCTATTGCGAGGTGACTGGCGAGCCGATCTCGCTTGGTCGTCTGGAAGCCCGCCCGATCGCCACCATGACGGTCGAAGCGCAGGAACGGCATGAGCGGCAGGAAAAGGTGTCGCGCGACGATTAACGCTTTCTCCATCGATCCCTGCCACTGTCGCGAAAAATATCGCGACATCGCAGGGCTTTGGACATGAATAGCGAACAGGATATGGCAGAGCGGGGTCCGGCGCGCACGGGGCCGCGAGACAGCCTGTTTCTGCTTACCAATCTGCAGACCGGGGAAGGCACGCCGCTGGGGCGCGCACGGGTTCGCAACCTGTCCGCCACTGGCCTCATGGCCGACTGCGAGCGGGCGGTTCCCGCCGGCGCGCGTATCCAGTTCGATCTGCGCGGCGTGGGCCGGGTCAGCGGCAGCGTGGTATGGTCGCGCGAGGACAGGATCGGCGTCGCCTTCGATGAGGAAATCGATCCCCAACTGGCGCGCAAGCCGGTGTCATCCGCCAGCAGGATGACGCCCGACTATCTGCATCTGCACAAGCGCGGCCGCTGATCCTTCCCCTGTCCTGACAAAAAAAGACCCCGCTGGCGCATGTCGCCGTCGGGGCTTGCGATCGACTCTGGCCCGTTGCATCGCGGCCAGGAAGCAATGGGGGGAGAGGGCCGGGCCGGTCTATCGTCTCGACCAGCCCAGGCCCTTCGCCAATGTGCCGGAGCGTCAGTTCCGCGCCGTCATTTCCTCTTTCAGCCGCAGTTTCTGCTTCTTGAGCGAGGCGACCAGAATCGCGTCAGGCATCGGCCGACTCGTTTCCGCCTTGATTCGTGCCTCAAGCCCCGCGTGCTTGGCTGAAAGAGCTGAAATGTGGCTATTATCCATGACATTCTCCTTAGAGGGGTGATGGAAGATCGAGTAGATCACGATTCCCTGCCTTTGTCTGCGCGCGATTCGCCCTTTGCGATGGGACGCGTTCAAATTTGCGATGGCCCGAAGCGGCTGGCCGGGCTATCAGGGAAGCGATCCGGATAACGGCTTGAGGAAGTGAGTGCAGGTGAGCCGGGAAGACATCATGCGTCGGCTTGAACTGCTGCGAATCGAACATCGCGATCTCGACAGCGCCATCGCCGCGCTGGTCGACAGCGGTTCCGGCGACCAGATGCAGGTTGCTCGGCTGAAAAAGCGCAAGCTGCGGCTACGCGATGAGATCGCCATGTTGGAGGATGCCCTGGTTCCCGACATCATAGCCTGATGAAGGCGCGGCCCTTTCGTGGTTAACCGCGCGCGGAATCGGCCCTGAATGAGACATTCCGCCCTTTCGCATCCGTAATGGGCCTGACAGGACGGGGCGTTTGTGGCACTCATGGTGCATGTCCCGCGCCATACCCCTTGATCGTGGTCTGCATCGACGGCTGGTCGATGGCCTCTACCTGGAAGCCATGGTCATGGCTGACGAGGCGCGCGCCTATTTCGACGTCGGCGAGGCGGGTGAGCCGGACCTGGACAGTCCGCTGCGGCGCGTGTCCTTCGCCTGTGAATCGCTGAAGGTCACGACCCGGCTGATGCACATCATTGCCTGGCTGCTCAGCCAGCGGGCCTGGCAGCGCGGAGAGATTTCCGACGAGGATCTGTCGGATGAAAAATACCGGCTTGGCCGTGCCGCGACCACCGCCACCGAAGTGGCCGCCAGTTTTCCCTTCGCGGCCCGCGCGCTTATCGATGCGAGCCAGGATCTGTATGATCGCGTCGCCAGGCTTCAGGACCGGATGGACGGCATGGCGCGCAACCGGGGCGGGAACCAGGGCGGTCCCGCGCGCGCCCTGATGGACCGGCTGAACACGGCCTTCTGACCGGGCGCGGCGATGCCAGCCGTCCGCAGAGGCAACTCGTCGTTCGCGGGCGCATCCGGGCTGGCGCTTGCTGCCCGACTTGGGCTAGACCCCTGATATGACCACCGCTTTGCGGAGCAGATGCCGCATTTCAGGCCTTCCGCAAGCTGCCCGGCTTTTCAGCGCGCCGCTGCTGCTGTTCGCCTATCCCGTTCATGCGCAGACCGTGCCGGCTCCGGCCGCGCCCGCTACAGGGGGCGCGGCGCAGGACCGGCCGCTCGATCCCATGCCCGACATCGGCGTCGATTGGCCGGACATGGGCCAGCCCGATGCCGTTGCGCCGCTGGCGCCCGATCCGGTCGAACAGGCCCTGCCTGATACCAGCCCCAGCGCGGAGGATGGCGCAATCGACAGCGCCGAAGCCACGGCCGACGCCAGCGCACAATTTGCCGACGGCGCGGAGGAAAGGCGCTATACGCTCTCGCTCTCGGGCATTGACGATATCGCCGACGCGCAGTTCAACACCCGCTTCAATCAGCTGTCCGTGCTCCGCGATGGCGAGGGTAAGCCCGCCAACCTCGCCCAGATCAATCGCCGCATCAAGGAAGACAGCGAACTGCTGGACCGGCTGATGCGCGCCAAGGGCTATTATGCGGCGCGCATCCGCGGCTCCGTTGCCCCGCCCCCGCCGGGCAGCGAGAAACTCGTCGTGACCTTCGACATCGTGCCGGGCGTGCGCTACGCCCTCTCGTCGGTCGAACTGCCTGGCCTGGCCGGGGCCGGGGAGCGGGAGCCAAAGCTGCGCGCCGCCTTCCCGATCCACGCGGGCGACCCCGTCGATGCCGATGCGATCCTCGCGGGGCAGGCCGCACTGTCCCTAGCCCTGTCCGAAAACGGCTTCCCCTTCGCGAAGGTCGGCGAACCCGAAGTGCGGATCGATCATGAGGAGCGCAAGGGCGACCTCGACATCGTCGTCACCCCCGGCGCCTATCGCACCTTTGGCACGATCCTGCTGGACAATGACGAGCTGTTCAGCGCGCGTCACCTTCAGCGGATCGCCCGTTTCCATCGCGGCGATCCCTATATGGCATCCGATGTCGAGGATCTGCGCAGCGCCGTCATCGCGACCGGTCTTGTTTCCTCCGTCACCCTGACCCCGCGCGAGACGGGCGATGGCGAGCATGTCGACCTGGCCGTCGCGGTCCGGCCCGCGCCGCTGCGGACGATCGCCGGCGAACTGGGCTACGGCACCGGAGAAGGCTATCGCGCCGAAGTCAGCTGGCAGCATCGCAACCTCTTCCCCCCCGAAGGCGCGGTCATCCTGCGCGGCGTGCTCGGCACGCAGGAACAGACTGCCTCCTTCACCTATCGCCGCAACAATTTCCGTCGGCGCGACCATGTGCTGACCGGGCTGGTTTCGTTCAGCAACATCAAGCGCGACGCCTATGACGCCCGCACGATCACCCTGTCGGGTGCGCTGGAGCGCCAGACCAACATCCTGTTCCAGAAGAAATGGGTCTGGCGGATCGGCGCTGAACTCATCGCCTCTGACGAAAAGGATGCGTTCAGCGGTGGTAACCGGCGCACGTTCTTCATCGGGGCCGTGCCGCTCAGCCTCACCTATGACGGCAGCGACGATCTGCTGAACCCGACCACGGGGTTTCGCCTGGGCGGCCGCGTCAGTCCCGAACTGTCATTCCAGGGTAGCAGCTTCGGTTACGCGCGCGTCCAGCTGGATGGCAGCGTCTATCAGCCGATGAGCGAGCAAATCGTCCTCGCGGCCCGCGCCCGATTGGGGACGATTCTGGGGTCGACCGTCGACCGCATCGCGCCTTCGCGGCGCTTCTATGCTGGCGGCGGCGCGTCGGTGCGCGGTTATGGCTATCAGGCGATCGGCCCGCGTGACGCCAATAACGACCCGATCGGCGGCAAGAGTCTGGCCGAATTCTCGCTGGAAACGCGGGTGCGGTTCGGCAATTTCGGCGTTGTGCCCTTTGTCGACGCCGGCAACATCTCGACCAGCTTCGTGCCGCGCTTTCGCGACCTGCGGATCGGCGCGGGGGTGGGCGTGCGCTATTACAGCAGCTTCGGCCCGATCCGTGTCGATGTCGGCACGCCGCTCAACCCCCAGAAAGGGGATCCGCGCGTCGCCGTCTATGTCTCGCTGGGGCAAGCCTTCTGATGGCCGATCAGCCGCCCGAAGCAAAAAAGGCGCGCCGCCATCGCGCATGGGATGGTCCGTGGCAGCGCTGGATCGTGGGAGGGCTGGCCTTTTTCCTGCTCGTCGCGGCAGCCGCGCTGGTCTGGCTCGACACGCCGGCCGGGCATCGTTTCCTCGTGTCGCGCATCGCCGGCATCAGTCCGCCTTCGGGGCTTCGCATCCATGTCGACCGGATCGAAGGCAGCATCTATCGTCGTGCTGTACTCCATGGCGTGACGCTGTCCGACCCCAAAGGTCCGTTCCTCGATGCGCCGCGGGTGGACCTGGAATGGTGGCCCATCGCATGGCTCTCCAACCGGCTTGATATCGACCGGCTGGCCATCCCTGTGGCTACCCTCCACAAACTGCCCAGGCTAAACCCCAGCGAGCGCGAGGGGCCGATCCTGCCCGGCTTCGACATAAGGCTCATGGAATTTTCGGTTGGTCGGCTGATCCTGGACAAGAGCATTACCGGCAAGGTGCAGCAGGCCACGATCCTGGGCGACGCGGACATTCGCGGCGGCCGTGCCGTCATCGATCTTTCGGCGCGCGTGCTGAATGGCGAGGACGCGATGAATATCGCCCTGGACAGCCGCCCGGACGACGATCGTTTCGACCTCGACGTCACCGTCAACGCGCCTTCTGGCGGGGTGCTCGCGCTCATGGCCGGGCTCAGGCAGGATGGGAACCTGCGGATCCAGGGCAAGGGCAGCTGGACCCGCTGGAATGGTCGCCTGTCGGCCACCCTCAACGGCAATCCCGCGCTGGATCTTGCACTCGCGGCGCGCAGCGGGGTCTATTCCGCGAACGGATCGCTTGAGGGATCGGCGATCGCCGGGCAGGGTCTGGGCCAGCGCCTGACGTCACCGCGTCTGGCCGTGCGGGGCCTGGCTTCCATGACCAACCGGGTGATCGAGGGCAACCTGTCGCTTCGCTCGTCCGCGATGGACCTCAAGGCAAAGGGTGCCGTCGACCTTCGCAACAATGCGTTCGACAATCTGCTGGTCGATGTGAAGCTCCTGCGTCCCCAGGCGCTGCTCAGGAATATGGGGGGCCGCGACGTTGCCGCCCGCGTCAGGCTGGACGGCCCCTTTGCCGGCTTTGGCTATGAATATCTGCTAAGCGCCAGGCAACTCGCCTTCGGCCGCACGGTGATCAGCGACGTGCGCGCGCAGGGGAAGGGGCGCAAGGCAAAGGGAGCCGCCACGCTCATCCCGATCAACCTGCGGGCGCGCCGGCTGGACGGGCAGGGCGATCTTGTCGAAGGCATCGTCCGCAATTTCGTGCTGGACGGCGTATTGCAGCTCAAGGGCCAGCAGATCATCAGCAATCCGATGGTGATCCGCTCGGACAAGCTTGGCGGCAAGCTTGTCATGCTCGCCGATCTCAAGACAGGTCGCTATGATTTCGGGCTGGACGGCCAGATCAGGGGGCTGTTCATCCGGGGCCTCGGCATTGTCGACCTGACATCAAAGCTGCGCGCGGTGCCGGGACCCAAGGGTGCCTTCGGCCTCAGCGGCAATGCGATGGCGCGGATGCGCCGGCTCGACAACAGCTTCCTGCGTTCGCTCGGCGGCGGCCTGCCAGTGCTGCAAAGCGGCCTTTCGCTGCGGCCCGACGGGCAACTGGACTTCACCAACCTGCGTCTGGAAGCGCCGCTGCTCAGCCTTGCCGCCACTGGCTATCGACGCACCGATCGCAGCTTCCATTTCGAAGGGACCGGGACGCACAAGCGTTATGGCCCGCTGAACCTCACGCTGGACGGCAAGATCGAACGGCCGACCATCGACCTGCTGTTGACGCGCCCACTGGACGCGCTGGGCGTGACTGACATGCACGCTCACCTGGTTCCGGACCAGACGGGCTACAGCTTCACCGCGCAGGGCGGATCCACGCTGGGTCCCTTCACGGGTGACGGCGCGATCCTTCTGCCCAGTGGCGGCCAGGCGGTGGTGCACATCGCTCGCGTCGCGGCGTCCGGCGTCACCGCGAGCGGCGATCTGCGCCCGGTCACCGGCGGGCTGGAAGGCCAGCTGGCCGTCGCCGGGCCTGTCACGGGCATGATCGGCTTTGCTCCGGTCAATGGCGTCCAGCAGTTGCTGCTTCGCCTCGATGCCACCGACGCCAGTTTCGAAGGGCCGACCGTCATCGCGGTGCGCCGGGGCAAGCTGGACGCGACGATCCTGCTCGACCCGGCCGGCACGTCGGTGAAGGCCACGGTGCAGGCGCGGGGGATTCGGGTGGGCGGCCTGCTGGTCGGCCGGCTCGCCGCGAATGCCGATCTGGTCGGTGGCCGTGGCATGGTCCGGGGCAGCCTGTCGGGCCAGCGCGGCCGGCTGTTCGACATTCAGAGCGAGGCGCAGGTCGAACCTGACCGCATCCGCCTTTCCGCACGGGGCACGATAGACAAGCGTCCGATCCGGCTGACGCGCGTGGCGCTGTTCACGCGCAGCGAAGATGGCTGGCGCCTCTCGCCTGTGACGATCAGCTATGCCGACGGCTCGCTTCAGCTGGCGGGTGAACTCAGCGGCGCGACGACCCGTGTCGAAGCGCGCCTTCAGAAACTGCCGCTGGCGCTGCTTGACATCGCCTATGACAATCTCGGCCTGGGCGGCACGGTTACCGGCTCGATGACCTATGTCCATACGCGCGGCGACATGCCGACCGGACGGGCGGAACTGCGCGTGCGCGGCCTGTCCCGATCGGGCCTTTCCCTCAGTTCCCGTCCAGTCGACGCGGGCGTGAACGCAGTGCTGACGCACGACCGGCTCGCCACGCGCATGGTCTTTCTCGCCGATGGGCAGACGATCGGACAGGGCCAGGCATTGCTGACCCCGCTTGGCACGCAGGGCAGCCTGGTCGACAGGCTGAACCGCGCGCCGCTCTTCGCGCAGCTGCGGTTCCGTGGCACCGCTGACACGCTCTGGCGGCTTACCGGCGTGGAGATCGTCGACATCGCCGGGCCAGTCAGCGTCTCCGCCGACGCACGCGGGACGCTCGGCAGTCCGCTGATCGCGGGCGCCCTGTCGACCGACAATGCCACCATCACCAGCCCCGTCACCGGCATGCGGCTGCACGGGGTCAAGGCCCAGGGGCGTTTTTCGGGCGCGCAACTGGTGATGACCGACTTCTCCGCCACCGCGAAAAATGGCGGCACGGTTACCGGATCGGGCAGCTTCACCTTCGCCGGCATCGCGGGCGTGGCCATGGACCTGCGGCTTCAGGCGGACAATGCCGCGCTGCTTGAACGCGACGACATCGCGGCGACCGTCACCGGCCCGATCACGCTCCGCTCCGATGGCGTGGGCGGCACCATCGGCGGCGACCTGATCCTCAACCGCAGCCGCTTCACCCTGGGCCGCGCTGCCGCGGTCGCGCAGATACCCGAACTGCGCGTGGTCGAGGTGAACCGCAATGGCGAGGAGATCGAACAGGTCCGCCGCCGGGTCCCCTGGGCGCTGGCGATCAAGGCCCGGGCGCGCAACCGGCTCATCGTCACCGGCCTTGGCCTCGACAGCGAATGGCGCGCCGACCTCGACATCGGCGGCAACGTCGCAACGCCGTTGATCGCGGGCACTGCCGACCTGGTGAGGGGCGGCTATACCTTCGCCGGCCGGCGCTTCGAATTGCGGGAAGGCAAGATCCAGTTCGACGGCCGCACCCCGGTCAACCCGACGCTGGACATCGACGCCGAAGCCAATGTCAGTGACCTCACCGCCACCATCCATGTCGGCGGTACGGGCCTCAAACCCGACATCAGCTTCACCAGCGTGCCGGCCCTGCCGCAGGACGAACTGCTCTCGCGCATTCTCTTCGGCACCTCGATCACCAACCTGTCCGCGCCCGAAGCGCTGCAACTGGCCTCGGCGGTCGGCTCGCTACGAGGGGGCGGCGGGCTGGACCCGATCAATGCGGTGCGCAAAGCGGCGGGGCTGGACCGGCTGCGCATCATCGCCGCCGATCCGACCCAGGGGCAGGGCACCTCGATTGCGGCGGGGAAATATCTGACGCGCAGGACCTATGTCGAGCTGATCACCGACGGCCAGGGCTATTCAGCGACCCGCATTGAATATCAAGTCACGCGCTGGCTTTCGCTGCTCGGCGCCATTTCCACCCTTGGCCGCGAAAGCGCCAATGTGCGTATTTCCAAGGATTATTGATCGGTTTCTGCATGCAGGCGCGTTGCAATAATACAACATAATCAGCCGTTTATCTGAGGTTCATGCAACTTTCCGGACCGTCCGCGACTTCCCGCATTCCCTCCTCAAAAGGAGGAAAGTGACGAATGGAGTATCATATGCGGAAGATTATGGTCGCAACCCTTCTGGCCGGCGCAGCGGTCGCCAGCCCGGCCCTGGCGCAGGACGCCCCGGCAACCTTCACCGGTCCTCGCGTAGAAGCGATCCTGGGCTATGACCACATCGGCGCGGGCAGCAGCGTCGACAATGACAACAACCGCGACGACCAGTCCATCGACGGCCTGCTCTATGGCGTGGGCGCGGGCTATGACGTCAATCTCGGCAGCGCGGTCGTCGGCGTCGAAGGCGAGTTCACCGACTCCACGGCCAAGAGCAGCCGCCGCGACTTCACCGACCAGTTCGGTTTCGGTCGCGTCAAGCAGGGCCGTGATCTCTATGTCGGCGCGCGCGCGGGCATCCTCGCCAGCCCCAGCACGCTCGTCTATGTGAAGGGCGGCTACACCAACACCAAGCTCAACGTGCTTGCGGGCGACACCAACCAGACCACCGATACGTCCTTCAAGCTCGACGGCTGGCGGGTCGGCGCGGGCGTCGAACATGCGCTCAACCAGAACACCTTCGCCAAGCTGGAATATCGTTATTCCAAATATGACAGCGGCCATATCGACTTCGCGAACGGCGCCACCAGCAGTGAATTCAACGTCGACACGGATCGCCATCAAGTCGTCGCCAGCGTCGGCTGGCGCTTCTGACGCGACCATGGGAGGGGGCCGGCGCAGACCGGCCCCTTCTGCCAGGCGCCTACAGCGTCGCTTCGATCTCCCGCGCGGCGAGGTCCGGATTATCCGCCAGGCTGATCGGCCGCCCCACCACCAGGATCGACGCGCCGCGATCCAGCGCCTCGCGCGGGGTCACGGCCCGTTTCTGGTCGCCCATCGCGCCACCCGCCGGCCGCACGCCCGGCACCACGAAAAAACCGTCCGGCCACGCCCGCCTGGCCAGCCCGACTTCCTCGCCGGAACAGACGATCCCGTCCAGCCCCGCACTGCGCGCCAGATCGGCGAGCCGGGCGACCTGATCTTCCGCACGGCCGCCAACGCCGATGTCGGTCAGGTCATTATCGTCCAGGCTGGTCAGCACCGTCACGGCCACCACCTTGGTGCGGATGCCCGCCGCCGCCTTCGCGTCCTCCAGCATGGCGCGCCCGCCCGCCGCGTGGACCGTCAGGATCGCCGGCTCCAGCCCATGGAGCGCCTGCACCGCCTTGGCCACGGTGTTGGGAATGTCGTGCAGCTTCAGGTCCAGGAAGATCGGCAGGTCGAACTTCATCATCTCCCGGACGCCATGATGGCCATGCGCGCAGAAGAATTCGAGCCCCAGCTTCAGCCCGCCGACATGAGCATGCACGCGCCGCGCCAGATCCTGCGCCTTGGCGAGGTCGGGCGTATCGATGGCGACATAGATCGGGCTGCTCATGCTGTTCCTGTTGCGGATAGAGGCGGGGAAAGGGATGGAATCTCGTCAGCTTCGGCGGGGATCGACACGGGTGGAACGGAACTGGCGGCCGCGGTCGCCGCGACCAGTGCCCGTTCTGTGCTTTCCAGCTTGCGCTTCATCCGCCACCGGCTGGCCCGCGAAATGATCCAGAAAGGAACGGCGCCAGCCAGAAAGGCGATCAGCATCGGAAACCAGATGCGCGTCTCCCAGATGATGTCGCCCCAGATCTTTATTTCGGTCGGCCGATTGTTCGCCTTGCAGAACAGGGCAATCGCTACCGCCAAGACAACCCAGAAGGCAGTCTTCAGGAATTGCATTCGGCATGTCCTCTAGCTGCTGATGCGGGGTAGCTTAGGCCATTTCGCCGCTGTTCGGAAGCGCTTCGTCGGACAAGCCCGCGCGCGGGCCGCAAACCGGCCCGCGCGGCGTGGGGGAACCCTTGCCCCGCGCCGCGCATTTTCCGGTGTTGGCAAGGAGGTTTCATCATGGCGGCGCGCGCATATTGGCAGGGTCAGATCAGGCTCGCGCTTGTTTCGATCCCCGTTGAAATCTACGCCGCGACCAAGTCCGGCGCCCAGATCGCCTTTCACCAGATCCATGAGCCGAGCGGCAAGCGCGTCCGTTACGAAAAGGTCGTGCCCGGCCTCGGCCCGGTCAAGCCCGAGGACATCGTCAAGGGTTTCGAGGTGAGCAAGGGGGACTATGTCCTGCTGCAACCCGAAGAGATCGAGGCGGTCAGGCTGGAAAGCAAGAAGACGCTGGAACTGACGCAATTTGTCGACGCGGATGAAATCGACGTTCTCTATTATGAACGGCCCTATTATGTCGTTCCCGCCGACGATCTGGCGGAGGAAGCCTTCATCGTCCTGCGCGAGGCGCTGCGCCGGGCGAAGAAGGTCGGCATCGGCCAGCTCGCCATGCGTGGCCGCGAATATATCGTGTCGTTGAAGCCCTGCGGTCGCGGCATGATCCTGGAAACGATGCGCTATGCCGACGAGGTCAATCGCGCCCAGTCCTATTTCCGTGAAATTGAGGACGCGACGCCCGATCCCGAACTGCTCGACCTCGCCGAGGCGCTGATCGAGAACAAGACCGCGCCTTTCAAGCCCGACACGTTCCACGACCGCTATGTCGACGCGCTCGAAAGGCTGATCGAAAAGAAAAAGAAGGCGAAGGGACGCCGGATTATCGAGGAAGAGGATAGCGGCCCGGCCCAGCGCGGCGGCAATGTCATCGACCTGATGGCCGCGCTCAAGAAATCGGTCGACACCGGCGGCCGAAGCAGCGCTGCGAAGGGCAGCGCTGCTGCCAAAGGCGCGAATGCCAAGGCCCCGGCGAAGAAGGCGGCCGCCAGCCGCTCAGGCCCGGGCGCGAAGGCGCCCACGCGCAAACGGGCCTGACCCATGGCAGAGGCCGATCCGCTCAAGGACTATAATCGCAAGCGCGATTTCACCCGGACAAAGGAGCCGGCGGGCGAGCCTGGACGACCCAGCGGCAACAGCTTCATCGTCCAGAAGCATGATGCGACCCGCCTTCATTATGACTTCCGCCTTGAAATGGACGGCGTGCTCAAAAGCTGGGCGGTGACGCGCGGGCCCAGCCTTGACCCCGATGACAAGCGGCTGGCGGTCCGTACCGAAGATCATCCCTTGTCCTATGCCGGGTTCGAAGGGGCGATCCCCAAGGGCGAATATGGCGGCGGCACCGTCATGCTGTGGGACGAGGGCACATGGGAACCGGTGCCGGGCAAGAGCGCGAAGGATCTTGGCAAGGGCCATCTCCACTTCATCCTGCACGGCCAAAGGATGAAGGGCGAATGGCTGCTCATCCGGTTGAAACCGCGACCTGGCGAGGGCAAGCGCGAAAACTGGCTGCTGCGCAAGATCGACGATGCCTATGCAGGCGCCGCCGACGATCTGGTCGCCCGCGAACTGACCAGCATAAGGAGCGGCCGCACCATGGGTGAAATCGCCGCGAATGCCCCGGCCATTTCCCTTAAGGGCAAGCGCGGCAAGTCCTTCGATGCGGCGATGGCGCAGGCGGAACAGGCGGTGCCCAAAAAGGCGCGGGTCCGGCGCGGCGCGGCCAAACCGCCGCCCTTCCGGTCGCCCCAGCTTGCCACGCTGGTCGACGCCGTGCCGACCGGCAACAGCTGGCTTCACGAAATCAAATATGACGGCTATCGCGCGCTCGTCAGCGTCGCGGCGGAACAGGTAAAGGTCTTTACCCGCACCGGCCTCGACTGGACCGATCGCTTCGCCGCGCTGGCGGCCGAGATCGCCGCCATGAACCTGCCGCCCGCGCTGATCGACGGCGAAATCGTGGCTCTGGGGCAGGACGGCAATCCCGACTTCTCCACGCTCCAGCGGGTCCTGAAAGGCGACGAGAAGGGCGCCTTGCACCTGTTCGCCTTCGATCTGCTGATGCTGGACGGCGATGATCTGACCGGCCTGCCCAACATCGCCCGCAAGGAAAAGCTGGCGGCGCTGCTGGGCGACGGCGGCGCGCACGTCCATTTTTCCGACCACATCATCGGCGCGGGCGAAAGGCTGTTCCGCACCATGTGCGACGCCGGGCAGGAAGGGATCATCTGCAAGCGCGCCGACGCGCCCTATCGCGGGGCACGCACGAAAAGCTGGCTCAAGGTCAAATGCACCCGGCGTCAGGAATTCGTCATCGTCGGCTGGACCGCGAGTTCGGCGAGCGGGCGGTCGCTGCGGAACATCCTGCTCGCCCAGAATGACGGGCAGGGGCTGGTCTATGCCGGGAAGGTGGGAACCGGGTTCAACGCCCGCAACAGCGAACGCCTGCTTCGCCAACTCAAGGCGCGCGCCCGGGGGTCGCCGCCCGTGGAGGTGCCCCGCGCCGATGCGCGCGGCGCGCAATGGGTGCGTCCCGATCTGGTGGCGGAAATCGCCTTTGCGGAATTTACCGGCGACAATGTTGTCCGGCATGGCAGCTTCCTGGGCCTGCGCGAGGACAGGAAGGCGGCCGACGTCACGCGGGAGGAAGTCATGGCCACGCCCGAACCGGCAAGCGATGTCCACATTTCGAACCGCGACCGGCTGATCTTCCCGGAGGCGCAGGTGACCAAGGGGCAGCTTGCCGACTATTATCAGGCGGCCGGCGCGATCATGCTGCCCTGGATCGCGCATCGCCCGATCAGCCTGGTGCGCTGTCCGCAGGGGCGGGCGAAGAAATGCTTTTTCCAGAAGCATGACAGCGGCAGCTTCGGCGATCATGTCAAGCATGTGCCCATCCGGGAGAAGGACGGCGACCCGCAGGACTATATCTATGTCGACGATATCGATGGGCTGCTCGCCTGCGTCCAGATGGGCACCATCGAATTTCACGGCTGGGGCTCGCGGGTCGAGGATGTGGAAAAGCCCGATCGGCTGATTTTCGACCTCGATCCCGATGAAGGGCTGGACTTTGGCGACGTCAGGAAGGCGGCGCGCGACATCCGTCGCACCCTGGATGATATCGGCCTCACCAGCTTCCCCATGCTGTCGGGCGGCAAGGGTGTCCATGTTGTCGTGCCCCTGACCCCAGGGGCGGAATGGCCGCAGGTCAAGGATTTCGCGGATCGCTTTTCCCGGGCGCTGTCGGCGGCCGAGCCGGACCGGTTCACCGCGACGATGAGCAAGGCCAGGCGCAAGGGCCGCATCTTCATCGATTGGCTGCGCAACCAGCGCGGGGCGACCGCCGTCCTCCCCTATGTGGTGCGGGCGCGGGAGAATGCGCCGGTCGCCGTGCCGGTCAGCTGGGATGAGCTGGAAGATGTCGACCGCGCCGGCGCCTATACGATCGCCGACGTCGACCGGCTGGTCGAACGGGCCGCGTCGCGCGCATTGCGCGGATGGGGCGAGGCGCGCCAACTGCTGCCGGACTATTGAACGGCGGCTTGCCGGATCCGGTCTTCCCCAAGGCCGCGCTTTATTGCATAGCTTCGAGTCACCATGACGAAGCTTCCCGAAGACGCATCGCAGGGCGATGCCACAACCCCGCCCGCCGACACCCAGCCTGACGATCTGGCGACCGCCGCCCGGAAATCCGTAGGCCGGGGCGTGTGGATGGGCACAGCGGTCGGCATCGGCTCCGCCGCCATCGTTGCCGCGCTGCTCTACACCAGCAAGAAGCGCGGCTGAGCCGGGTCGCCCGGCCGTGACCGGCCTGCGGCGCACAAAAAAGGAGGCGGCATGGCCTTCGCTCCATGCCGCCTCATGTTGCGACCCTCAGGTCTGGCTCTGCCGGCCTTCAGCTTGCACCCGTGCTCAGGTAACGGATCAGTTCCGGCTTGCTGACGGATATGCTCTTGTCCGCGTCGGCCGTGACGAACGCGCCGTTCGCCCAAGTGCTCACTTCGGCGGGCGTCAGCGACTTGCCGGTGGTCTTCATCTCCTGGTCCTTGAGCGCGACCATCCAGCGGGAAAATTCCGCCTTGTCGAGCTGTCCGTCGCTATTGGCGTCATAGGCCGGGAATTCGCTGTCGACGATCGAAGCAACAGACTCCGCAGGGGAGGCGGGCTGTTGTTGTTGCGCTGACGCTGCCGGCGCCGTCGCCTCCTGTGCCAACACAGGGGCGGCAGTCAGCAGCAGTGACGACACTATCAACGCGCGAATCATTGAACGCTCCTTCCAGTCACGGACACAGGATGTTGAGCCACATCTGTGAGTTCTTTTGCCTGAATAGCTCAGTCCCCGGCTTGTTTCCTGACTTTTTGTTCACCTCCAACAGTTCATCTTCGCTTTCACCTCCACTCACCGACACGGCCTGGCATATTCACGACGAATGCCTCGCTTTTTCGCTGTTTCGTTCATGCATTTCCGCCCATTTGCCCAAAAATCCTCCACCTGCTAGGCGCCGCCCCATCCATTTTTCAGCAATCAGGATTCGCCCCGATGGTCCCCCGTTACGCCCGCCCGCAAATGACCGCTCTCTGGGAACCGGAAGCCCGCTTGCGCATCTGGTTCGAGATCGAGGCGCACGCGACCGAGGCGCTGGGCGAACTGGGCGTGGTCCCCAAATCCGCCGCCAAGGCACTGTGGGACTGGTGGGCGACCAGCCCCGCGATCGACGTGGCCGCCATCGACGCGATCGAGGCCGTGACCAAGCATGATGTCATCGCTTTCCTCACCTGGGTGGCCGAGCAGGTGGGTGATGAAGCGCGCTTCATGCATCAGGGCATGACCTCCAGCGACGTGCTCGACACCTGTCTTGCGGTGCAGCTGAGCCGCGCGGCGGACATCCTGATCGAAGATCTCGACATGCTGCTGGACGTCATCAAGCGCCGCGCCTTCGAACATAAGCTCACCCCCACCATCGGCCGCAGCCATGGCATCCATGCCGAGCCTGTCACCTTCGGGCTCAAGATGGCGGAAGCCTATGCCGAATTCAGCCGCTGCCGCGCCCGCCTCGTCGCCGCGCGCGAAGAAGTCGCGACCTGTGCCATTTCCGGCGCCGTGGGCACCTTCGCCAATATCGACCCCCGCGTCGAGGAACATGTCGCCGCGAAGCTGGGCTTGGCGATCGAGCCGGTTTCAACGCAGGTCATCCCGCGCGATCGCCACGCGATGTTCTTCGCGACCTTGGGCGTCATCGCCAGCTCGATCGAGCGGCTTGCGGTTGAGGTGCGCCACTTGCAGCGCACCGAAGTGCTGGAGGCGGAAGAATATTTCTCCCCCGGCCAGAAGGGCAGCAGCGCCATGCCCCACAAGCGCAATCCGGTGCTGACGGAAAACCTCACCGGCCTCGCGCGCATGGTCCGCAGCTATGCGATGCCGGCGATGGAAAATGTCGCCCTCTGGCATGAGCGCGACATCAGCCATTCGTCGGTCGAGCGGTATATCGGCCCCGACGCCACCATCACGCTGGACTTCGCGCTTGGCCGGTTGACGGGCGTGATCGACAAGCTGCTCGTCTATCCTGAGCGGATGATGAAGAATCTCGACAAGATGGGTGGCCTTGTCCATTCGCAGCGCGTGCTGCTGGCCCTCACGCAGGCCGGCGTGTCGCGCGAGGACAGCTATCGCTACGTCCAGCGTAACGCGATGAAGGTCTGGGAATCCGACGGTCAGCTGTCGCTGATGGCATTGCTCAAGGCCGATCCCGACGTGTCCGCTGCTCTGACGGCAGAGCAGATCGAGGAGAAGTTCGATCTCGGCTACCATTTCCAGCAGGTCGACACCATCTTCCGCCGGGTATTCGGACAAGCCTGACCCCGAGGACCGGCCGTAAAAAAATCCGGACGACACAGCAGCATTGCATCCGGGGGACAGCGAGGCGCCAGACCCTTGAGTCTTGCCGGCCGAGTGTCCATCCTTGATGCATGCCGCCGGTCGACCCGCCTTTTGCCGACTTCGCTCCCATCAGGAAGCAGTCTGCGCTTCGGCGGGCGATTACGGCGGCCTATAGGCGGCCGGAGCGCGAATGCCTGGAGCCCTTGATTGAGGCTGCGACGATGGCGCCGGACATGAGCCGCGCCATTCGAAAAACCGCCAGTAAACTCGTCACCACGCTCCGCAGCGAACCGCGCCAGAGCGGTGTCGAGGCGCTCGTGCAGGAATATGCGCTCTCGAGCCAGGAAGGCGTGGCGTTGATGTGCCTCGCAGAGGCGCTGCTGCGCGTGCCCGACGACGCGACGCGTGACGCGCTGATCCGCGACAAGGTCGCCGACGGCGACTGGAAGGGGCATCTGGGCACGGGCAGGCCGCTGTTTGTGAATGCCGCGACCTGGGGCCTGGTCGTCACGGGCAAGCTCGTTGGCAGCGTCGACGACACGGGACTGGCCGCCGCGCTGACGCGCCTGATTGCCAGGGCGGGCGAGCCGGTGATCCGCCGGGCCGTCGACCTTGCGATGCGGATGATGGGCGAGCAGTTCGTGACGGGCGAAACCATCGGCAAGGCGCTCAAGCGCGCGCGCGAGATGGAGGCGAAGGGCTATCGCTACAGCTATGACATGCTGGGCGAGGCCGCGACGACGGCCGAGGACGCCGCGCGCTATCTGGCGGCCTATGTCGAGGCCATCCACGCCATCGGCCGATCGTCGGCGGGCAGCGGCGTCTATGGCGGACCTGGCATATCGATCAAATTGTCGGCGCTCCACCCGCGCTATAGCCGGAACCAGGCGGAACGCGTCATGGCCGAGCTTCTGCCCCGGCTGCGCGATCTCGCCCTGCTTGCCAAAGGCTACGACATCGGTCTGAACATTGACGCGGAGGAGGCTGACCGGCTGGAGCTGTCGCTCGATCTGCTCGAAAGCCTCGCCGGTGACAGCGATCTTGCCGGCTGGCAGGGGCTCGGCTTCGTTGTGCAGGCCTATGGCAAGCGCTGTCCCTTCGTCATCGACTGGATCGTCGACCTGGCGCGGCGGACCGGCAGACGACTGATGGTGCGGCTGGTCAAGGGCGCCTATTGGGACACGGAAATCAAGCGCGCGCAGGTGGATGGTCTTGCCGATTTCCCTGTCTATACGCGCAAGGTCCACACCGATGTGGCCTACATCGCCTGCGCCCGAAAGCTGCTGGGCGCCAAGGACGCGGTATTTCCGCAGTTCGCGACGCATAACGCGCAGACGCTGGCCACCCTCTATCATCTCGCCGGCCCGGATTTCGTGCCCCGCGA
The DNA here is from genome assembly GCF_037860795.1 of Sphingobium mellinum. NCBI lineage: Bacteria > Pseudomonadati > Pseudomonadota > Alphaproteobacteria > Sphingomonadales > Sphingobiaceae > Sphingobium > Sphingobium mellinum. The sequence goes on along the minus strand of NZ_JBANRK010000002.1, from coordinate 429,010 downwards.
CTATGAATTCCAGTGCCTGCACGGCATGGGCGAGCCGCTCTATGAGCAGGTCGTCGGCGCCGATCGGCTCGACCGGCCGTGCCGCATCTATGCGCCGGTGGGTACGCACGAAACGCTGCTGGCGTATCTGGTCCGGCGCCTGCTCGAAAATGGCGCGAATTCTTCTTTCGTCCATCGGATCGGCGATCCTGACATATCGATTGAGGAACTGATTACCGATCCGGTCGAACTGGTGCTTGCCATGGCGGAGCCGGGGCGACGCCATGACAGGATCGCGGCGCCCCGTGACCTATATCCCGACCGCCGCAATTCCGACGGCATTGACCTCAGCAACGAACGGGCGCTTGTCGAGATCGGCGAAGCGCTTCGCCAAAGCGCCAGCATGGACTGGACGGCAGGTGACGCTGCAACCGGCAAGGCGCGCATCGTACTTAATCCGGCGGACGCGCGCGATCATGTCGGCACGGTCTATGACATGACGGAGTCGCAAGTGCGCGAGGCCGCCGTGCGCTCCGCCGCAAGCGGATGGAGCGATGTCCCGGTGAGTGAGCGCGCGGCTTTGCTGGAGCGGGCAGCCGACGCGCTGCAGGCGCGCATGCCGATATTGTTGGGGCTTATCGTGCGCGAGGCGGGCAGGTCTGTCCCCAACGCCATCGCGGAAGTGCGCGAGGCGGTTGATTTTCTGCGCTATTATGCTGCCGAGGCGCGCCGGACATTGGGCAGATCGCAAACGCCTCTGGGCCCGGTGGCCTGCATTAGTCCGTGGAATTTCCCGCTGGCCATCTTCACGGGCCAGTTGGCCGCAGCGCTTGCCGCCGGCAACCCTGCGCTGGCCAAGCCGGCGGAGGAGACACCGCTGATCGCGGCTGAGGCCGTGCGCTTGCTGCATGAAGCGGGGATCCCCGATGACGCCCTGCAATTGGTGACGGGTGACGGCGAGATCGGCGCGGCGCTGGTCGCCGCTCCGCAGATCGCGGCGGTCATGTTCACCGGATCTACGGAGGTCGCCCGGTTGATCCAGAGCCAGCTTGCCCCGCGCCTCTCTCCTGCCGGCAAGCCCCTGCCACTGATCGCGGAAACCGGCGGCCAGAACGCCATGATCGTCGATTCCTCGGCGCTGACCGAACAGGTGGTGGGTGATGTCCTCGCGTCGGCCTTCGACAGCGCGGGGCAGCGCTGCTCGGCGCTCCGTATCCTCTGCCTGCAGGAGGAAATTGCTGACCGCACCTTGGCGATGCTGAAGGGCGCGATGCGCGAACTGCGGATCGGGCGCACGGATCGCCTTGCCGTCGATGTCGGACCTGTGATCACGGCCCAAGCCAGGGATAGGATCGAGGCGCATGTCGCCCACATGCGGGCCGTCGGACACAGGGTCGAGCAACTGGCGTTGCCGGACACCAGCCACGGGACGTTCGTGGCTCCCACCATCATAGAGATCGGCGCAGTAGGCGATCTGCAGGGGGAAGTGTTCGGCCCGGTGCTGCACGTCCTTCGCTATCGGCGGAAGGACCTTGGCTCGTTGATCGACGCGATCAATGCGACCGGCTACGGTCTGACCTTCGGTCTTCATACCCGACTTGATCGCACGATCGCTCAGGTGACGGACCGGGTGAAGGCCGGGAATCTCTATGTGAACCGCAACGTCATCGGTGCGGTCGTCGGGGTGCAACCGTTCGGCGGGCGCGGGCTTTCGGGCACCGGGCCCAAGGCGGGCGGCCCGCTCTACCTGGGGCGCCTGACCGAATCCCCGCCAGCGCTGCCCATTATATCCGGGCAACGCGATCCAGCGGTGCATGATTTTGCCGCGTGGCTCGACCAGCAGGGGGAAGCGGATGCCGCCGCCTTTGCGCGCACGGCGGGGCAGCGTTCGCCGGTTGGACTGAAGGCTGAATTGCCGGGTCCTGTCGGGGAATGCAATCTCTATGCGCTGCGGCCAGGCGGTGCCGTTCTGCTTCTGCCTTGTACCCGCGGCGGCCTGCTTCGGCAGATGGCGCTCGTTCTCGCCACAGGCAATCATGGTATGATTGAAGGCATGGCCGTGCCTGCCCGATTGCCGGCCAGTGTCTCGCTGCGCTTCTCGACAGAGGGGACGGCCACGCCCGTCGCGGCGCTGGCGGAAGGTGACGGCAAGAGAATAGCCTCCATCGCCGTGGCAATTGCCGACAGGCCGGGGCCGGTGGTGCCGATCCACGTGGTTAGCACGGGAGAGGACGCGGCTAACCCGCTGCCTTATCTGCTTGAGGAAGTGGCGACGTCGATCAACACAACGGCAGCAGGCGGCAACGCCAAGCTGATGACAATGACCTGAAAGCTAGGTCGGATGCGATCGGTATCCGATCGCTCGCGACGACATTGGTCGGGGAGAGAGGATTCGAACCTCCGGCCCCTGCCTCCCGAAGACAGTGCTCTACCAGGCTGAGCTACTCCCCGACCGTCGGCGGCGTCGCGCTGGGCGATGCCGCTGGGCAGGCGGCGGTCTATAGAGGCGGCTTTTCGGGCTGGCAAGCGGCTGCTTGCGCTTTTTTTGGCGTGGTTCAAAGCAGCCCCGCCTCGCGGAAGCTGAACCGCCTGGAGCCACCCTGGATGATGTGGTCGGCAAGCTTCACCTCCATTGGCCGCAGCCGCCGGGAAATGACGCGGGACAGGCGAATATCGTCCCATTTGGGGAGCGGCCAAGGGTCATGTTCACGCCTCTGTTCGATGACGATCCAGTCCCCGTCCACCTGTAGCAGCTGCACCATGATGTCGCGCCAGTCGCTGCCGCCCTCCACCCGGCGTAGAAGGCGCCACTCCTTATCCAGAATGAGAAAAAGCAGGGAGTCCGTATCGGTCATGTAATGATGATGGGCGCTTGGCGGCCCTGCGCCAGCGCGGACTGGTCCGAAATGGTCGCCAGTCCGGCGGAATGGGTCCGAAGCGAACACTATGTGGCATGGTCGCCCCCGCTCGGTTAGATGCTGGGGGCAGGAACGCAGAATCAGCCGCATCAGGAAAGACGCTCCCTTGACCAGCACGAACCATTCGGCAGCACCGCATTATGAGCAGCAATATCTGGACCTGATGCGTCGTGTGTGGACGGAGGGCGATGAGCGGATCGACCGCACGGGCGTAGGTACGCGGTCGATCCTCGGCGCGACCATGCGCTTTTCGCTGACCGATGACGCGGTGCCCCTGCTCACCACCAAGCGCGTCTACTGGAAGGTCGCTGCGCGGGAGATGCTGTGGTTCCTCAGCGGCGACACGAATATTCGCGAACTGGTGCGGCAGGGTGTCCATATCTGGACCGACTGGCCGCTGGATGCCTATCGCAAGGCCACTGGCGAGCACATCGACCGCGACGCGTTCGAGACGCGGATCATCGAGGATGCCGACTTCGCCGCCCGCTGGGGCGATCTGGGTCCGGTCTATGGCGCGCAATGGGTCAACTGGCCGCGCTACCAGCCGGCGGGGGAGGGCCTGTATCGCCGCGCCGAACAGGGCCATAACCAGATCGCCGATCTGGTGGAAGGGATCAGGACCACTCCAGGTTCCCGGCGGCTGCTGTTCACCGGATGGAACGTGGCCGAGCTGTCGCGCATGGCACTTCCGCCCTGCCATATGACCTATCAGTTTCAGGTAGCTGATGGCCGGCTCAACGGCCTGCTGTTCCAGCGCAGTTGCGACCTCGGGCTGGGGTTCGCTTTCAATATCTTCGGCCTGGCGATGATCACGCGCATGCTCGCGCAACAATGCGACCTCAAGCCGGGCGAGGTCATCTGGCAGGGGGGGGACGTGCATCTCTACCTCAACCATGCGGCGCTGGTGGAGGAACAGATTCGCCGGACGCCGTCCGGCTCGCCCCGCCTGCGGATCAATCGGCGCCCTTCAAGCATTTTCGGCTATGCGATCGAGGATTTTGAGGTGCTGGATTACGCTCCTCAGGCCCATATCCCAGCGCCGGTAGCTGTCTGAAGCGGCCCAAAAATTCGGTAAGGATCACTTGCCTATACCTGGCAGTTGTAATATAGTAACTCACGACCGCAATAATATTGCAATGCATGACGAGGAGGCGGGATGTGACCCAGGGGCGCAATTCGGGCGCGGGCCAAGAGGCGGGCAGGCGCAATCTGCCTCCGCTAAGGCTCCATGTACCGGAACCCCCGTCCCGGCCAGGCGATGCCGCCGATTTCGCCAAGTTCGACATCCCACCTGCTGGCGCGGCGCTACGACCTGACGAGGCGGCCGACCCTTCCTCCTTCCGCGAACTGGCTTATGGTCTGATCCGGGTCCTGGACGAGAACGGCGCCGCCGTAGGCCCTTGGGATCCAATGCTACCGGCGGAAACGCTGATCAGGATGCTGCGGGCCATGGCGCTGACCCGCGCTTTCGACGCGCGCATGTTCCGCGCACAACGGCAGGGGAAAACCAGCTTCTACATGAAGTCGACCGGCGAGGAGGCGGTGTCGATCGGCGCGGCGATGGCGCTTGCCCACGACGACATGTGTTTCCCCAGCTATCGCCAGCAAGGCATCCTGATCGCGCGGGACTGGCCCATCGTCGATATGATAAACCAGATCTACTCGAACAAGGGCGACCGGTTGAAGGGGCGGCAATTGCCGATCATGTATTCGGCGCGTGAGGCTGGCTTCTTTTCGATCTCGGGAAATCTGGCGACGCAATATCCGCAAGCCGTCGGCTGGGCGATGGCAAGTGCGGCATGCGGCGACACGCGGATTGCAGCAACCTGGTGCGGAGAGGGATCAACCGCAGAGGGTGACTTCCATTCCGCCTGCACCTTTGCCAGCGTCTATCGAGCGCCGGTGATCCTCAATATCGTCAATAATCAATGGGCTATCAGCAGCTTCTCTGGTTTTGCGGGAGCGGAGGCGACAACCTTCGCGGCGCGGGCCATTGGCTATGGCATCGCCGGCCTCAGGATCGACGGCAATGACGCGCTGGCTGTCTACGCGGCAACGCGCTGGGCGGCCGACAGGGCACGCTCCAATCACGGGCCGACGCTGATCGAACATTTCACCTATCGGGCTGAAGGGCACAGCACTTCCGACGACCCAAGCGCCTATCGATCGGCCGACGAAGCGAGCCACTGGCCGCTGGGTGATCCCGTCGCGCGGCTGAAGCAGCATTGCGTTTCAATAGGCATCTGGGACGAAGAACGGCACGCGGCGATGGACAAGGAACTGGCCGAGCAGGTTCGTGATGCTGCGAGAGAGGCAGAGAAGAACGGCATTCTGGGACACGGCCTGCACCACCCGATGGAATCGATGTTTGAAGACGTGTTCGAGGAAAGGCCTTGGCACCTCGAGGAACAGCAGCGGCAGATGCTGGCAGAATGGAAGGCAGCCGGCCTGTGAGCGAAGCGACCACCGGCATGCCCGAAGCGCGCGTGCAGATGAACATGATCCAGGCGATCAACAGCGCGCTCGACGTGATGATGGATCGCGACGCGGACGTGGTCGTGATGGGGGAGGATGTCGGCTATTTTGGCGGCGTCTTTCGCGCGACGGCGGGCCTGCAGAAGAAATATGGCAAGAACCGGGTATTCGACACGCCGATAACCGAATGCGGCATCATCGGCGTAGCCGTAGGCATGGGCGCCTATGGGCTGCGTCCTGTGCCTGAGATCCAGTTCGCCGACTATATCTACCCCGCGCTCGACCAGCTTGTGTCGGAGGCGGCGCGGCTGCGCTATCGATCGGCGGGAGAATTCACGGCGCCAATGACAGTGCGGTCGCCCTTTGGCGGCGGGATTTTCGGCGGCCAGACGCACAGTCAGTCGCCCGAGGGCATCTTTACCCATGTCTCGGGCGTCAAGACGGTCATTCCTTCAACCCCCTACGACGCCAAGGGGCTGTTGATCGCGGCGATTGAGGATAATGACCCCGTCATCTTCTTCGAACCCAAGCGCATCTATAACGGCCCCTTCGACGGCCATTATGACCGGCCGGCCACAAGCTGGGCCGGCCATCCCGAGGCCATGGTGCCGCAGGGCTATTATCGCGTGCCGCTGGGCCAGGCGCGGACGGTGCGTCCAGGCGAGGCGCTGACCATCCTCTGCTACGGGACGATGGTGCACGTGGTGGAAAGCACGGTCGCTGACATGGGCGTCGACGCCGAGATCATCGATCTGCGCACCCTTGTGCCGCTGGACATCGAGGCGATCGAGAGATCCGTGCGGAAGACCGGGCGCTGCCTGATCGTGCATGAAGCGACGCGGACCAGCGGCTTTGGCGCGGAACTTCTGGCGCTGGTGCAGGAACGCTGCTTCTACCATCTGGAGGGGCCGATCGAACGCGTGACCGGGTTCGACACCCCCTATCCGCATAGCCTGGAATGGGCCTATTTTCCGGGGCCAGTGCGCATCCGGGAAGCCATTAACAAGATCTTGAGGGATTGAGACGCCATGAGCCTCTTTACGTTCAGGCTGCCCGACATCGGCGAAGGCATTGCGGAGGCGGAGATCGTCGGTTGGCATGTCAAGGTCGGTGACCGGGTCACGGAAGACCAGCCAATTGCCGATATGATGACCGACAAGGCCACGGTCGAGATGGAGAGTCCGGTGGCGGGTGTGGTGACGCGGCTTGCGGGACAGCCGGGGGATCTGGTCGCAATCGGGTCGATGCTCGTCGAGATCGCAATAGAGGACGATGGCGAGCCGGAGGCTTCATTGCCGGGTGAGGAAATGGCGCAGGCGGAAATGCCGGGGCGCGTCGTGGAGGAGGTAATCGAAGGCCTCGTTCGCACTGACCCTGTGGAACCGCCTTCTGGTCCTGAGCCGCGTCAGGGCGAGGATCACGAGCCTGCGGATGGCGGTAAAGTGCTGGCGTCTCCCGCTGTCCGGGCACGGGCCAGGGAGTTGGGGGTCGATCTGGCCCAGGTGAAAGCCAGCGGAGATCATGTGCGGCATTCGGACCTCGATGCTTTTCTGCTCTACCGGGCGGGACAGGGCTATCGACCTGCTGGCGCAATCGCCCGGCGGCCTGACGAGGCGGTCAAGGTCATCGGCCTGCGTCGCCGAATCGCCGAAAATATGGCAGCGTCGAAGCGCCACATTCCCCATTTTTCCTATGTCGAGGAGATCGACGTAACCGAGCTTGAAAGGCTGCGAGAGCAGTTGAACGCCGGCCGGGGCGATCGGCCCAAGCTGACGCTGCTGCCGCTGCTGATCGTCGCGATCTGCCGGGCCTTGCCCGGCTTCCCGATGTTGAACGCGCGTTATGACGATGAGGCGGGCGTCGTCACCCGTTATGGCGCGGTGCATATGGGCATCGCGACGCAAACGGCGACCGGTTTGATGGTGCCGGTGATCCGCGACGCCCAGGACCGCAACGTCTGGCAATTGGCGAGCGAGATCGGCCGGTTGGCCGACGCGGCCAGATCGGGCAAGGCGAGCGCGGAGGAGCTGTCCGGATCGACCCTGACGCTGACCTCCCTTGGACCGCTGGGCGGGGTTGCCACAACCCCTGTCATCAACCGGCCCGAAGTCGCGATCATCGGCCCCAATCGAATCATGGAGCGACCCGTGTTCCGCGGGCGGGAGGTGGTGCCCGCGAAGCTCATGAACCTGTCGATCAGTTGCGACCATCGGGTTGTCGACGGCTGGGATGCCGCGAGCTTCGTACAGGCGATAAAGCGCTTGCTGGAAATGCCGGCTCTGCTTTTTGCCGATTGAGCGTGCCTTTTAGCGGACGATCGCGCGATAGCTGAGGCGACCGCGGTCGCCGGGCGAGATGCGCGCCGGAACCTTGAGTCGAACATGGGTTATGTCGGTGGAAACAGCGCGGCGCACGCCGCCCAGCGTGGTCGGCAGCCATAGCTGGTCGAGCCTGCCCCATGTCTGGCCCCCGTCGACGGAGACCTGAGCGGCCGGGTCTTCCAGCGACAGGCTGGTGCCGCGCGGGACCGGGTTTGTGAGGGCGAGGCCGTTTACCGCGCGACGCCCTTCGTTGCGCCAGTTGACGACGAGTACAAGGCGGTCGCCCGGTGCGATCCGGTCGGCATTGGCAAGGATGCGGCGCGCGCGGCCATTAATATCCGTTTGCACCCGTTCGACGAACATTTGCGTTTCCAGGCGAACATCTTGCCGGGCCCAGGCGGCATGCGGCGCTGCCGCTACAATCCCCATCGCCAATATCAAATTCCGCGTCATCCGGCACTGCCCCGTTCGATTTGATGCCGACCAGCATAGGGGAAGCGCCACCAACATTTGGTTAACTGGCCATTTGCGATGGCATACACAGCTGAATGAAATTGACGCACCGCGGTGCGCCGGTCACACATCAGAAACCAGCCGCAGGGAATGATTGTCAGTGACACCCCATGAACAGCATGAGATCGATCGTCGGCGAGACCGTCTGCTCGCCTCGATTGCGCTGACCTGCGGCGTCGGCCTGCTGCTGGCCTTGCCGTTCGCACTTCGAGAGGGGGCGGAATTCTTTCTGCCGCTGGTGGCCGCCGTGGTCATTGCCATCGCGCTCGTGCCCTTCCTGGAGTGGATGGAGAGGCGGCGCATGCCGTCTTCTGTAGCGGCGCTTATAGCGGTCGTCGTGTTCCTGCTGGTGGCCAATACGGCGCTGGTCTTGATCATCGTGCCGGCGACCGACTGGTTCAGGCTGCTGCCCGAGCGCTTGCCCAAAATACAGAACAATCTCGCGCCTTTGATCGATATCTATTCTCAGCTTCAGCATTTCGTTGACGAAACGGTGCGGACGCTGGCTTCTGGACCGGTTGCGGCGACTCAAACGACCGCGGTAGAAGCTCCCCATTCACTGCTGCAATTCGCAGCGACATCGGCCCCGGCGGCGATCATCCAGATGGTGTTCGGCCTGCTGATCATCTACTTTTTCCTGGCTGGCTGGACCCGCCTGCGCCGTCGGACGATCAATAGCCGGGGTAGCTTTGACGGGGCCATGGCAGTCGCGCGGGTGATCCAGAATGTGGTCGACGCGACGTCGGCCTATGTGCTCACGATTGCGACCATCAACCTATGCCTGGGGCTGGCGATTGCGGTCGCCTTGTGGCTGATCGGCCTGCCGTCGCCGCTGATGTGGGGTGGCATCGTCGCGCTGCTGAATTTCATTCCCTATTTCGGACCCATGCTGGCCGCGATGCTGCTGGCGCTTGGGGGGCTCATGGTTTTCGACGATGTCTGGAAGGCGCTGCTGCCTGCCGCGATCCAGATCGGATTCCATCTGGTGGAGGCGAATGCCGTTACGCCCATGGTGCTGGGTCGTCGGCTGACGATGAATCCGCTGCTGATTCTGGTATCATTGACCTTTTGGGCATGGGTATGGGGAACGCCAGGCGCGCTGCTTGGCGTGCCGCTTCTGATCATCGTCCAAACCGTCGTGTCCGCTGCGGGAACGCCTGACATTGCCGGATTCCTGTTCGAACGAGGCACGTTGACTGTCCCGTTCCCCGAAGAAAATGACGAGAAAGAGGAAAGTGACAAAAGAGCCGGTTGACAGGTTAGGCGTGCCCGCATAGATGCCCGCCCACACTGAACGCGGGTGTAGCTCAGTTGGTTAGAGCGCCGGCCTGTCACGCCGGAGGTCGCGGGTTCGAGCCCCGTCACTCGCGCCACTTCTTTTGAAGAATGTGGGTGGCCCATAGGCCAAATTATCCAGTTCCTTCAGCTGCTTATGTGACGACGCTGCCATAGGGACAAGCCCTATATCGGAACGCCGCTTTTGGCTCCGAGCGGGGTCACCGGCGGCGCCAGCGGCCGGTTTCCATCCAGGCAAGCAGACGCTTCAGGGGCAATATCCAGATCCAAACAAGGCCCATGAAGACATAGGTTGGAACCTGCACGACCATCGGCAGACGACCGATCGGCCCGGACAGGCTGCCGACCAGAACCGCCCACAATGCGATCAGCGCCAGGATGATGAACATGCCCAGGGGCTTGCGCCAGCTCGGCTTGTAAGGGGCGGGCTGGCGATTCACGCGTTTTGTCCTTCGATCAGTTCGACTTCGGTCAGAATGACATCCAGCGGCAGGTCCCATGGGTCTGCAGGCAGGCTCGCTTGCTCCTGCACCGACCACGCAAGGCCAATCCGCAGCGCGTCCGGATAGCGGGCGAAGGCGCGGTCATAATAGCCACCCCCCTGACCGAGGCGGTTCATCGCCCGATCGAACCCCAGCATTGGCGCGATAATGACGTCGGGCGCGACCGGAGCGCCGCTGGGTTCGGGATGATGTGTGCCATATAGGCCGGGGAGCAATTGATCATCGGGCGTCCAGCCGAGGAATTCCATGCTGCCGAGGCGATCGAGCACGTGCGGGAGCGCGAGGGACTTGCCCATCGCGGCAAGCTGGGGGACGAGTCGCTGGGCCGGGGCCTCGTCATCAAGGCCCATGTACAGCGCCACGGTCTGCGCTTCGCCTAAACGACGGGCAAGGGGCGAGGGGATGGCCTTGAACGCGAGCCGGTGCGCGAGGGCATCAAGTGTGGACACGAAAGAGCGACGGCGCTCCCGCGCGAGGGAGCGTAACGCAGTCTTGTCGGGATCGTCGCTCATGCAGCCCGTCTAGACCTCGGCAAAGGGCACGCAACCCGTTTCTCGCTTACGCCTGAAATGAAAGGAGCGGGTGACGGGACCGCCTCGGCCGTGTGCCGGAAAATCCTCTGACGCCTCAACGTCAGGTGGGGACCATGTAAGTCGGGCCAGGACCCGCCCAGGGACAGCCCCCTTGGATGTGATTATCGCCTCAGGGATGTTCGCAAAAGCTCGATACCGCGCAGTACCCGTCGCCTCCAATCTAGGCGTCGGGGCCGGGTTCCACAAGTCTGTCGCACAGCTTTTCGATGCGCGCGGCAAGTGCTTCGATCGCCCGGGCTGCGGGCTCGTCCTCGTCCTCCAGCGCCAGGCGCTGCTGTCGGCCGATTGCTTCCCGTTTAAGGTCATGAAGTTCATCGGCGAGGAAGATGGCGGCGAAGAGGAGGGTGCGCGTTTCGGTCAGGCCGGGCGTATTCTGCTGAGCCAGGCGCGCCTTGCGCTCGATTAAGCCCGCGAGATGGGTAAGATGCGCTTCTTCCCCGTCGCGGCAACGGATCGGATAGTGGCGCCCTGCAATCTGTAACGTGGTTTCAGCCATCCGCCCGGCCCTTCAATTCCGCGATGAGGCCGTCCAACGACCGCAGCGCCGCGCGGGCCGCTTCCGGATCGACGATTGGGGACTGGGATGCGGCATTCGACATAAGTCCGTCCGCCTCCTGTTCCAGCCGGCTGACCGCACGCTCCAGCGTGGCGATCGCCTGCATCATGCGGTTGCTTGCCATGTCCCACGCATAACCAAAGTTTTCGCCGCGCAAAAGCAGTCATTGGGCGGCTCGCCGCTCGCCCGGGGCTGGCCACGGTTGACGCCTTGTGTGCAACGCGACAAAGGGGACGCGATTTCGATTCGCAGGCTCAGCAGGGGGCCGCTTCAAAAAGCAGGAAAGACGCCAGCCCAGATGACCGTTTCCGAAAAGTCGCTCGCCAGCGCCATCAGGGCGCTTTCCATGGATGCGGTTCAGGCGGCGAACAGCGGCCATCCGGGAATGCCGATGGGCATGGCGGATGTCGCGACGGTCGTGTTCAAGGATTATCTGAAGTTCGACCCCAGCCAGCCGAAATGGGCTGACCGCGACCGGTTCGTGCTGTCGGCTGGCCATGGGTCGATGCTCATCTATTCGCTGCTGCACCTGACCGGCTATGCGCGCCCCACGATGGAGGATATCCGCAATTTCCGGCAGCTGGGCAGCCCCTGCGCCGGTCATCCGGAGAATTTCGAGCTGGCGGGAGTCGAAGCGACGACTGGCCCGCTGGGTTCTGGTCTTGCAACTGCCGTGGGCATGGCGATTGCCGAACGGCACCTCAATGCACAGTTCGGTGACGGTCTGGTTGATCACCGCACCTGGGTGATCGCGGGTGACGGATGCCTGATGGAAGGCATCAATCATGAGGCGATCGGGCTTGCGGGTCACCTGAACCTGAGCCGCCTGATCGTGCTGTGGGATGACAACAAGATCACGATCGATGGCGCGGTCGACCTGTCGAGCAGCGAGGATGTGCGCGCTCGCTACGCCGCTACCGGCTGGCATGTCGTGTCGTGTGACGGCCATGATGTCGCCGATGTGCGCCGCGCCATCGACGAGGCGCTGGCCGATCCGCGTCCGTCGCTGGTCGCCTGCGCCACCAAGATCGGCTATGGCGCGCCTAACAAGGCGGGCACTTCGGGTGTCCATGGTTCGGCGCTGGGCGTCGAGGAAGTCGCGGCCGCGCGGGAATTTTTGGGCTGGACCGCTGAGCCTTTTGTCATCCCCGAGGATATCGCCGCCGAATGGCGCCGCATCGGTGCGCGTGGCGCGGAAGTTCGTACGGCGTGGGAAGGCCGTCTGGCAAACAATGGCCAGAAGGCCGAATTCCAGCGCCGCATGGAGGGCGACCTGCCCGCCGATTTCTCGCTCAGCGCGTATATCGACACGCTGATCGCCAATCCCCAGAAGGTCGCGACCCGCAAGGCAAGCGAGCTGGCGCTGGGTGCGATCAATGACCTGCTGCCCGAAACGCTGGGTGGTTCGGCCGACCTCACCGGTTCCAACAACACCAAGACCAAGTCGACCGGGCCACTCACCAAGGATGATTATGCGGGCCGCTATGTCTATTATGGCATCCGCGAGTTCGGCATGGCCTGTGCGATGAACGGCATGGCGCTGCATGGCGGTGTCATTCCTTATGGCGGCACCTTCCTGGTCTTTTCCGACTATATGCGCGGTGGCATCCGACTGGCGGCGCTCCAGCAGCAGCGCGTCATCCACGTGTTGACGCATGATTCCATCGGCCTGGGCGAGGACGGCCCGACCCACCAGCCGATCGAGCATGTCATGTCGCTGCGCATGATCCCCAATCTCGATGTCTATCGCCCGGCCGACGTGGTCGAGACGGCGGAATGCTGGGAACTGGCGCTGCGGGACAAGGACGGCCCCTCGGTGCTGGCGCTGACCCGCCAGAACCTGCCGCAGCTGCGCACCGAAAAGGCGGGCGAGAATCTGTCGGCCAAGGGAGCCTACCGCCTGCGCGCCGCCAAGGGCGAGCGCAAGGCTGTTTTGATTGCCACCGGATCCGAAGTCGAAATCGCGGTTGCGACCGCCGATCTGCTGGAGGCGCAGGGTATCGGCGTGGATGTCGTGTCCATGCCCAGCTGGGTGCATTTCGATGCGCAGGCTCAGGCCTATAAGGATGATCTCTTGCCGCATCATGTCCTTCGCGTTTCGATCGAGGCAGGAACGACGTTTGGCTGGGAACGCTATGTGGGCATCGCCGGCCTGCGCTTTGGCATCGACACATTCGGCGCTTCGGCTCCGGCAGAGGCGCTTTATGAGCATTTCGGCCTGACGGCCGCCAAGATCGCGCCGCAGGTGGCGGCCGCTCTCGATCACTAAAAATAATCTACCCAATCAGGAGGCTAGTGCAGTGGCAACGAAGGTAGCAATCAACGGTTTCGGACGTATCGGCCGCCTGGTGGCGCGCGCCATTTTGGAGCGCAACGACCATGATCTGGAGCTGGTGAGCATCAACGACCTGGGCGATGCCAAGGCGAACGCCCTGCTGTTCAAGCGCGACAGCGTGCATGGTCCTTTCCCCGGCGAAGTGAACGTCGATGGCGACGCGATGATCATTAACGGCAAGCGCATCGTCGTGACCGCCGAGCGTGATCCGGCCAAGCTGCCCCATGCCGCGCAAGGCGTGGAAATCGCGCTGGAGTGCACCGGCTTCTTCACCGATCGCGAATCGGCGTCCAAGCATCTGTCGGCGGGCGCCAAGCGCGTCGTGATCTCCGCCCCGGCCAAGGGCGTCGATAAGACCGTCGTGTTCGGCGTCAACCATGAGACGCTGACGGCTGACGACATCGTCATTTCGAACGCGTCCTGCACCACCAACTGCCTGGCGCCGCTTGCCAAGGTGCTTAACGACAGCATCGGCATCGAACGTGGCCTGATGACCACGATCCACAGCTACACCAACGACCAGAAGATCCTCGACCAGATCCATAGTGACGCCCGCCGCTCGCGCGCGGCCGCCATGTCGATGATCCCGACGACCACGGGCGCTGCGCGCGCGGTCGGCGAGGTGCTGCCCGAACTCAAGGGCAAGCTGGACGGTTCGGCCATTCGTGTGCCAACGCCCAACGTGTCGGTCGTCGACCTCACCTTCACGCCCAAGCGCGACACCAGCCTTGAGGAAGTGAACAGCCTGCTCAAGGCGGCTTCCGAATCCGGCCCGCTCAAGGGCGTGCTCGCCTATACCGATGAGCCGCTGGTTTCGATCGACTTCAACGGCGATCCGGCCAGCTCAACCGTCGACAGCCTGGAAACGGCAGTCATCGACGGCAAGCTGGTGCGCGTGCTGAGCTGGTACGACAATGAATGGGGCTTCTCCAACCGCATGGTCGACACGACCGGCGTGGTTGCGGGCCTGCTGTAAGCTGTCACCTATAGCCGTTCGGTTCGATTGGTTCGAGCCGAACGGATTTTTGTTGGTAAGCAGGGGAAGACCGTGGCCAAGCCCTTCAAGACGCTGGACGACATGGGCGACATCAGCGGCAAGACCGTATTGGTGCGCGAAGATTTGAACGTGCCGATGCAGGACGGCAGCGTGACGGACGACACCCGCCTGCGTGCAGCGATGCCGACCATATTGGAGCTGGCGGATCGTGGCGCGAAAGTCCTTATCCTGGCACATTTCGGCCGGCCCAAGGGGCAGAAGAACCCTGAATATTCGCTCTCCAAGATCACCCGCCCGCTCACGGCCGTGCTGGGCCGCGACGTGCAGTTCATCCCTGACTGCTGTGGCCAGGCGGCCGTCGACGGCATCGCCGTGATGCGCCCCGGTGATATCTCGATCCTTGAAAATACCCGCTTCCATGCCGGCGAGGAAAAGAATGACCCGGTGCTGGTCGAAGCGATGGCCTCAATCGGCGATTTCTACGTGAACGATGCCTTTTCCGCTGCACACCGGGCGCATGCCTCTACCGAGGGCCTGGCGCACAAGCTGCCGGCGTTCGCGGGCCGCTCGATGGAAAAGGAACTGAACGCGTTGCAGGCGGCGCTAGGCGAACCGGTGAAGCCGGTCGCGGCGGTCGTTGGCGGAGCCAAGGTGTCGACCAAGCTCGACGTGCTCAACAACCTGGTTGCGAAGGTCGATCATCTGATCATCGGCGGCGGCATGGCCAACACGTTCCTGCACGCGCGGGGCGTGGATGTGGGCAAGTCGCTGTGCGAGAAGGATCTGGCGGACACCGCCGAGGCGATCTTCGAAGCTGCGGAAAAGGCCGGTTGCACCATCCACCTGCCCTATGACGTCGTGGTGGCGAAGGAATTTGCGGCCAATCCGCCGTCGGTGCGGACCTGCAACGTGCACGAGGTTGCGGCCGACGAGATGATCCTGGACGTGGGGCCGGCTGCGGTCGAGGCGCTGGGCGACGCGCTCAAAAATTGCCGGACCCTGGTGTGGAACGGGCCTCTTGGCGCGTTCGAGATCGCGCCCTTCGATAAGGCGACGGTCGCGCTCGCCAGGACCGCTGCGGCGCTCACCAAGGAAGGCGGGCTGGTATCAGTAGCCGGGGGCGGCGATACCGTTGCGGCGCTCAACCACGCCGGTGTGGCGGCCGACTTCACCTTTGTATCAACGGCGGGCGGCGCCTTCCTGGAATGGATGGAAGGCAAGGAACTGCCGGGCGTCAAGGCGCTCATGGTCTGAATGTCAAGGCCGCGGTCCATCGGGACGGCGGCCTTTCAGTTTTTTTCAAGCCGCTGAGGAAGCGGCGCAACCCTGCAGAGAAGGTGTGTGCAGATGCTGGATCAGGACATGATGAAGAAGATCGAGGCCGGCAAGGGCTTCATCGCCGCGCTCGACCAGAGCGGCGGTTCCACGCCCAAGGCGCTCAAGGGCTATGGCATCGAGGAAGGCGCCTGGAACGGCGATGAAGAGATGTTCGGCCTCATCCATGACATGCGCACCCGCATCATCACCTCGCCCGTCTTCAGCGGCGACAAGGTGATCGGCGCGATCCTGTTCGAGCGCACCATGGACGGCAACGCCAATGGCAAGCCGGTGCCCCAGGCGTTGGTCGAGCGCGGCGTCGTTCCCTTCATCAAGATCGACAAGGGTCTGGAGGATGAGGCGAACGGTGTTCAGCTGATGAAACCGATGCCGGAACTCGACACGTTGCTCAAGCGCGCCAAGTCGCTCGGTGTGTTTGGGACCAAGGAGCGTTCGGTTATCAATCTCGCCAACCGCGAGGGCATCGCCGCGATCGTCAAGCAGCAGTTCGAGGTCGGCGCCCAGGTCCTGGCCGCAGGGCTGATGCCGATGCTTGAGCCTGAGATCAACATCAAGAGCCCCGAGCGCGCGCAGGCGGATCAGATCCTGCTTGAGGAGTTGCTGACGGGCCTGGATGCGCTGCCTGAGGGGCAGAAGGTGATGCTCAAGCTCTCGCTGCCGGAAAATCCGGGCCTGTTCGACGCGCTGGTCGAGCATCCAAAGGTGCTCCGCGTCGTGGCGCTGTCCGGGGGCTTCAAGCGCCCGGAAGCCTGTGTCGAGCTGGCAAAGAACAAGGGCATCATCGCCAGCTTCAGCCGCGCGCTGCTGGAAGATCTGCGCCACCAGATGAGCGATGACGAGTTCAACGCGTCGCTCGGCAGTGCAATTGACGAAATCTATACCGCCTCAACCAGCAAGGCGGCGTGAGGGCAGGGCCGGGCGCTGGTCATCGCGATCACCGCCCGGCTTGGCTCACCATGGCTTTGATGGTCAGGGGCGTCCTCGACCGCGTCAGCATTGGCGTCATTGTTGAAATAGGCCCAGTCGGTGCGCCGGCCCCCGACTGTTCGACCATCCAATCGGTCCATTGCAACAGCTTTGCCTCGGCATACCGTCGCCAATATCTACCTTTGCCGCCATGGAAAGGGACATGGGCGAAGCGGACGGTCACGATGCGCGGGCTGGCGGAGCCTGGCATGTCACGGATGCAAAAGCCTGCGCCATGGGCGTCCGGCAGCGGATAGACGGTGTCCTCATATCAGCTCGGGTGACGAAACTCGAAGACGGCGGTTATGGAGCGCGGGGAAAGCGCCTCAGCCGGTCCAGGCTCCGGGCTAGACCGGGCGGCAGGTGATGGATGCAAGCCGACCCCTCTCTCACCCAGCTGCTGAAACTCGCCAACTGCGATGAGCCAATGGAACGGATGATGACGTCGTTTTGCCATTTGGGAGCGGCTCTTGGTGGCGGGCGCGGGTTCCGCCCTTTTCGATTGCGCCCAAAAAGCGCTAAGGCCACCGCATGACAGATTTCACTGACGATGAGCTCGCGCTTGATCCCGGTTTCGCCGATCGCTTCGAGCGGGACGCGCGGCGGCCTGCCTGCCAGCTCTACCTGATCTCTCCTCCCATCATCGAGGAAGGCTTTGCCGCTCGTCTGGCGGAAGCGTTTGATGCTGGACGTGTTGCGGCGTTTCAACTGCGACTGAAGGGGATCGACGAAGACGCGATCGCGCGCGCCGCAGCGCCGCTGCAGACACTTTGCGCGGAGCGGGACATCGCCTTCATCATCAACGACAGCGTCGCGCTGGCCGGACGGCTGGGCGCGGATGGCGTGCATCTGGGGCAGGGTGACGGGGACCCGCGTGAGGCGCGCAAGCTGTTGGGGCCGGCGGTACAGATCGGCGTCACCTGCCACGACAGCCGGCACCTGGGCATGGAGGCCGGCGAGGCGGGGGCGGATTATGTCGCTTTCGGCGCCTTCTATCCGACTGCCACCAAGGAAACCCGTCATCGGCCCGACCCATCGATCTTGAGTTGGTGGACCACGCTGTTCGAGCTGCCGTGCGTGGCGATCGGCGGCATTACCGCGGATAACGCCGCGCCGCTGGTACGCGCCGGGGCGGATTTCCTGGCGGTGAGCGGAGCGGTGTGGGGGCACGCCGGAGGGCCCGGAGCGGGCGTGCGAGCCTTCGCGCCGCTGCTAGGCTGAGGGCAGAGGCCACCTCCGATTCGCGCCGGTCCGACCGGAGGCAGCTTTCCGGACACTTGCGCGTTTTCTCTCCACAATCAGGAGAGCATTGCCGTGAAAAATCACCTGCTGATCCTTGCGCTGCTTTGCACCGCCTGCAACGTGTCCGTTTCGCAGGGCAATGACAGCGCGTCCGGTAAGGGGGGCAATCCACCTGCCGCTCACGCCGTACCGGCCCCTTCGGCGAGCGACCCCTATGCCTTCACGATCGTGCCGGAGACCCCTGGCGTGGCGCCGCGCGCGGACTCG
This sequence comes from Sphingobium mellinum, assembly GCF_037860795.1. Classification (NCBI taxonomy): domain Bacteria; kingdom Pseudomonadati; phylum Pseudomonadota; class Alphaproteobacteria; order Sphingomonadales; family Sphingobiaceae; genus Sphingobium; species Sphingobium mellinum. The sequence continues at coordinate 410,711 of NZ_JBANRK010000002.1, read as the reverse complement.
ATCCTGCAGGCACAGGTCGCACTGGACCGTGCCGGATTCTCTCCGGGCGTGCTGGACGGCAAGGAGGGGATGTCCTTCACCGCCGCACTCCAGGGATTCCAGCAGGCCAAGGGCTTGCCCGTCACCGGCCGATATGACGAGGCAACCACCAAGGCTCTACTGGGCAACAACCCACCGCCTGCGACATGGCTCATGAAAATCCCCACGGGCTTCGCTCAAGGGCCATTCACGTCCATACCCAAGGGCTTTGCCGAGCAGGCGAAGCTGCCGACTTTGGGCTATAACAACCTGTTGGAGAAGCTGGCCGAGCGCTTTCATACGAAGCCCGAGGTTTTGGTGGCGCTGAACTCACCGAATACAAAGGTAGGCGCGGGCGCAACCGTGCGCGTCCCGGCGATCGGCAATCAGCCCGTCGCGCGGATCGAAGGCGACGAGCGTGGCTGGGGCGCAACCTTGGCAAGCCTGGGGGTCGCCAGGGACCAGCCGCAGGCTGACCATATTGTCGTCGACAAATCCGATGGCGTGCTGCGGGTCTTTGATGCTCAGGATCGCTTGATCGCTCAATTCCCCGCGACCATGGGGTCAAAGCATGATCCGCTGCCGCTCGGAACCTGGGAAATCAAAGGGATAAGCCGCAATCCTGAATTTCATTATAACCCTGATCTGTTCTGGAATGCCGATGCGAACGATCAAAAGGCGGTGCTGAAGCCTGGACCCAACGGACCTGTCGGCGTCGTGTGGATAGACCTTTCGAAACAACATTATGGTATTCACGGCACACCCGAGCCGCAGACCATCGGCCGTACGGAAAGCCATGGCTGCATCCGCCTGACCAACTGGGATGCGGCGCGTCTGGCCCAGATGGTGAAGAGCGGGGTTAAGGCGATTTTCCAGGCATGAGGTTGGGACGCAGGGGTTGGGCGTGGATCGCGCTCGTTATCCTGCTGGTCGCTTTCTTCCTTCGCACTTGTGTGCGGATCGTCCCGGGCGGCGGGTCGGCATCACCTTCTCAACCGCCACCTCCGCCGGGTGGACCGGCCGAGAACGGTGAATTGCTCATCCCCGTAGAAGGCGTGCCGCCAACAGCCCTCACCGATACTTTCGCCCAGTCCCGCGCCGGCGGGGCGCGGTCACATGACGCGATAGACATTATGGCGGCCCGGGGCAGGGCGGTACTGGCGGCGGCCGACGGGCGGGTGGAAAGGCTGTTTTCAAGCGTGGACGGTGGTCTCACCATCTATCAACGCTCGGTCGACGGACGGCGCATCTATTATTACGCCCATCTCGATGCCTATGCGCCCGGCCTCGCCGAAGGGCAGCTGCTGCGGCGGGGACAGAAGATCGCGACGGTGGGGAGCACCGGCAACGCCGACCCCGGTGCGCCACATCTCCACTTCGCCGTGCATGAGACCTCGCCTGGCAAACCTTGGTACTCCGGCCATCCCATCAACCCTTATCCGCTGCTCGCCCACCGGCTGTGAGGGGCGCCCTCTTGCCCTGACGCGCGGCAACATGTAGAGGCGCCCCCAGCCTTAAAGAGGCCGGCTCTTTTCACCTTCAGACATATAGGCAGGCTCTTCCATGAAGATCAGCGGCGTCGAGATTCGTCCCGGCAACAATATCGAATATGACGGAAGCCTGTGGCGCGCCGTCAAGATCCAGCACACCCAGCCCGGCAAGGGCGGTGCCTATATGCAGGTGGAGCTGAAGAATCTCATCGACGGGCGCAAGAACAACGTCCGTTTCCGTTCGGCCGAAACCGTCGAGCGCATTCGCCTGGACACCAAGGACTTCCAGTATCTCTATGCCGAAGGCGACATGCTCGTCTTCATGGATACGGAGACCTACGAGCAGATCAACCTGCCGCAGGATCTGGTGGGCGATGCCGCCGCCTTCCTTCAGGACGGCATGATGGTCATGCTGGAAATGTATGAAGAGCGTCCGATCTCCGTGCAGCTGCCCGAAACTGTGGAAGCGACCGTGGTCGAAGCCGACGCAGTGGTGAAGGGGCAAACGGCCTCCGCCAGCTACAAGCCCGCGATCCTCGACAATGGCGTCCGCGTCATGGTGCCGCCGCACATCGTCACCGGCACGCGCATCGTTGTCGATGTCTATGAGCGCGAATATGTGAAGCGGGCAGACTGATGCGGCTCTGGCGCAGTGCGGCATCGGCTGCCATCCTGGTGATCGGCGCGCTGCCGGCTGCGCCTTTCGCCCAGACGGTTGACAAGCCGTCCAAGGCGCAACTCCAGAACGCGGCGCATGTGCTGAACATCATCAGCGGCGCGCTGCAGTCGAAAGAGGTCGACGATACGGTCAAGACCGCGCTGTTCGAATGCCTTTATGCCAATCCGCTTTCGAAAGTCAGCGAGGCGACCGATAGGGTGATCGCGCGCAATCCCGGCAAGGTGAACGCCAAGGATCCCTCGCAGATGCTGGCGGTGATCGCGGGCACCTGTGGTTACCGTCCCGTTGCGCCTGCGGCCAAGCCCGCTCCGAAAAAGTAAAACAAAGGCCGCCCGTCGGGGCGGCGGAGATTTTTACATGGTATCTCATTCCGGCCTTCTTACCGTCATGGAACGCGCCGCCCGAAAGGCGGGGGCCAAGCTGCGTCGCGATTTCGGGGAAGTCGAGCATCTGCAGGTCTCCCGCAAGGGGCCGGCCGACTTCGTGTCCAAGGCGGACATGCAGTGCGAGCAGACGCTGGTGGAGGAACTGCGCAAGGCGCGTCCCGACTGGGGATTCCTGCTGGAAGAAGGCGGGGTGATCGAAGGTGATCCGAGCAAGCCGCGCTGGATCATCGACCCGTTGGATGGCACGACCAATTTCCTTCACGGCATTCCGCATTTCGCCATTTCGATCGCGGTGGAAGAGCCGCTCTATGGCGGCAAGAAGGAGGTCACAACCGGCCTCATCTATCAGCCCGTCACCGACGAGAGCTATTGGGCAGAAAAGAGCAGGGGCGCCTGGCGCCACGACCAGCGGCTCCGTGTGTCGGCCCGGCGCGACCTGGGGGAGTGCCTGATTGCCACCGGCATCCCGTTCCTGGGCCATGGCGATTTCGCGCAATGGACGCGCGTCTTCGGCGCGGTCGGACCTTCCGTTGCGGGCATCCGCCGTTTCGGTGCCGCAACGCTGGACCTCGCCCATGTGGCCTCGGGACGGTATGACGGCTTCTGGGAAAGCGGGTTGCAGCCATGGGACGTGGCGGCGGGCATCCTGCTGGTGCGCGAGGCAGGCGGCTTTGTCACCGATTTTCGCGGCGGTGATCGGCCCATCGAGCGACGTGAGATCATCGCCGGCAACGATGCCATTCACAGCAAGCTGCATAAGCTGGTGGCGGGAGCGCTACGCTAAGCCAACGTAGCCCGGCCGAACGCACCGGTTACTTGCGAATCATTCTCATCGACCGGGGCCTTGCTTCGCATATGCAGCGGGCCTAAAGCGCGCCCATAATCATTTTCGCCCAGGGGATTCCGTTGGTCGATCTAGCCCAATATCTGCCGATCCTGATCTTTCTTGGGATCGCTCTGCTGCTCTCCAGCGCGTTCGTGTTCCTGCCGATGCTGGTCGGCCGGTTGACCGGGGCGCACAAGCCCGACCCAGCGAAGCTCAGCGAATATGAGTGCGGCTTCCCGGCGTTCGAGGAGCCGCGCAGCCAGTTCGACGTGCGCTTCTACCTCGTGGCGATCCTGTTCATCATCTTCGACCTGGAAGCGGCTTTCCTCTTCCCCTGGGCTGTCAGCCTCAACCAGATCGGGTGGGCAGGCTGGTCGACGATGATGATCTTCATAGCGGAGCTGGTGCTTGGCCTCGTCTATGCGTGGAAGAAGGGAGCCCTCGATTGGGAGTAGAACTTGATCGTCCCATGCCCGGCACATTGCCGCCGGTGGGAACGCAGCCTGACCAGGATTTCTTCAACGCGTTGAACGGCGAGGTCAGCGACAAGGGTTTCCTCGTCACCTCGACCGAGGAGCTGTTCCAGTGGGCGCGTACGGGCTCGCTTTGGTGGATGACCTTCGGCCTGGCCTGCTGCGCGGTGGAAATGATCCACGTCAACATGCCGCGCTACGACATGGAACGGTTCGGCGCCGCGCCGCGCGCGTCCCCGCGCCAGAGTGACGTCATGATCGTCGCGGGAACGCTCTGCAACAAGATGGCTCCTGCGCTCCGCAAGGTTTACGACCAGATGTCGGAACCGAAATATGTGATTTCCATGGGTTCGTGCGCCAATGGCGGCGGCTACTATCACTATAGCTATTCCGTCGTGCGGGGCTGCGACCGGATCGTGCCGGTCGACATCTATGTGCCGGGCTGCCCTCCGACGGCCGAGGCGCTGCTCTATGGCGTGATGCAGTTGCAGCGGAAGATCCGCCGGATCGGGACGATTGAGCGCTGATATGGGCCATTCTGCACCGAAGATCGCGGCCATTGACGGTATCGCGGAGGAAATCGCCGGCCTGCTCGGCTCGATGCTGCTCGATACGGTCGACCATGCCGATGAGTTGAGCTTCACCGTCGAACGCGAGAAACTGGCCGACGCCATGCTGCTGCTGCGTGACAAGGCGCAATATCAGCAGATGATGGAGATCGCCGGGGTCGACTATCCCGACCGGCCCGAGCGGTTCGAGATCTGCTATCATTTGCTGAGCGTCACGCGGAACCACCGCGTTCGCGTCAAGGTCTCAACCGATGAGGATACGCCGGTGCCGACCATCACGCACATCTGGCCGGTCGCCGGCTGGCTGGAGCGCGAGGTGTTCGACATGTATGGCGTCATCTTCGACGGCAATACGGACCTGCGTCGCATCCTGACCGACTATGGCTTCAAGGGCCATCCGCAGCGCAAGGATTTCCCGCTGACCGGCTATGTCGAACTGCGTTATTCCGAAGAGGACAAGCGCGTCGTTTACGAGCCGGTCCGCCTCGCGCAGGATTTCCGCAGCTTCGATTTCATGAGTCCGTGGGAAGGCGCGCAATATGTGCTGCCGGGCGACGAAAAGGCGCCGCAGGCTCCGGGCGCGCCGAGTCCTGCCGCCGCTACGCCGCCTCCTGTTCCGCCCCAGGGCGGCCCGGCTGCCGCCACGCCCAAGGTCACGGAAAAGCCCGGCGTCAGTGGCGCGGGCGAGCCGACCGACAGCGAGGCTAACAAGAAGTCCGAGGACAAAGCCTGATGTCCGACTATCTGGAAAAGCTGGATCACATGACCGACGCGGCGGACCCGACGCTCGGCGACACGGAGATCCAGAACTACACGATCAACTTCGGCCCGCAGCATCCCGCGGCGCATGGCGTTCTGCGTCTGGTTATGGAACTGGACGGCGAAATCGTCGAGCGCTGCGACCCGCATGTCGGCCTGCTGCATCGCGGCACCGAGAAGCTGATCGAGTATAAGACCTATCTGCAGGCGCTGCCCTATTTCGACCGCCTCGACTATTGCTCGCCGCTCGGCATGGAGCATAGCTATGTGCTGGCGATCGAGAAGCTGCTCAATCTGGAAGTGCCGCTGCGCGCGCAATATCTGCGCGTGTTCTTCGCGGAACTGACGCGCATCTGCAATCATATGCTCAACCTTGGCAGCCATGTGATGGACGTCGGTGCGATGACGCCGAACCTGTGGCTGTTCGAAATCCGCGAGGATTGCCTCAACTTCTTCGAGCGCGCGTCGGGCGCGCGGATGCACTCGGCCTATTTCCGGCCGGGCGGCGTGCATCAGGACGTACCGCTGAAGCTTTTGACCGACATCGCCGACTGGCTCGACACCCGCCTGCCGCGCCTGTTCGAGGACGCGATCAGCCTTGTCGCCGACAACCGCATCTTCAAGCAGCGCAATGTCGACATCGCCATCGTGTCGAAAGAGGATGCGCTAAAATGGGGCTTTTCGGGTCCCATGGTCCGGGGCAGCGGCATTCCGTGGGACATTCGCAAGAGCCAGCCCTATGACGTCTATGACCGTGTGAACTTCGACGTTCCGGTCGGCACCAACTATGATTGCTATGACCGCTTCATGGTGCGCGTCGAGGAAGTTCGCCAGTCCGCGCGGATCATGAAACAGTGCCTGAACGACATGCCGGAAGGGCCGATCGCCAGCTTCGACCGCAAGGTTTCGCCGCCACTGCGCGGGGAAATGAAGCGCTCGATGGAAGCGCTGATCCATCACTTCAAACTCTATACCGAGGGTTTCCATGTGCCCGCCGGCGAAGTCTATGTCGCGACCGAAAGCCCCAAGGGCGAATTCGGCGTCTATCTGGTCGCGGACGGCAGCAACAAGCCCTATCGCTGCAAGATCAGGCCGACGGCCTTCTCGCACCTGCAGGCGATGGACTTCATGATGAAGGGCCACATGCTCGCCGACACCACCGCCGTTCTGGGCGCCATGGACATCGTGTTTGGAGAATGTGACCGCTAATGGCTGACGCAGTTCATATCCCGGACGAGGTCGAAACGCGCGCGCGCTGGGGCGGGTTTGCGTGGACGGCCGAGAATGCCGAGCAGGCGAAGAAGGTCATCGCCCGCTATCCCGCCGGCCGTCAGCAGTCGGCGGTGATGCCGCTGCTCGATCTGGCCCAGCGTCAGGTGGGCGCGGAAACGCAGACCAATGGCTGGCTGCCGGTGCCGGTGATGGAGTATATCGCCGACCAGCTCGAAATGCCCTACATGCGCGTTTACGAGGTCGCGACCTTCTACACCATGTACAACCTCGCGCCGGTCGGCCGCTATCATGTGCAGGTTTGCGGCACCACGCCCTGCATGCTGCGAGGCTCCGATGACGTGTTTTCGGCCTGCAAGAACAAGGGTCTGGTGAAGGGCGGCACGACGCCCGACGGCCTGTTCACGCTGACCGAGGTCGAGTGTTTGGGCGCCTGCGCCAACGCGCCGATGGTCCAGATCAACGACGATAATTTCGAAGACCTGACCTATGACAGCATGAGTGCGATCCTCGACGATCTCGCCGCCGGCAAGAGCCCCAAGATCGGACCGCAGATCGAGCGTCAGACCAGCTGCCCCGAAGGCGGGCCGACCACGCTCAAGGACATGGTCAACGGCAACCACGACTATCGCGGGGAATGGGCATGAGCGACGTGATTGCGCCTCTCAGCGACAAGGATCGCATCTTCACCAACGTCTATGGCTTCCAGGACTGGGGCATCGACGCGGCGATCAAGCGCGGCGATTGGGATAACACCAAGAAGCTGCTGGAAATCGGCCAGGACGAGATCATCGAGCGCATCAAGGCGTCTGGCCTGCGCGGTCGCGGTGGCGCCGGCTTCCCGACCGGCATGAAGTGGAGCTTCATGCCCAAGGAAAGCAAGGATGGCCGCCCGAGCTTCCTGGTGATCAACGCCGACGAATCCGAGCCGGGCTCGTGCAAGGACCGCGAGATCATCCGCCACGATCCGCACAAGCTGATCGAGGGCGCGCTGGTCGCCGGTTTCGCGATGCGGGCGCGCGCCGCCTATATCTATATTCGCGGCGAGTTCATCTATGAGGCGAAGGTGCTCTTCGCCGCCGTCGAGCAGGCCTATGAAAAGGGGTTCCTGGGCAAGAACGCCTGCGGGTCGGGCTATGATTTCGACGTGTTCGTGCATCGCGGTGCGGGCGCCTATATCTGCGGCGAGGAAACCGCGCAGATCGAAAGCCTGGAAGGCAAGAAGGGCCAGCCGCGCCTGAAGCCGCCTTTCCCGGCTGGCGCGGGCCTCTATGGTTGCCCGACCACGGTGAACAATGTGGAATCGATCGCGGTCGCCCCGACGATCCTGCGGCGCGGTTCGGAATGGTTCTCCAGCTTCGGGCGGGAGAACAACAAGGGCACCAAGCTCTTCCAGATCAGCGGCCATGTGAACAAGCCCTGTGTCGTCGAAGAGTCGATGGGCATCAGCTTCAAGGAACTGATCGACCGGCACTGCGGCGGCATAAGAGGCGGCTGGGACAATCTGCTTGCCGTGATCCCCGGCGGGTCGTCGGTGCCGCTGGTTCCCGCCGCGCAGATCATGGACGCGCCGATGGACTTCGACGGGCTGAAAGCGGTCGGATCGGGCCTTGGCACCGCCGCCGTCATCGTCATGGACAAGTCCACCGACATCGTCCGCGCCATTTCGCGGCTCTCCTACTTCTACAAGCATGAAAGCTGCGGCCAGTGCACGCCCTGCCGCGAAGGCACCGGCTGGATGTGGCGGGTGATGGAGCGTCTGCGCTCGGGCGAGGCGGACATCAGCGAAATCGACATGCTCCAGCAGGTCACCAAGCAGGTCGAAGGCCACACCATCTGCGCTCTCGGTGACGCGGCGGCCTGGCCGATCCAGGGCTTGATCCGGCACTTCCGTCCGGAAATCGAGCGCCGGATCAACGAACATAAGGGTAGCGCCCCGGTGATGGAGGCAGCGGAGTAACCATGCCGAAGGTCAAAGTAGACGGCGTAGAACTCGAAGTCCCGGCGGGCGCCACTGTCCTCCAGGCGTGTGAACTGGCGGGCAAGGAAATCCCTCGCTTCTGCTATCATGAGCGCCTCAGCATCGCCGGCAACTGCCGCATGTGCCTGGTTGAGGTGAAGCCCGGACCGCCCAAGCCGCAGGCGTCCTGCGCGTTGCCCGCCGCAGACAATCAGGAAATCTTCACCCAGACCGAAATGGTCAAGAAGGCGCGCGAAGGGGTGATGGAGTTCCTGCTCATCAACCACCCCCTCGATTGCCCGATCTGCGATCAGGGTGGCGAATGCGACCTCCAAGACCAGTCGGTGGCCTATGGCCGGGGCGGGAGCCGGTTCCACGAGAACAAGCGTGCTGTCACCGAGAAATATATGGGTCCGATCGTCAAGACGGTCATGACCCGCTGCATCCAGTGCACCCGCTGCGTGCGCTTTGCCGAGGAAGTCGCGGGCGTGCCGGAAATCGGCGCCATCTATCGCGGCGAAAATATGCAGATCACCACCTATCTCGAACATGCCGCCAAGAGCGAGCTGTCGGGCAATGTGGTCGACCTCTGCCCGGTTGGCGCGCTGACCTCCAAGCCCTACGCCTTCGAGGCGCGGCCGTGGGAGCTGCGCAAGACGCCGGCGATCGACGTGATGGACGCGGTCGGCACCAACATCCGCCTCGACAGCCGGGGCCGTCAGGTGCTGCGCGCCGTGCCGCGCATCAATGACGACGTGAACGAGGAATGGGCGTCGGACAAGACCCGGCACAATGTCGATGGTCTGGTCCGCAAGCGGCTTGACAAGCCCTATGTCCGCAAGGACGGAAAGCTGGTGCCCGCCACCTGGGAAGAGGCTTTCGCGGCCATAGCGACGGTCCCGCATGGGGGCTCTGTCGCGGCGCTGGCGGGTGACCTGCTCGATTGTGAGACGATGTTCGCGGCCAAGCTGCTGGTCCAGAAGCTTGGCGGCACGATGCTCGAAGGGCGCCAGACCGGCCTTGCCTATGACGTATCTTCGCTGAGCGCCGTCAATTTCAACACGACGCTGAATGGTATCGAGACAGCGGACGTCATCCTGCTGGTTGGGACCAACCTGCGCTGGGAAGCGCCTCTGGTAAACACCCGTATTCGGAAGGCGATCAAGAAGGGCGCCAAGGTCTTCGCCCTCGGCCCGCAAGTCGACCTCACCTATAAGGTCGAATGGCTGGGCAATGATGCCTCGCTGCTGGCCAAGCTGCCGCAGGCCGTCATCGAGGCGTTTGGCAAGGCTGCCCGTCCGGCGATGATCGTCGGTGGCGGCGTGCTGGCCAAGGACGGCGCGCATGGCGACACACTGGCGCTGGTCGAGGCGCTGGGCCTGATCAAGGACGGCTGGAACGGCTATAATGTCCTGCACTTTGCCGCCGCGCGCATGGGTGGGCTGATGCTTGGCTATGCGACGCAGGGTGGCGTCAAGGCGGTGGCGGCTGCCAGGCCGAAGCTGCTCTTCTCGCTCGGCGCGGACGAGGTCGATTATTCCGCGTTTGAGGACAGCTTCAAAGTCTATGTCGGCCACCATGGCGACAAGGGCGCCCATGCGGCTGACGTGATCCTGCCGGGTGCGAGCTATGCTGAAAAAGCGGGCACCTATGTCAATCTCGAAGGCCGGGTGCAACGCGGCGAGAAGGCCGTGTTCGCGCCGGGCGACGCCCGCGAGGACTGGTCGATCCTGCGGGCTTTGTCGGAAGTGCTGGGCGCGACCCTGCCGTTCGACAGCTTTGAAGGCCTGCGGGCGGAAATGGCCAGGGTGGTGCCGGCGCTGGGCGTCGAGGGGATCGCCGATTATGGCTGGTCCGTACCCAGCCTGCCCACCGGGGCGAGCGGCGAGTTCCGGTCGCCAATCAAGGATTTCTACCTTACCAACGCCATCTGCCGCGCCAGCCCGACGATGCAGCAATGCTCGGCTGAATTGATTCACGGGACAAGCTTCGCGGAGGCAGCAGAGTGACCGCTTTCTTCCAAAATCTGGGCCTCCCGTTCGAAGGCGCTTGGTTTCTGTCCACCATCATAGGCATATTGGTGATCGCCCTGCCGCTGATGCTGGCCGTGGCGATGATCATCTATGCCGACCGCAAGATCTGGGCGGCCATGGCGCTGCGTCGTGGCCCCAATGTTGTGGGCCCCTTCGGACTGCTCCAGTCTTTTGCGGATGGGGCGAAGGTGTTCCTCCAGGAAACCATCATTCCCTCGGCGGCCAACAAGGCGCTCTTCATCATCGCGCCGATCATCACCTTCACCGTCGCGCTGATGGCCTGGGCGGTGGTGCCGTTCCAGACGGGCGTGGTGCTGGCGAACATCAATGTCGGCCTGCTCTACATCCTCGCGATCAGCTCTCTGGGCGTGTACGGCATCGTGCTGGCAGGCTGGGCGTCCAACTCCAAATATCCCTTCTATTCAGCGATCCGCGCCAGCGCGCAAATGATCAGCTATGAAGTCTCGATCGGCTTCATCCTGATCACCGTGGTGTTATGGGCCGGCAGCTTCAACCTGTCGACCATCGTGGAAAGCCAGAAGGGCTATTATGGCTTCCTGAACGGCAATGGTTTCAATCCGCTGCTGTTCCCGATGGCGATCATGTTCCTGATCTCCGCCATGGCGGAAACCGCGCGCGCGCCCTTCGATCTCACCGAAGCAGAGTCCGAGCTGGTAGCCGGCTATCAGACCGAATATTCGTCCATGGCCTTCGCGCTCTACTGGCTTGGCGAATATGCCAACGTCATCCTGATGTGCGCGCTTAACGCCGTCCTGTTCTGGGGTGGCTATCTGCCGCCGTTCGACTGGGCGCCGCTCTATCTGGTGCCGGGTATCCTCTGGCTGTTCGCCAAGATCCTGTTCTTCTTCTTCGTCTTCTCCTGGGTGAAGGCCACGGTGCCCCGCTACCGTTATGACCAGCTGATGCGACTGGGCTGGAAGATCTTCCTGCCGACCTCGCTTTTCTTCGTCTTCCTGGTCTCGGGCTTCCTCATGTTTACGCGCTACGGAGGCGTTCAATGAGCCTCGGTTATTACGTCAAAAGCTTCACCCTCTGGGAGTTCGTGAAGGCGCATTGGCTGACCTTGAAATATTTCTTCAAGCCCAAGGCGACAATCAACTACCCGTACGAGAAGAACCCGATCTCGCCGCGCTTCCGGGGCGAGCATGCCCTGCGCCGCTATCCCAACGGGGAAGAACGCTGCATCGCGTGCAAGCTGTGCGAGGCGATCTGCCCGGCGCAGGCGATCACGATCGAGGCGCAGCCGCGCGAGGATGGCAGCCGCCGGACAACGCGCTACGACATCGACATGACGAAATGCATCTATTGCGGCTTTTGTCAGGAGGCCTGCCCGGTGGATGCGATTGTCGAGGGACCCAATTTCGAGTTCTCGACCGAAACCCGCGAGGAGCTGATCTACGACAAGGCCAAGCTCCTTGAAAATGGCGACAAATGGGAACGCGCGATTGCCGCGAACCTTGCCGCCGATGCACCCTATCGTTAAGCCGCGCGCGCCAAGGGGAACATGATCCTGTGATTCACGTGCTAGCCTTTTACCTGTTCGCCATTTTGGTGGTGAGCAGCGGCGCGCTCACCATCCTGTCGCGCAATCCGGTCCATTCGGTGCTGTGGCTGATCCTTGCCTTCTTCAACGCGGCGGGCCTTATGGTCCTGTTGGGCGCCGAATTCATCGCGATGCTGCTCGTCATCGTCTATGTCGGCGCGGTGGCGGTCTTGTTCCTGTTCGTCGTCATGATGCTGGACATCGACTTTGCGGAACTGCGCGCTGGCTTCGTCAGCTATCTGCCTTTCGGCCTGCTGATCGCGCTGGTGCTGCTGGCCGAGATTGTCCTTGGCATCGGCATCTGGAGCGCCGGGCCCATCGAGCTGGCGCAGCGGGCGGGTCCAGTCACTCCCGATCTCTCGAACATCCAGGCGATCGGTGGATTGCTCTACACGCGCTATATCTTCCTGTTCGAAGCGGCGGGTATTGTGCTGCTGGTCGCGATGATCGGCGCGATCGTGCTGACGCATCGGGCACGGGGTGGCGTGCGGGGTCAGAATATCGCAAAGCAGAATCGCCGCCGCCCGCAGGACGCGGTCCGCAACATCAATCAACCAGTCGGGCAGGGGGTGGAGCTGTGATAGGCCTGCAGCATTATCTGGTGGTCAGCGCGATCCTGTTCGTGATGGGCGTGCTGGGCATCTTCATCAATCGCAAGAATGTCATCATCATTCTGATGGCGATCGAGCTGATCCTCCTTAGCGTCAACATCAACCTCGTCGCTTTCAGCGCTTTCCTGGGCGATCTGGTCGGCCAGATCTTCTCGATGTTCGTGCTGACCGTGGCGGCTGGTGAGGCGGCGATTGGTCTTGCCATCCTCGTCATTTATTTCCGCGGTCGCGGCACCATCGCTGTCGACGATGTCAATCGGATGAAGGGCTGAGCCTGACATGATCCAGCTTATCGTCCTTCTTCCCCTCATCGCGGCTGCCATCGCGGGTCTTGGTAACAAGGCTTTGGGCAAGGTGCCGGCGAAGATCGTCACCACAGGTGCGCTGTTCATCAGTTGCGCCCTGAGCTGGCCCATCTTCATATCCTTTCTGACCGGCCATGCCGAAGCCTATGTCGCGCCCGCCTTCACCTGGATCCAGTCGGGAAGTTTCGACGCCCAGTGGGCCCTGCGCGTCGACGCGATGACGGCCGTCATGTTGGTGGTGATAACCAGCGTGTCGAGCCTCGTTCACCTCTACAGCTGGGGGTACATGGAAGAGGAGCCGGATCAGCCGCGCTTCTTTGCTTATCTTTCGTTGTTCACTTTCGCGATGCTGATGCTCGTGACGGCGAACAATCTGCTGCAGATGTTCTTCGGATGGGAAGGCGTCGGCCTCGCTTCCTATCTGCTGATCGGTTTCTGGTTCCGCAAGCCGAGCGCTAACGCCGCCGCGATCAAGGCGTTCGTCGTCAATCGCGTGGGCGATCTTGGCTTCATGCTGGGCATTTTTGGCACCTATCTGGTGTTCAACACCATCTCGATCCCGGAGATACTGGCGGCCGCGCCGTCAATGGCCGGATCGACTATCGGTTTCCTGGGCCACCGCTTTGACACCATGACCGTTCTCTGCCTGCTGCTGTTCATAGGTGCGATGGGCAAGTCGGCGCAGCTGGGCCTTCACACATGGCTCCCCGACGCGATGGAAGGCCCGACCCCGGTGTCGGCGCTGATCCACGCGGCGACCATGGTGACGGCCGGCGTGTTCATGGTGTGCCGCCTTTCGCCGATGTTCGAAACATCGCCGACGGCGCTGGGCTTCGTGACCTTCATCGGGGCTGCCACCTGTCTGTTCGCGGCGACCGTGGGCACGGTGCAGAACGACATCAAGCGCGTCATAGCCTATTCAACCTGCTCACAGCTCGGCTATATGTTCTTTGCTGCGGGCGTGGGCGCCTATGGCGCGGCGATGTTCCACCTCTTCACACACGCCTTCTTCAAGGCGCTGCTGTTCCTGGGGGCTGGCTCGGTCATTCACGCGATGCACCACGAACAGGACATGCGTTACTATGGCGCGCTGCGGAAGGAGATACCGATCACCTTCTGGACGATGACGCTGGGCACGCTGGCCATCACTGGCGTCGGCCTGCCGCTTGTCGGCGTCGGTTTCGCCGGCTTCTATTCGAAGGACGGCATTCTCGAGGCAGCCTATGCTTCGGGCGGCGCAGGCGTGGGCGCATTCCTTGTTGGCGTGTTCGCGGCGCTGCTGACCAGCTTCTACAGCTGGCGTCTCGTCTTCCTGACCTTCTTTGGCAAGCCGCGCTGGGCCGCTTCCGAGCATATCCAGCACGCGATCCACGGCCATCATGAATCGCCGGAGGAAGAAACCGAGCATGACGGCCATGAGGCTCATGGCGATCACGGCCATACCGCGACCGGCACCGGTGGTTATCATGCACACGAGAGCCCCTGGGTCATGCTGATTCCGCTGGTGGTGCTGAGCCTGGGCGCGGTGTTCGCCGGCTTCATTTTCCATGACCAGTTCATCGGAGCCGAGGGCGGAGTCGAATTCTGGAAGGGCGCATTGTCGTTCGACAGCCATCTGATGCATGCCGCGCATGAAGTGCCGGTGTGGGTCAAGTTCGCGCCGTTCACGGTGATGCTGACCGGCCTCTTCATCGCGTGGCTGAGCTACATCAAAAACACCGACTGGCCGCGCCGCTTCGTTGCCGAATTTGGCGTGCTGTACCAATTCCTGCTCAACAAATGGTATTTTGACGAGCTTTATCACTTCCTGTTCGTCAAGCCTGCCTTCGCCATCGGCCGTTTCTTCTGGAAGTTTGGGGATGTCGGTTTCATCGACCGGTTCGGGCCGAACGGACTCGCCGCGCTGGTCGTGCAGGGCAACAAAGTCACCCGTCGGCTTCAGTCCGGCTATCTCTACACTTACGCGCTGGTGATGCTGATTGGGCTCGCGGCGGCTGCAACCTGGGCGATGACACGATAATGGCCGGCTTCCCCATCCTTTCCCTGATGATGGCAGTGCCGATGGCGGGGGCCATCGCCTGTCTGTTTGCAGGCGCAAATCAGGCGCGCTGGATTGCCTTGCTCGCGACGCTGGTCGATCTGCTGCTGGGCGTCGTGCTCTGGGCGGGTTTCGATCAGTCCGCTGGCGCGGCACAGTGGCAGTTCCAGGAATATGCGCCGATCTTCGGGCGGTTCGCCTGGGCGCTCGGTATCGACGGGATAGCGCTGGTCCTGATCATGCTGACCGTATTCCTTATGCCGATCTGCATAGGTGCCAGCTGGCGGGCGATCGAAAAGCGCGTCGGCGAGTATATGGCCGCGTTCCTCTTCATGGAGGTGCTGATGATCGGCGTGTTCACCGCGCAGGATCTCTACCTCTTCTATGTGATGTTCGAGGCGGGGCTGATCCCGATGTACCTCATCATCGGGATCTGGGGCGGGGCGGACCGCATCTACGCCTCCTACAAATTCTTTCTCTATACCCTGCTTGGATCGGTCCTGATGCTGATCGCGATGATGTGGATGGTGCATGAAGCAGGCACCACCGACATCCCGACGCTGATGGCCTATAATTTCGATCCGCATGTGCAAATCTGGCTGTTCCTAGCCTTTTTCGCGAGCTTCGCGGTCAAGATGCCGATGTGGCCAGTCCACACCTGGCTCCCGGATGCGCATGTCCAGGCGCCGACTGCGGGTTCGGTGATCCTGGCCGGCGTCCTGCTCAAGATGGGTGGCTACGGATTTATCCGCTTCTCGCTGCCCATGTTTCCTGAAGCTTCGGCCCAGCTGTCATGGCTTATCTGGGGACTGTCGATCGTCGCTGTCATCTATACCAGCCTGGTCGCGCTGGTGCAGACCGACATGAAAAAGCTGATCGCCTATTCGTCAGTGGCACACATGGCGATAGTCACCGTCGGTCTGTTTGCCTTCAATCGGGCGGGCCTTGAGGGTGCAATGATGGTGATGCTGGGTCACGGCCTGGTGTCAGGTGCGCTGTTCCTTTGCGTCGGCGTCATCTACGACCGACTGCATACCCGCGAGATTTCGCGCTACGGCGGTCTTGCCATCAACATGCCGCGCTACGCTACGCTGTTCCTGCTGTTCACCATGGCGTCGGTCGGCCTGCCGGGCACCAGCAATTTCGTTGGCGAGTTCCTTTCGCTGATGGGTGTTTATCAAGCGTCGAGCTGGGTCGCGTTTGCCTGCACCACCGGCATCATTCTGGGCGCGGCCTATATGCTCTATCTCTATCGGCGCATATGTTATGGCGGGCAGAAGAATGCCGATGCGGCTGCCATGCCGGATCTTTCCTCGCGCGAGATCTGGCTGTTGGCGCCCATCGCGGCTGCGGTTCTATGGATGGGGGTCTATCCCGAAAGCTTCCTCAGCCCCATGCGGCCCGATATCCGGGCTCTGGAGGCACGGCTGGCTGCTACCGCGCCGGCGGGTGATTCAAAGATCAGGATGGGCGCCATCATGCCGTCAGGCGAGGCTCACCATGAAGATGTTGCGGCGCACGGGGAGGCGCATTGATGATTGATTCCGCTTCCCTCCTGGCGGTCCTGCCGGAGTTGATCCTGACGGTCGGCGGCCTCGCGTTGATGCTTGTCGCGGCCTATGGGGGCGATGGCACGGCCAAGGTCGTGAACTGGCTGTCGGTACTGACGCTGGCTGTCGCGGGCGCCACTTTGTCCATCTCCCTGGCTCATGGCCCGGTGGCCTTTGATGGTCTGGTGAGGGCCGATGCCTTCTCGGTTTTCTCCAAAGCGCTGATCTATGCGGCCGCAGCCGCTGCGATCCTGCTTGCACCCCGCTATTTCCTGGCAGGCGGCGCGCTGCGTCCGGAATATCCGATCCTGATCCTGTTCAGCACGATCGGCATGGGCATGATGGTGTCGGCCGGCGACCTGTTGACGCTGTATGTCGGTCTCGAAATGCAAAGCCTTGCCGCCTATGTGCTGGCAAGCTTCATGCAGCAGGATGAGCGGTCGTCCGAAGCGGGCCTCAAATATTTCGTACTCGGCTCCCTCGCCAGCGGCATCCTGCTCTACGGCGCGGCGCTGCTGTATGGCTTTACCGGCGGCACGACGTTCGGCGGCATCGCCGTCGCGCTGGGCGACGGCGTCTCGAAGGGCGAGTTGTTCGGTATGGTGTTCCTGCTCGCGGGCCTGGCCTTCAAAATGAGCGCGGTGCCCTTCCACATGTGGACGCCCGACGTCTATGAAGGCGCGCCCACGCCGGTCACGACGTTCTTCGGCAGCGCGCCCAAAGTCGCGGCGATGGGGCTCACCGTCCGCGTCGCGATCGAGGCGTTGGGCCCGGCCGGCCTGGACTGGCAGCAGGTGGTGATCTTCGTGGCGCTGGCCTCGATCATCTTCGGTGCAGTCGCTGCGATTGGCCAGACCAACATCAAGCGGCTGATGGCCTATTCGTCCATTAACAATGTCGGCTTTGCACTTATCGGCCTTGCCGCCGCCACCCCCGCGGGCGTTGCCGCGACCATGAGCTACATGGCGATTTACGTCGTCATGACGATCGGCGGTTTCGCCTGCATTCTGCAGATGCGTGATGCCGACGGGCGCCCTGTGGAAACAATCGAGAGCCTTGCCGGCCTGTCCCGCTCGCGCAAGGGGCTAGCGGCGGCGCTCGCCATCTTCATGTTCTCGATGGCAGGCATTCCGCCACTTTTCGGCTTCTGGGCGAAGTTCCTGGTCTTCGACGCCGCAGTCGGGGCGGGCCTGACCGCACTCGCCGCTTTCGGCATCGCGGCTTCGGTGATCGGCGCCTTCTATTATCTGAAGATCATCAAGACGATGTATTTCGATGAGCCGGCCGCACCCTATGAGGCGCGCGGCGGGATGGTCGAAAATGTCATCCTGACCGCCTGCGCGGTGGTTATCGTGATCGGCTATTTGCTCAACCCCGTGCTTGACAAGGCAAGCGCGGCGGCGGCGGCGTCGCTCTTCTGACCGAGTTTCTTTTCGTCGAGGAGACCGGCTCCACCAACGCCGACATGCTGGCGTTGGCGGAGCAGGGCATGGCCGAAGGAACTTGGCTGCGTGCCTTGCGGCAGACCGGCGGCAAGGGACGGATGGGCCGCGCGTGGGAAAGTCCGGAAGGCAATCTCTATTGTTCGACCCTCGTCAGGCTGCGGCCAGGCGATCCGTTGCCCCACACGCTGGCCATGGTTGCCGCCAACGCGGTTCACGCGCTGGTGGCGCCGCTGTGCGGCGGGCAGGCGCGGATCAAATGGCCCAATGACATTCTGGTCGATGGCGCCAAGATCGCCGGGATTCTGCTGGAGCGATCGGGCGACGCGATCGTCGTGGGCATTGGCATCAATGTGACAGAGCACCCGGCCGGCCTTGATCGGCCTGTGACCAGCCTGTTTGCGCAAGCAGCTGCCGACGCCGAAGCCGGCGCGTTGCAGCAGCGGCTGGCAGTGTTGTTTGCGCACTGGCTGGGCGTATGGCGCGCCCAGGGTCTGGAGCCCGTCCGTGCCCATTGGCAGCTGAATGCCCACCCCCCGGGCACGCCGATGCGGGTCGTTCAGCCGAACGGAGAGGTGGTGGAGGGGTGTTTCGATTCCCTCGACCGCGACGGGATGCTGATCCTGCGCTTGGCGAATGGCGCCGCGCGTGCCATTCATGCCGGCGATATCCTTCTCATCTGACATCCGGGGGACTCCCATGCTTCTCGCGATCGACGCGGGCAACACCAATGTGGTTTTCGCGCTGCTGGACGGGCGGGAGATCCGCACGCGCTGGCGGATCGCGACCGATCCCCGCCGGACCGCCGATGAATATGCGGTATGGCTGAACCAGCTGCTGATGCTGGAAGGCTATGCGATTGGCGACATCGACGCGGTCATCATCGCGACGGTCGTGCCGCGCGCGCTGCATAATCTTCAGGTGCTGGCAGAAAAATATTTCAAGGTGACGGCGCTGATCGCCGGGCAGGCGCCGGTGGGCTGGTGCATCGACCTGGACGTTGCCGAGCCTGCGTCGGTAGGGGCTGACCGGGTTGTCAATGCGATCGCCGCGCACCATCTGTACGAGGGCGATCTGATCGTCATCGATTTCGGGACGGCCACGACCTTCGATGTCATCGACTATCGCGGCACCTACAAGGGAGGCATCATAGCGCCGGGCATCAACCTGTCGCTCGATGCATTGGTCGCGGCGGCGGCAAAGCTGCCCCGGATTGCTATTTCCCCGCCGGAGAATCGATCGGTTATCGGTCGCACCACGGAATCGCAGATGCTGATCGGCGTTTTCTGGGGTTATGTGGCGATGATGGAGGGTCTCGTCGCGCGGATGCGGGCGGAGATCGGCCGCCCCGCCAAGGTAATTTCGACGGGCGGCCTCGCCGTCCTGTTCGACGAGAACAGCGATATTTTCGATGCGATAGCGCCTGACCTCACCATTTTGGGGCTGGCGCTGTTGTACGAACGGAGTTTGAAAGACTGATGAAACCGGGAAATGAGCTGATCTTCCTGGCCCTTGGCGGGTCGGGCGAGATCGGCATGAACGTCAATCTCTATGGATGCCAGGGCAAATGGGTGATGGTCGACCTGGGTCTGACCTTCGCTGATCCTGCCTATCCCGGGGTCGAACTGGTGCTGCCGGACCTTGCATTCATCGAGGAGCGGCGGGAAGATCTTCTGGGCATCGTGCTGACCCATGGGCATGAAGACCATATCGGCGCGATCCCCTATCTGGCTGCCGATCTGGGCGTTCCGCTTTATGCCACGCCCTTCACCGCCGGTTTGATCCGGCTGAAGCTGGAAGAAGAGGGGCTGACGCAGGAGGTCGAACTCAACGTCATCGACAATGAGGGAAGCTTCGCTCTTGGTCCATTCGGCTTTCGCTACGTGCCGCTCGCTCATTCCATACCCGAAGGCAACGCGCTGCTGATCGACACGCCCTTCGGCCGCATCTTTCACACTGGCGACTGGAAGCTGGATGAACGGCCGCTGCTGGGCCAGCCTTCCACGCCGGCAGAGCTGTCTGCGATCGGCGATCAGGGCGTCCTCGCGCTGGTATGTGACAGCACCAATGTCTTCAATTCTGAAGCAAGCGGCTCAGAAGCGGATGTGCGCGAAGGATTGATGCAGACGATCGCGAAGGCGAAGGGCAGGGTGCTCGTCACCACCTTCGCCTCCAACGCGGCCCGGTTGCAGACGCTCGGCGAAGTGGCCAATGCCACCGGCCGCCGCCTTTGCGTGGCGGGTCGGTCGCTTGATCGTATCATCGCAACGGCGCGGTCGGCCGGCTATCTGGGCGATTTTCCGCCGACGGTGGACTGGGATGATGTCATGGCCCTGCCGCATAATGAGGTGATGATCATCGCCACCGGCGGGCAGGGAGAACCGCGCGCGGCACTGTCCCGCATCGCGTTCGACAGCCATCCCATCAAGCTGAGCGCGGGCGACACGGTCGTTTTTTCGTCAAAGCAGATTCCGGGCAACGAGATAGCCATCGGCCGCATCCAGAATGCGCTGGCCACCAAGGGTGTGTTGATGGTGACGGATCGGCAGGCTGAAGTGCATGTGTCCGGCCATCCGGGACGCCCGGAGCTGGAGGCGATGTATCGCTGGGTGCGGCCCCAAATCCTGCTGCCTGTTCACGGCGAAAGGCGTCACATGGCCGAGCAGGCCCGCCTTGGCCTGGAGAGCGGCATTCCCCATGTCGTGGTGCAGTCGAACGGAGATCTGCTGCGGCTGGCGCCCGATGGTCCGGAAATCATCGGCCAGCAGGCGACCGGGCGTCTGGTGCTGGACGGTGACGTGATCCTGCCTGCCGACGGATCGACGATGAACGAGCGGCGCAAAATCGCACTTCACGGCCAGATCAGCGTCGCGGTCGCACTGGACCGTCAGGGCAGGCTGATCGGACAGCCGGCGCTGCGCACGCAGGGCTTGCCCGTGGAGGAGGACAAGGGGGCCTTCCTGACGGAGGCGGCCGATGAAGCGGCTGGGGCCGTGGGCAAGGGATCGCTGGAAGAAGAGGCGCTGCGTGAGCGCGTCCGGCTGGCGGTGCGGCGCACCGCGACCCGCTGGACCGGCAAGAAGCCGGTGGTGGACGTTCTGCTCGTGCGCGCGTAAGGCTGCCTGTCATGAACTGGTATGCGATAGTCGCCATCTATGTGTTGTTCTGGGTGATAAGCGCCTTCATCGTGCTGCCGTTCGGCATTCGCACGCCCGATGAGACCGGGGAGGAGATGTTGCTGGGTCAGGCCGACAGCGCGCCCAGCAATTTCAGGCCGGGCACGGTCATGATCCGTGCGACGATTTTGTCGACTGTGTTGTTTGGCGTCTATTACGCGAATTATGTGGAAGGCTGGGTGACGCTTCAGCGCTGGACGCATATTAGCTGAAGAAAGCATGCCTCATCTCTTGCGCTTGAGCGCATCGGCAAGCGAGACCGTGGCGCTGCCGCGCCGCGCGGGCTGGGCCTGGCTGGGGGCCGGCTTCCATCCGCTGAGATACAGAACCGCCATCTGTTCTGCCGTCCGCCCGTCCGGGTCGCTGGCGGCAGCGAACTGCTCCAGGGCGAGCGTCAGCGTCTGTCGCCGCAGCGATGGCGGATGCGATATCAGCACATTGGTCGCGCCCATGCCCCGCAGGTCCTTCATCAGCCGAAGCATGTCGGCATAACGTACCGTCAACATCTCGCTGTCGGCAACGGGCATGGAGAAGCCGGCCCGGCTCAGCAGATCGCCGGCCGACCGGACATCCACCTGGGGATGGACATGCTGGCCGGCACGATCGCCTTCGGCGGCCAGCAGTGCTGCGCGGAGGCGGGCAAGCGTTCCCGCTCCAGTGAAGGCGGCCAGCATCAGCCCGTCCGGCCTAAGCAGCCGCCGCATCAGGATCAGGGCGCCGGGCAGATCGTTGACAGTGTCGAGCGTGCCGCAGGCGATGACCAGGTCGAAACTGTCATCGGCGAAGGGAAGCGCGTCCTCATCGACCTGAATCCCGCCCTGTTCGCGCGCCGCCACGAAGCCCGGATCGGCGCAGATCACATGCTTGCCCATCGCTTCGAGAGCGCGGCGGGCGCTATCGTCCGGGCAGCCTATCACCAATGCTTCGGGCAGGTCCCGCTTCACGTCGCTCAGCCGGTCCAGCAGTTCGTCGAGCATCAGTCGATAGAGGAAGTCATGATCGGCGAAATGCGCGGCCATCCGGTCGCGACGGCGGCCACGCAACGCTCTGTCAAAGATGTCGGGCTGGGTCATGGCGGGTCTTGTGCATCGCTGGCGGAGCGGGAACAAGGGAGATCATGCCGCTGAACACGCTTCTCAAGGGCGCGCTGCGCCCCCTGGTTGATTATGCCTTGCCGCCGCGTTGTCCCGGTTGCGGCTTCATTGTCGAAGCGGACGATGCCTTCTGCCTCGATTGCTGGAGCGGGATGCATTTTCTGGGGCAGCCCTGCTGCGCCCGGTGCGGCCTGCCGTTCGATCATGATATGGGTAACGGTGCGCTTTGTGGCGCATGCATCGCCTCTCCCCCGCCGTTCGACAGCGCACGGGCGGTACTCGCCTATGGCGATGTGGCGCGCAAGGTGGCGCTGCGGCTGAAATATGGCCGGCGCATCGGCCTTGCCCGGCTGATTGCGGGTCAGATGATGCGCCGGCTGCCGGATCTTGAAGCGCCGGCGGTGATCGTGCCGGTTCCGCTGCATCGCCGGCGGCTGTGGTGGCGCGGCTTTAACCAGTCGGCCCTGATCGGGGATCAGCTGGGCCGTCTCGCGGGTGTTCCGGTCGATCGGCATGGATTGCTGCGCCACCGTCCCACTTCGCCCCTGCGTGGCATGAGCCCCGCCCAGCGGGCCAAGGTCGTCCAGGGCGCTTTCGCTCTCGCGCAGGGTCATGGCTTCCTGGGCCGTTCGGTGCTGCTGATCGACGATGTGCATACCAGTGGCGCGACCGCCGCCGCTTGCGCCCGCGTGTTGAAACGGGGCGGCGCTTCCAGCGTTCATCTGCTGTGCTGGGCACGCGCCTTGCCCGACCGGGTCGATCCGGCTGATTGACAAAGCGGCCCGCAGCCCCGATTTCAGCGACAAGGAGCCTGAGAAGACATGTCTAAGGTCGAAATCTATACCAAAGCCTGGTGCGGCTATTGTGCGCGCGCCAAGGCACTGCTGACGGGCAAGGGTGTGCAGTTCGAAGAATATGACATAACCATGGGCGGTCCCAAGCGGGCCGAAATGCTGGACCGTTCCAATGGCGGGACGACGGTGCCGCAGATCTTCATCGACGGGCGGCATATCGGTGGCAGTGACGACATGGTCATGCTCGACCGACAGGGTAAGCTCGACCCGCTGTTGGGCCTTTAGTCCATGCGCGCCGCGATCTTCCAGATGACCAGCGGGATCGATCCTGCGGCCAACAGCGCCGCCATTGTCGATGCCGCCGCGCGCGCCAGGGGGGAAGGGGCCGACATGCTCTTCACACCCGAAATGGCAGGCTATCTCGATCGCGACCGCGGCCGGGCAGCGGCCACGCTCAGGTCGGAAGCGGACGACCCAGTGCTTGGTGACGTGCGGGAGGCGGCAGCTCGCCATGGTCTGTGGGTTCACCTGGGGTCACTTCCGCTCAAGGATGAGCGTAGTGATGGCCGCTGGGCCAATCGCAGCTTCATGATCGATGACAGCGGCGCAATTCGGGCACGCTATGACAAGATCCACCTGTTCGACGTTGATCTCGCGACAGGCGAGAGCTGGCGCGAATCCTCTGTCTATGGGCCGGGTGAACGGGTCGTGGCGGTCGACACGCCGTGGGCGCGGATGGGTCTGTCCGTCTGCTATGACATGCGCTTTCCCGATTTATATCGGGCGCTTACCAATGCTGGCGTGACCGTGCTGCTGATGCCCGCGGCTTTTACCGTGCCGACCGGCGAGGCCCATTGGCATGTGTTGCTGCGGGCGCGAGCGATCGAGGCCGGCTGCTTTGTCGTCGCTGCGGCCCAGACCGGGCGTCATGCCGATGGGCGGGAGACCTACGGCCATAGCCTGGTCGTCGACCCATGGGGCGACGTGCTGCTGGATATGGGCAGGGAGGGCGGCTTGGCCCTTGCCGACATTGATCTTGCGCGCGTAGAGGAAGTGCGCGGGCGGGTGCCCGCCCTCGCCAACCGGCGTGACATTTCGGTGGATGTGACTGTGCTGTGATTGTCTTCGATCTGAAATGCGCGAGCCAGGGCCATGTGTTCGAAGCCTGGTTTGGATCGAGCGCCGATTATGAAAGCCAGCTCGGGCGCGGCTTGGTGAGCTGCCCGATGTGCGGCGACAGTGACGTGCGCAAGGCGCTGATGGCGCCGGCCGTCGCCGCCAAGGGTAACAGCCGGTCGGTGGCCGTCCCCGCCGAAGGCGGCGCCATCGCCGCCACCGGCGACGAAAACCGCATGCGCGAGATCATTCGGGCCCTGGCCGAGGTCCAGGCAAAGGCCTTGGAAAATTCGACCTGGGTCGGTCGGGGTTTCGCCGAACAGGCACGCGCGATGCACTATGGTGAAAAAGACCGCGAGAGCATCCATGGAGAGGTCGCTCCGGCGGAAGCCCGCGCCTTGATCGCGGAGGGCGTCGATGTCGCGCCTCTGCCATTTCCGGTCCTCCCCCCCGAAGCGAAGAATTGACCGCGCCCGCCGCCCGGCATAGAGCCGTCATCGGGCACCCGTAGCTCAGCAGGATAGAGCATCAGATTCCTAATCTGAGGGCCATGGGTTCGAATCCCGTCGGGTGCGCCATTTTTCCTTGTTATTTCAATGTCTTGATCGCCTCTTATTCCCGGAGAGGCGCAATTCTATGTTGCATTGATGTGCTGCCATTTTCATTGGTTTTCAGCCATTTTCACAGTACTATCCGCAGCTCCATGCAACATGGATGCAACATGAGACTGGTTGAATCCGTCCTCAAAAACGGCGGAAAAGCTGGGCTCCAGCAGTCTCGCAGGACAGAGGGAAGTGGGCGGGAAGAGTGCTCCAGCAGTCTTGCGGCGATCGGGGGCAGGGTGGTGCGCCGTCGGTTACCCTCCAGCACAACCTACCGAAATGGGCGCTCAGGGTGTAATGCCAGCATTTCTGCGGCTTTCCAGCGATTTTCGCCCGATCGCGGTTGCTGTGAAAGTAGGGGGCAGCGGTGGGTAGGGGGGCGGCTAGCCGTTCAGGTGATGGCGGTTCTCAGTCTCAGAGGCCCGCACCGTCTCTCGCGGCCTGGAGGGGCAGAAACATCCTCGCCCCCCTGTCGTACTCCTCGAAGCCCATCTTCGCGTAGAACCGTTTAACGTCATCGTTGATGGGCACCACATCCGGAACGTCGACTATAAGGCCAGCGGCTATTATAATGGCCTGACAGCGCAATATACCGTGGTCTGGAATCCCCCGCGCACCTATGGTCTCGAAGCGAGCTATACATTCTGATGCCGATGGCCGCCCTTGAGCATCTTGATCACCGCCGGCCACATAAGCGATTACGCCGGCGCGCCGGCCTTGCTCGATGTGGGCGGCTTTGATTTTCGGCCTTACAGCGGTGAAGATTTCGTATGCGTAACCGAAACGGTCGTCCCCGGGTATCCGCCGTCGATTTCAACGGCGGCCCCCAGCTGATGTGCAAGAGCTTCGACAATGCTGGTGCCAAGGCCCGGACTGGCATCGGCCAGCGTTTCGGGCGTGCCGACGCCGTTGTCGCTGACGGACAAGGTCCAATTGCTATTATGCGCATGATAATCGACGACGATTTTGCCGTCGCGATCGCCTGGAAACGCGTGTTTCAGCGCGTTGATCACCAGTTCCGTGACGATCAAGCCAAGACTGACCGAGATGTCGGCATTCACGCTGCTGCCATCGGCGGTCACCGCGATCGACACCTTATCATGATCGTGAATCATTGAGGCACCCAAACTCTCGCACAGTCGGGTCAGATACCCCCGCAACTCGACCTCCCCCAACCTCGATGCAGCCAGCTGCTGCTGGAGAGTGGCGATCGACATGACCCGATCATGCGCATCTTGAAGATGCGCCCGCGCTTCGTCCGATTGCACCTGCCGGGCACTTTGCATGAGCACGCTCGCGATGATCTGGAGACTGTTGGCGACCCGGTGCTGAAGCTCCTGGAGTAGAATTGCCTTTTCCCGGAGCAGATCATCCTTGAGTTTCTCGCTGATCCGCGCCTCGGTAACGTCGGAGACTGTGAGGAGCAGGCGGGCCTGCTCGGCATCGCCATAGGCCAGCTTTTGCGCGTTCAGAACGAGCCGTCGGGGCTTAGATCCACCCTTGAAGTCCATCTCATAGGCATCGATTCTGGCATGGCCCGCCAAGGTGGCGCCGAGCAGCGAGCGAAGCTGAGGCATGTCCCATTCGCCTGCGCCGAGCATAGACACCGGCCGTCCACAGACGTTATGCGGCTCGAGGCCGAAAGTGCGATAAAAGGATGTGCTTCCGGCGATGACGGTCAGATCGCCGTCGAGGAGCAGCGCAGGGGCGGCGGAAGAAGTCAGGATCGCCAGAGCAAGGCCATAGGCGACGTCAGGATGAATGGGCGGGTTCACGGAGAATGCCCCCTTTCCGGGGAAACCGGAAAGCTCGCGGTCATGAAAGCCTTGTCCGGATAGTAGCGAGCCGAACACTCCGCCACGAGGACAGCATCGCAGAGATATCATAGCACCGATCGCGCAGGAGCCCGGCATCAATTCGACACCGGGTAATGTCCCATCTCTGATTCGGGGCGGGTGATAGCTCTGCCTCCACAGGATGCCAAAGGCGATCTGCCCGGTTCGCTCAACCCCATGGCTCATACTTCAAGATGGTCGAATATATCGAGGCCGGGAAGAATGTGCCAAATGTTCTGACAACGGACACCAGGCAGCCGTTGGCTGCGACTGAATTCATGTCCGATCCAATATCAGAGGAAGTTCTTGAGGTCCGCGACAAAGCTTTCAAGTCGATCATGGTGAACCCAGTGCCCGGCGCGTTCATAACTGGTGACAGCCGCATTCTTGAAATGGCTTGCTCGCCCATCTTTTCCGGGGTGATGAGCCCAGCTGTCCGCACCGTGGATCAGCCATACTGGGCAGTCGATGTTATGCCATAGCTCGTGAAGCTCTTCGTCAGTGATACCCATCGGCAATCCCGCTCGCACATAATTGTCGAACTTCCAGCTGAAGGTGCCGTCCTCATTTCGACTGATACCGTGAACGGTCAAGTGCCGAGCGTGCGCTGCGGACAGATGCGGGTTTTCTTCGTGCAGGCGGGCATAGGCCTGTTCGAGGGTCGTGTACCGCCGGGGTGTTCTGGCGCTGAGAGCACGCCGTTCATCGATCCAGGTTCGCCAGCGTTCCGCGACGGGCAATTCCGACTTATGATCAAGTGGCGAGATGCCGAGACCCTCGATCACTGCCAGCCTACGAACCCGTTCGGGATGTATGCCGGCGTAGCGCAGCGCAATCGCCCCTCCCAGGGAATGGGCCACAATCGATACCGGCTCGTTGCTGCTTTGCTGAATAAGCTGTGCCAGGTCTGCAACGTAGAAGGGCATCGAATAGCTGCCATCGGGCGACCAGGCGCTGTCCCCATGGCCGCGAAGATCAGGGCAAATCACATGCCAATCGTTGCGGAGAGCCTGGGCCACCCAGTCCCAGTTACGGGCATGGTCTTGCCCTCCGTGCACAAGGACAAGCAAGGGTGCATCGGCATTGCCCCAGTCCAGGTAATTCAGGGCAAGCCGCTGCGACACGAAACGATGCGATGTCGGGCCGAGATCTTCCACTTGTTCTTGTCCTCCGGGTGCGGGGTCAGTCGGCGCGGCTTTCATGCTAGCGGCTTTGCTGTCGGGCTTGCAAGATCGCAAGGCAAGGCGAAAGAGCCATCGAGCTAGAGGCGCAGACCTGCCTGAAGGCGTCCGATCAACGCGAGCAAGTCGCGCATAAGGCACCGTATTTTGGAATCGTGTCGAAGGGAAGTAACAAAAAATCAAAACTTCTCAGATGGCAAGCGATGAAAAGGGGGCGGTAGCGAACCCCCAGAAGACTTGCGGCACGGCTCTGACGAAATTTGAGGAGTCATCGTCGGAAATTTCGCGGCCATGCATCTTATGATAGGACAGCATGGAGGAATTCGGGAGGAGCAATCCGCGTGGTGGGGTGCCGCAGCGAGGTCATCGCCTGGGTCGGGAGCAATATCGTTCCCCACGAGGGAGAATTGCGCGCCTGGCTCCGCCGTCGATCATTGCCTGGCCAGGATATCGACGATATCATCCACGACGCCTATCTCTGCATCGCCCAACTGCCAAACGTGGATCATATCCGCAATGGACGCGCCTATCTTTTCACGACCGCGCGATCCGTAATGCTCCGGCGGGTTCGGCGCGATCGCATCGTGCGGATCGAGAGCCTGACCGAGGTCGAAGCCATGACGCTGCAAGACGCCGATCCCGGACCCGAACGGAGAGCCAGCGCGCGGCAGGAACTGGGGCGCGTTCAAAGACTTATAGCCGCACTGCCCGATCGTTGCCGCGAGATCTTCCAACTGCGGCGCATAGAAGGCATGCCCCAGCGCCAGATCGCCGAACGCTTGGGGCTTACCGAACATGTTGTGGAAGCGCAGGCGGTACGCGGGCTAAAGCTGATTATGAAGGCTATTGCCGAAGAAGAGGGGAGCGGAAACGAGTTTCAAGGAAGACGATATGAGCAACGCCCGGGCATGCGCCAAGATGACTGACGACAGCGCCGCACGATGGGCCGTCAAACTCGACTTCGGCCCCCTTACAACCGTCGAGGAGACGGAACTGGAGAACTGGCTAGCGGAGGACCCGCTGCACCAGGGGGCGTTGTTGCGCGCTCAGGCGACTCTTGCATATCTTGACAGGGGGCGGGCGCTTAAGCCCCTCGGCGCACCATCGGAAGAGCCCTGGTCGGTCGACGCCGCCATCCCGACACGCCGTCGCTTTCTCCAGCTTTCAACCGGTGCGGCTGCGCTGGCGGCGGGCTTTGGGGCGCTTCTAGTCGCGCGTCATTTAGGCCACGACGAAATTCGTACCGACATTGGCGAGGTCCGCCGCGTGCCGCTCGCCGACGGATCCGTTGCCGTGCTTAACACCGCCAGTCGGCTGGCGGTGGCGTTGCAGCCCAAGCAGCGTGCTATCGAACTTAAAGAGGGGGAAGCCTGGTTCCAGGTAGCGCACGACAAGTCACGCCCCTTCGTGGTGAAGGCCGGCACCGTGCGGGTTCGGGCCGTCGGGACGGCTTTCGCCGTGCGCCGGCGTGCGGAAGGGGCTGACGTTCTGGTAACGGAGGGCGTCGTCGAAACGTGGATCGAAGGCCAGGAGGGGAGCATCAGACGACTTGTCGCTGGCTCCCGATCCTATGTCGCTGATGGCGTGGAACCCGCAAAATCGACGGTCGAGAATATGCCGCAGGAGTTAGAGCGCACGCTTGCATGGCGTGGCGGCGAGATCGTGCTGGATGGCCAGACCGTGGCTTATGCCGTGTCCGAGCTTAACCGCTATAACCGTCAACGCATCATCATAGGCGACGTATCGATCGGGCAGGAGCGCCTCGTCGGCTATTTTCGTACCAACGACCCTGCGACATTCGCGGACGCGGTCGCCGATATGACGGGCGCGCGGATTGTGCACAGGGAAGACCAGATACTTTTGACCCGATAGTCTCACGTTCGTCCCAGACGCCTGCAGATCACCCAAAGGTCGTGTAGGCAGCGCATGGTCTCGGGTAGCCGTTTTCATTAAAATATGAAAAAAATAAGTCTCCCCGTCGGAAAGGGTTCTGCCGTGCATCAGAGCAGTAGGGAAGGGCGCGATAGGGCGCCGCCTATCTGGGGGAAATATATGATTGTCTCGACCGCGATTTTCGCCGCCGTTTCCGTCCATCCTGCCGCAGCGGAAGTTCGTAGCTTCGCGATTCCGGCCCAGCCGGTCGAAGCTGCCATAGCCGTTTTTGCCAAGCAGTCCGGTCGTCAAATTCTTGCCAGCAAGAGCCAGCTTAGAGGAAAGCAGGCGAATGCCGTCATCGGTCGACTTGAAGTAGAGGCCGCGCTTCAGCGGCTCCTTTCGGGGACCGGACTTGTTGCAAAGCAGCCGGCCGACTCCACCGGTATCATCACCATTCGCCGTGCAGCTGCCCCTGCGACCCAAGTCTCGGCTCCGGCGACGCTGACGTCGGCCGAAGAAGGCACTCCCGCAGGCGACATCATCGTGACCGCCCGCCGTCGAAATGAAACGTCGATCTCTGTTCCGGTTGTCGTGACCGGCGTAAGCCAGAGCGAAATCAACCGTCGGAATCTGACGCGGGTGGACCAGCTCAACAATGTCATCCCGCAGCTTCAGATCGGACAGGGCGCCATTCAGGGCGGCAGCGTCGTTCTGCGTGGCATCGGCGCGAACGCCAGCACCACCACCGCTGATCAGGGCGTGACGTTCAACATCGACGGCGCCCAGGTCGCGCGTTCGAGCATCCGCCGGATCGGTCAGATGGATCTGGCGCAAATCGAGGTGCTGAAAGGCCCGCAGGGCCTGTTTTTCGGCAAGAACAGCCCCGGCGGCGTCATTTCGATCCGCACCGCCGACCCTACGAAGAAATTTGAGGCAAAAGCATCGGCTCAGTACGAATTCGTCGGCCGTGAGGTACAGTTTGACGGCTTCGCATCGGGTCCGTTGACAGATACGCTTGGCATCCGGGTCGCCGTGATGGGCAGCCATATGGACGGCTGGGAGAAGAATATCTATCCGTCCGATCTGCGCTTCGCATCGCCCAGAGGCCGACTGCCGCATGACAGGGAGTTGGGCGGGCGGCTGACGCTCAAGTTCGATCCGTCCGATCAGTTCGACGCCCGGTTCAAGCTCACTTACGGCAAGCTCAAGACGGCGGGACATTCCGAAATCAGGCAATATGTCTATTGCCCGTTTGGAGCGCCACAGCTTGCGATCGGCGTCAATGGGTCGGGTGAAAATTGCAAGGCGGACAATCGCATTTCCTATTCGGGCTATGGACCGGATTTGAAACAGTTCGGATTGGGCATCAGCGACGGGGAGCCGGATCTTCAGCAGGGGCAGCTACTATCCTCGCTGGAAATGAATTTCCGCCCGACGGACAAGATGACACTGACGTCATTGAGCAGCGTTTATAAGGCGAAGGTCGATTATACCGATCCCTATTTCAACACAAGTGATCCCGCGTTCGTATTTGTTGGCGATTATCATTTCAAACTTACGGAATTGTCACAGGAATTTCGACTGGCGAGCAGCTGGGAAGGGCCGATCAATTTTCTGGTCGGCACTTATCTGCAAGACAGCAAATTTATCTACGACACCCAGGATGTTGCATTTCCGGATAATCCAGCTTTATTCGGCCGCAACAAGCTTACCCTCAAAGGATCACATCTTTCCCTGTTCGGTCAATTGCGCGTAAACCCGGTCGAAACCGTGGAGCTGACAGCGGGCGGGCGCTATTCGTGGGAAAAGAAGACGGCTTTCATCAAAAGTATTGTCGGCGGCACTCCGCCCATCAGCCCCAACCAGGATTGGAAGAACTTTTCACCGGAATTGACGGCCGCATGGCGCCCCTCCAACAAACTGACGGTGTTCGGCAGCTACAAGCGTGGCTTTCTCAGTGGAGGCTTGACCCCAGGCGGTCGGATCTACGATCAGCAGATCACTAAAGGTGGCGAAGTTGGCGTAAAGGCGCTTCTTTTCAACGACAGTGTGCGCGCGAACATAAGCGCTTACAAATACGTCACCACCGGCCTTCAGGTCACATTTGTGCAGGGTCTCCAATTCGCGATCGACAATGCCGGTAAGGGTACGGTCAAGGGGATCGAAGCGGACATCAACTGGCAAACCGGAATAGAAGGGCTGACTCTCCGCGGCGCGCTGGGCTACAATAAAGCGGACTATGATATCTATACGGCGAGTTGCTATCCGGGGCAGACAATTTCTGCAGGATGCAATGGTGGGTTAAGGCCCGACGGTGTTTTCACGCTTCAGGACCTGAAGGGCCGCCCCTTCGCCAACGCGCCCAGATTGTCAGGCAACGTCGGTGTGAACTTCGAACGCAACATCAGCGAGAACTGGCGGATCGGCCTCTCCGCCGACGGGAGTTATAGCAGCAGCTATTACACTGAATCCAATCTGGCGCCGAGCAGCAAGCTTGACGGTTTCTGGATGCTGGACGCGAACATCCGCCTGACCAGTGCCGATGATCGCTGGGAGTTCGCCCTTCGCGGCCGTAATCTCACCAACGAATATGTCTACCAGATTTCGAATTCGGTGCTCTTTACCGGGGGTCCATCGGGCACCAACGGCCCGACCTTCGATGCAGACCGCTACGCGTTCATCAACAGGGGCCGGCAGATAGCGCTCCAGGTCACGCGTCGTTTCGGCGGTCAGTGAAGGTTTGCCCCCAATCGTCCCAATCAATTCAGGATCGACACAATGAAAAATGACCCGACCAACGATCAAGCCGTGCATCTGGGAGAACTGCCGAGCATATCCCGCCGAACCGCGGCGGGCGGGTTCGCGGCCCTCGTCGCTTCCCTCGCCGGGGCAGGCGCAAGCCAGGCCGCTACCGGCGACATGATCGGAAAGCCTTACCGGCCTGCCATGCTGGGCACGGATTATGCGACGACGGATTCGGTGTATTTCGACCCGGATTATCCTTCCATGCATTTTCCCCATATTTTCAAGAGCAAGGGCAAGACGATCCAGTCGTTCATGTGGCTGGCCGATGGTCCGGGGGCCAAGGGCTGCGTTATCCTTTCGCCCCAGCGCTATGGTGGCGACTGCCTCGACAGCCTTGTTCCCGCGCTGGTCGGGGCTGGCATCCACGTGATGCGCTTCAACCCGCGCGGAATGTGGGATGACAAAGAAGTATATTCGTTCACGTCGGCGCTCGAAGACCTGCATTCGGCGGTTGCGTTCCTTGGAGAAAATGGCGGGCAGCACGTCGTCCCGCCCGGCACCGGCCCCGACCGGACGTTCCAGATCGACCTGGATCATATCGCCGTTCTGGGCAAAAGCGGCGGGGGCGGCATGATGGGCTGGATCGCCACGTCCGAAAATCCGGCTCTCAAAACCGCGATTACCGTCAGTCCAAACAAGCTCGTGTCAAAGCCGCTGTCGCCTGAAAGCGTGAAATTCTTCAGCGACCTCAAAGCATCGCTGGGCGGCCGCATCGATCTCGAAAAAGAACTCAATGCGTTGACTCCGGCTGATTATGCTCGTTTCGACATGGTCAAGGCCGCGACAAAGCTTGCCGACAAGAATGTGCTGCTAGTGGGCCACTCAAGCCGCGATTATATCGACACGCTGCACAAGCCGCTCGTGGATGCGATGCAGAAAGCCAATGCGAAGCATTTCTCCCAGGTGATCTTCGAGGCCAATGACTATTACTTGACCGCGCGGGTGGCGCTGGCCAGGCTGGTGGTATCCTGGTTGAAGGAGGAGTGCGCTTTCTAGCGCGTCGATCGATCCGCATCACAGTTCCCTTTACAGCTGTAGGCTGGGCGGCCGCGGTCGACACGTAGCCGCTGAAGCCAGGGATTTATGTGCCCGCGAATATTTCGTGCGACCGGGTGTATAAATTCTCTGCTTAGACTTGGCATAAGACGAAAGGCACGCTGTCAAGGCAGCGTTCTCCGACAGGTAACCATCGATAGAGGCGGGCCATCTTGGTGTTCACGCCCGCCTCTTCCAGGAACATGAGGCTCTTCGGATCAATCAAGTGCTGGGCTGCCTTTCACAGGTTTCGCCTCGCCGTCACCTCCGATCGGTTCTGTCCGGCTGCACACAGGTTCTTTCCTGAACGACAGTCTGAGCCGCCGCGCTGGATTTCACATCTCGCCGGTGCTGAGCGAACCACCATGTTCGGCCAGGAGCAGTCTTGCGCCTGTGCCAGTTTGATGCCGGGATGAGAGACCGGACATGCCTGTCCAACGCTGCCTCCTGCTCCAGTGAGAGCTTGCGAGACTGTTGGAGACGGGCCCGGATTGTTCCCGCTGTCACCGCACCCCGCGCCGGATCAGCGCCTTGTAGACCCCCAGCTACTCGCTGCCTGTCGAACCGCCATGCCGCCATCAACGGCGCCCAGCACCCGATCCCGCAAACCCTGGGAGCAACTTTGCCCTGATTGCCAATCCTTTGCCGCGCTCCATCTGACAGCTGCGTATGAATTACACGATCAGCATCTGGGGAATCATATCTCTGGATGAAGAGCATAGCGGACTTTCCCGAAAACTTCGTTTCGTCTGGCAACCGATAACAATTTCGCCAGTGAAGTGGCCACTGCTGGCTCCGCCGATGGGAGGGGAGGGGTCTGTTCGCGGAACAGGCCCGATCTGAATGGCGCCAATGGCCCCAAGGGGCGACAAGGGAGCTATTTGATGCACAGGATTCCTCGCCTCCGTCGTGGCGCCTCGCTGCTTGCCTGCTGCGCGGGCGCGCTTATGCCTTATGCCGCGTGGAGCCAAGCGCCGGCTGATGAAGGAACCGACACCATCACCGTCACGGGCCGCCGCATCTCTCAATCTTCCGAAGCGATCGGCGAGGACAAGATCAGCAACGTCGTGGCGGTGACGCGGGAAGCGCTCCTGTCCGCGCCGTCAGGCATTTCGGGCCTCAAGATGCTGGAGCAATTGCCCGGTTTCAACGTGCAGACGGATGGCGCGCTAGGCCTCTACGAGTTCGGCAACAGCGTCCAGACACGCGCTTTCAATCTCGACCAGATCGGGTTCGTGGTCGATGGAATCCCGACCGGCCGCAGCGATGCCTTTGGCGGTAGCCCGGTCTTCCGCTATGTCGACAATGAAAATCTGGGCGTGGTCGAGGCCTCGGTGGGCGCAGGCGATGTCAGCCTGCCCAGCTATTCGACGCTAGGCCCCGTAGTGCGGTATAACAGCATCGCGCCCCAGGAGGACATGGGCCTGTTCGTCTCGCAGAGTTTTGGCGACTTCAATATGAAGCGCACGTTCATCCGGGCAAGCACGGGGCGTGTCGGACCATTCAAGGCCTATGTCAGCCGGACCAAGTTGAATACCGACTTGTGGCGCGGTCCCGGCTCGGTCGACCGCGAACATTGGGAGGCCCAGGTCCAGGCGGACCTCGGCGGTGACAGCTGGGCTCGGCTCAAGTTCGTGTCGAATGACTTTTTCGATTATGATTCGCCGACGATCACGCGCGGGCAATATGCCTGTTCGGTCCAGAACGCGCTCGGTCAGTGCGGGCGGGACTTCGCCTATATCGAAAATGTGCCGAACACGACGCCCGGCTTCGCCCCGACCGCGCCCGGCATCTATTATTCCTATGCGGCCTATACCGCAGTTTATAATCTCGCCATCAACGTGCGGAAGGACAGGCTGTATGGCGCCACTGTCCACGCCGGCATCGCTGACGGCGTCTGGGCGGAATCAACGCTCTATTGGGAAAACAAGGATGGCTATGGGGTGTCTCCGGACAGCTATTCCAACTCGCTGAGCCGCTACACGCCGCAGGCAGCGGCGGGCCTTCCGGTTGTAGCCCCACTGGGCGTCCAATATGGCCGGTCTGGCGTTGGCGGCGATCGCTACGGAATTACGAGCAAGCTGCACTGGGAGGTTGGCAGCAACGCCATCGAGGCGGGGATCTGGGCGGAGACCGACAAATATCACCGGACCCAGGCCCGCTACAACACCACGGATGGCGCGCCTGACGGGACGCCCAATTTGAATGCGCCAGTCTATCTGCGACGGGATTACCGATCCAAGCGCGACACGCTCCAGATATTCCTCAAGGATACGATCAAGCTGGCGGACGATCGGCTGGTCCTTGATCTGGGCTTCAAGGGCCTGGTGATGGACTATGTTCAGCGCGGCTATCGGGACTTTGACGACTATTACCGGGTTGTGGGCGGCGTCGGTGTACCCGGCTGGGGTCCGCAGGCCAACACCGCCCATTACAAGGACATGTTCCTGCCGATGGCCGGTCTGCTCTACAAGCTCGATGGGCGAACACAGGTCTTTGCATCCTATGCCGAAAATATGGCGCTGCCCAAGGGCATGGACGACATCTATTCCGTGACGCGTCCGGGTAGTCCCGCGCTGGTGCCTCAGCCCGCACCCGAGCGATCGAAGAATATGGAACTGGGAATCCGCACCAACCAGGGCCAGCTCTACGCCTCTCTTGCGGCCTATTATACCCGGTTCGCCAACCGCATTCAGTCGATCACAACCTTCGTCCCGGGCGGTGGTAATTCTACCGAGACATTCTATCAGAATGTCGGACGTGTGCGCGCTTACGGCGTGGAGTTTGCGGGAACCTACAAGCCGGCCTTCCTGGGCGGGCTTGCCTATGGCAATATCAACGTCACTTACAATAATGCAAAGTTCAAGGACGATATCATCGCCTCGACCATCATCCCGATCGCCGGCAAGTTCCTGCCCGATAGCGCCAAATGGATCGTGGGCGGCGGCGTGACGGTCGAACCGGCCAGCTGGCTGGTCGCGAACATATCGGGCAAATATACGAGCCGCCGCTGGTCGACCTTCAACAACGCCCCGGGATCGAGCGTGCCGGGCTACACGGTCTTCAGTGCCTACGCCGACATCGGCGATGGCTTCAGCTTCGGCCCGGTCAAGAGCATCAAGGCGCGGATCAACGTGGACAATATCTTCGACAAGGACACGCTTTCCTTCATCTCCTCTTCGGTTACCGGCGACGGCGTGTTTCGTCCGCTCTCACCGCGTACCTTCCAGTTCACCCTGTCCGGCGAAATCTGATGCGGCCAGGACTCTGCAAGGGGGCGGCGCTCGCGCTGATGATCTCTTGGGCGGCGCAGGGGCAAGGACAGGACGTGTCCAGGGCAGCCGCGCGTCTGCATGAGCGGCTTGTCACGCTCGACACCCACCTCGATACCCCTGCCTCGCTGGACTTGCCCGGCTGGTCGATCGAGGAAGGTCATGACGTTCACACCGACTATACCCAGGTGGACCTGCCAAGGATGAAGAAGGGCGGGCTCGATGGCGGCTTCTGGGCCATTTACACGCCCCAGGGCCCGCTGACCGTGGAGGGTTTCCAGAAGGCGCGAGACTTTGCCATCCTGCGCGGCCTTTCGATCCGGGAGATGGTGGCGGCCCATCCCGCCGACTTCCAGCTCGCGCTTGAGGCGAAGGATGCCGCGACGATCGCGAAAGCGGGCAAGCGCATCGTCTACATGTCGATGGAGAATGCCTATCCCCTGGGCGAGGACGTGTCTCTGCTCAAGACTTTTTACGACATGGGCGTTAGGGTCGTCGGCTTTGCCCATTTCGCGCATAACCAGTTCGCCGACAGTTCGACCGACCCATCGAAGAAGCCGCGATATGGAG
Organism: Sphingobium mellinum; assembly: GCF_037860795.1. NCBI lineage: Bacteria > Pseudomonadati > Pseudomonadota > Alphaproteobacteria > Sphingomonadales > Sphingobiaceae > Sphingobium > Sphingobium mellinum. The sequence continues at coordinate 373,423 of NZ_JBANRK010000002.1, read as the reverse complement.
GGCTCAGTCCTTTAGGCAAGGAATTGCTCAAGGAGATGAATCGGCTCGGAATCGTGCCGGACGCGTCGCACAGCAGCGATCAGGTGCTCGATGATTTGCTCGCGATGTCAACGACACCCGTGCTGCTCACGCATTCCGGTTGCAAGGCCGTCTACGATCATCCACGGAATATTGACGATGATCACCTAAGGGCGCTCGCCGCCAAGGGCGGCGTCATCCAGATGAACGCCTACGGAGCCTATCTGCGCGAGATCAAGCCAAACCCGGAACGCCAGAAGGCTTTGGCCACCCTGTTCGCGCAAATGCGCGAGGATGCAAAGCTTTCACCCGAAAAGCGCGCCGAACTGCTCGCCCAGCGGCAGGAAATCGACCGTCGCTTTCCGGAGACAGACAGGGCGACATTCGACGATTTCATGGCGCACATGCTTCATGCTCTCAAAGTGGTGGGGCCGGACCATGTCGGCATCGGCCTTGACTGGGACGGGGGCGGTGGCGTGGCTGGCCTGGAAGACGTGCGCGATTTGCCCCGGATCACCGCTGCCTTGTTGCAGGCTGGCTACAGTGAGGTCGATATCCAGAAAATCTGGTCGGGCAATGTGTTGAGAGTGCTGGCGGCGGCCGAGGCAGCGAAGGCGCGGTAGGGGAAGCACAGAAGATGCGGGCGCGTCCGACGGGGCGAGCGCCAAAAGCTCGCTACCTACCCGCCCAGTAAGCTATCGATGAGGGGGCGTTGTTAACAATCCTCCTCAAGGGCCGATCGGCATGTCGATAGCGAAGCCGTTCCGCCCCTGCGCTCCAGTGCATCCAGAGTAGCGATCGCCATCGCCCGATAAGGCGGGAGTAGGGCGGGGCAAAGTTGTCGGAGGGCGGCGAGGTGGCGAATGATCGTCTCTCGATCGCCGCGAAGCAGGGGACCCGACAAGCCTGCCAGGCCGTCTGCGAGGCTGTTTTCCAACGCCGCACGGACCAGCGGCCCCAGCAAAGCCGCCGGGTCGTCCACGCCCGCCGCAGAAAGCGCCTCGAACGAACCCGCGATCAGCGTGACGAGGTGATTGGCGCCATGGCAAAGGGCGGCGTGGTAAAGCGGGCGATGCTCCTCCACGATCTCCATGGGCGCGCCGCCCAGGCGCCTGACGACGGCGAGAGCGGCCGCTCTCGCCTGGTCGTTGGACCCTGTTACCGCGAAGCGCGCGCCGATCATGCGCCCGATCTCTTCTTCCGGATCGCCGGTGAAGGTCATCGCCGGATGGATCGCCGCCGTCAGCCATCCCTTGGCGCGCAGCGGCGCCAATGTGCTGGCGCCACTGCGTCCGCTGACGTGAAAGACGAGCGGCGCATCGGCCCTGTCAACGGCTGCCATTTCCTCGACCCTCTGATCCATCGCATCGTCGGCAATGGCGAAGACCAGCAGATCGCAGGTCGTGGCGATGTCGGCCAAAGATGGCGCGCAACGCCCTTGACCGATGGCCTTGATCGCGGCGGAACAATGCGCGGGGTGCCGGCCCCATAGCAGCAGCGGTCCCGCGGAACGGTCGGCAAGGGCTAGCCCCATCGCGCGTGCGACCCGGCCCGTGCCGACAATTCCCACCTGTCGATAGGGCGGCGCGTCCGGCATCGCCTATTCGACCGCGCGGCTCATCAGCCGGTCCAGTCGTTCGGCAAAGGCCCGCGCATCGGCGGGCTGCTCCCCGTCGGCGATGCGCGCCTGGTCGAGCAGCAGGTGCGCGAGATCGGCCTTCAGGGGGTTGCTGTCGTCGGTATCCGCCAATTTTCGGATGAGCGCATGGCCCGGATTGATCTCCAGCACGGGGAGGGCGGTTTGCGGCAACTGACCGGCACTGGCGAGCAGCTTTTCCAGCTGTCGGTCCATGCCGCTGTCGGATGCGACCACGCAGACGGCGCTGCTGGTGAGCCGTTCGGACGCGCGCACGTCTGAAACAGCGTCCGCCAACGCGCCCTTGGCGAAGGCGAGGAAGCGCTCGATTGCGTCCGCATTCGCCGCTTCCGGTCTTTCAGCGCCCTCCACCAGTGGGATAAGACCAAGGTCGGCCGCGCCCTGCGTCACCGAGCGGAAGGGCTTGCCTTCGAAGTCCATGCCGACCGTTGTCCAGAAACTGTCGACCTGGTCAGTCAGCAGCAGTACCTCGATCCCTCGCGCGCGGAAACCTTCCAGCTGTGGCGAGCTTGAGAGCCGGTCGATGTCGCTGCCGGTCGCGTAATAGATCGCGGTTTGATTGTCCTTGAAGCCCGCGATATAGTCATTGAGCGATCGCCGGCCGTCCAGGTCGGCGGTGCTCCTGAACCGCGCGAGGCCGAGCAGGATTTCGCGCCGCTCAAAATCCTCATACAGGCCCTCCTTCAGGACCGCGCCGAAATTCTCCCAGATCCGTTGATAGGCTTCGGCGTCGTTCGCCGCTGTCTTCTGCAATTCGGTCAGGAGCCGCCCGGTCACGCCCTTCTGGATGGCAGCGAGGACCGGGCTGTCCTGGATCATCTCGCGCGACATGTTGAGCGGCAGGTCCGCCGAGTCGACCAGACCCCGCACGAAGCGCAGATAGCGCGGCAGGATGGGCGTTTCATCGGTGATGAAGACGCGGCGTACATAGAGCTTGATTCGCCCCTTGCGGTCGGGATCGAACAGGTCAAACGGCTTGGTTTCGGGGATGAAGGTCAGGACGGAATATTCATACCGGCCTTCGGCGCGATAATGGATCGTGCGCTCGGGCTTGTCATACTGACCTGCGACGCTGCGATAGAAATCGGCATAATCCTCCTCGCTGATTTCCGACCGGGGCTTGAGCCACAGCGCCGCGCCATCGGCGATCAGCGCGCTCTCCGCATCGGGCTTCTCGAACAGGGTGATCGGCACCGGGACATGGCCGGATTACGCCTTGACGATCCGCTCAACGGTGAAGCGTTCGGTATAGGATTTGGCATCGTCCAACAGATGCAGAACGACCCGCGTGCCACGGACCGGGGCCTGCGACGGGTCGACCGGGCCCACCGTATAGGCGCCAAGCCCGTCCGAGTTCCAGCGGGCCGCCTCGTCGCTACCTGCCCGGCGGGAAAAGACTTCCACCTCCTTTGCCACCATGAAGGCGGAATAGAAGCCGACGCCGAACTGCCCGATCAGTTGCGACCCTTCCTTGCCTTCACCGCTCGCGATCCTGTTCATGAACGCCTTCGTGCCCGATCGCGCGATCGTTCCCAGCGTGTCGCTCATGTCCGCGGCGGTCATGCCGATGCCATTGTCCTCGATCGTGAGCCGGCCTTGGTCCGGGTCGAGGGTGATGCTGATGCGCGGCTGCGGATCGTCCCCCAGCAGGGATGGTGTGGCTATGCCCTCATAGCGCAGCTTCTCGCACGCGTCGGCTGCGTTGGAAATCAACTCGCGCAGGAAAACGTCCCGGTCGGAATAGACCGAATGGACCATCATGTGCAGCAGCTTCGAAACATCGGCCTCAAAGGCATGGGTTTCCGCCGCCGCTACAGTATCGATCGTCATGGATGCTTACCCCTTGGAACTTTGGAACCGCGCGGAAATGGCGGTGGTCTGCTGATTTTGCAAGATCGCGCCTGCGGCCAAAGAACCTAGGCGCTCCGCACCCTCGTTTGACGCCTGCACGCGCGAGCGCTACCGCCGCCGCGATGATCGTCCTTCTTTCACCCGCCAAGACTCTCGACTTCGACAGCGCACTGCCGCCGCTCGACCCTTCCGTTCCACATTTCTCGGATGAGGCGTGCAGCCTGGCCCGATCGGCGTCAAATTTGACACAGAAGCGCCTGTCCGAGCTCATGCACATTTCCCCTCGGCTGGCCAAGCTGAACGCGGACCGTTTCCGTGACTTCCCAGACCTGCCGGAGCGGCCCGCCTTGTTCGCCTTTGCCGGTGACGTTTACACAGGTTTTGAAGCCGATACGCTGGATGAGGCGGGCATTGCCTTCGCGCAGGATCATGTCCGCATCCTCTCGGGTCTCTATGGTTTGCTGCGACCGCTTGATGCCATCCGGCCCTATCGGCTTGAGATGGGGACGCGTTGGGCGCCCCGCCGCAAGAGCCTGACAGACTGGTGGGGCGACCGCATCGCGCGGTTGCTGCTCGATCAGCTCGAGGCGGAAGGATCAGGGGTCGTGCTCAACCTTGCGAGCCAGGAATATTTCGCGGCGGTCAAGGACAGGCTGAAGGGCGTCCGCGTGATCGATGTAGATTTTCGCGAACAGGGCCCCGACGGTCCGCGCTTCGTCAGCTTCACCGCCAAGCGCGCGCGCGGCATGATGGCCCGATGGCTGTGCGAGCATCATGTCACTGACGTGGAAACCATGCGCGGCTTCGACAGCGACGGCTACCATTTCGACGCCGACGAAAGCGAAGCCGATCGATGGCGCTTCAGCAGGATGTGAAGACATCGGGCTGAGGCTGCTCGCGCCCGGATTGCGTTGCGCCCGGCGGCTTGTTCCCCCAATAGGGGACATGACAGATTCATTACACAGCAGCCCGGCCAAGCTCGACAGAATCCAGCAGAATCTTCTCGCCGCGGCAGAACGAAAGCTGCTCACCCGGTTATGCAGCCTTATGCCAGCTTGGGTCACGCCGGATCTGCTGACATTACTGGGGGTGATCGGCGCCTTCATGACCTTTGCAGGTTATGCTGCCAGCTTCTGGGGACCGGAATGGCTGCTGCTCGCAATCGCCGGCTATGCCGTCCAATGGTTCGGCGACTCCATGGATGGCAGCCTCGCGCGATATCGTCGCATAGAGCGGCCCTCCTATGGCTATTTCATCGACCATAGCTGCGATGGCCTCGTCGTCCTGCTGATATTGGCCGGCATGGGGCTCAGTCCTTTCGTGACCATGGATGTCGCCATGATCGCGCTGGCGGGCTATCTGCTGCTGTCGATCCATGCCTATCTGTCCGCCCGCGTGCTGGGCGAATTCAAATTGTCCTATCTGGCGGCGGGGCCGACCGAGCTGCGGCTGGTGCTAATCGCGCTGACCGTCATGATGATGATCTTGGGTTTCGGGCCAGGGATGTTCGGTCGGTGGTCCGGATTCGATATTTTCGTCGGCGGAGTTGGCGCCATCCTCATCATCCTGTTCATCATTCAGACGCTGGTGACGGGGCGGAGGCTAGCGGAGCAGGACGCCCGTACCTCCTGAACGAGGCCGGTTTTTTCTGGCGACGCCTTATCGATCCACTTCGCGCCACTGCCCCTGTGCGATGCCGTCGAGCGACCAGTCGCCGATCCGCCACCGAATGAGGCGCAGCGTCGGGTGGCCCACCGCTGCTGTCATGCGCCGCACCTGGCGGTTGCGTCCCTCGCGGATAGTCAACCGCAGCCAGCAATCCGGCACGCTCTTGCGGAACCGCACCGGCGGGTCGCGCGGCCATAGCGACGGAGGCTCGATGCGCTCGACTTCGGCCGGCAGGGTCGGACCGTCCTTCAATGTCACCCCGCGCCGCAGTGCCGCAAGAGCGGCCTCGTCCGCCTCGCCTTCCACTTGCGTCAGATAGGTTTTCGGCATCTTGAAACGCGGGTTGGCAATGCGTGCCTGCAGCCGGCCATCATCGGTCAGCAACAACAAGCCTTCGCTATCCAGGTCCAGCCGCCCGGCAGGGTAGACGCCGGGCCTGTCGAGGAACGCTGCCAATGTGGGGCGGTGCGGCCCGGTGCGTTCATCGCTGAACTGGCAGAGCACGCCATAAGGCTTGTTGAACAGGATGAGCGTCATCAGGCATCTTCTTCGCTGTCGAACGCAAGGCTGCCTTGATCGATCAGCGCTTCGATAAGGGCTTGCGTTTGGGGCGAGGCGGCCTGCGCCGCGGATAGTGCCGGGCTTCTTTCGGCGCACAGCCGCTCGGCCGCCAACGCCGTATCGCCATCGCAATCGAAGCACTCGCCGTCAACGAACAGCAGGATGGCCTCCTCGGTCCGACGGATGAACGCGAAGCGGCTGGCAGGATTGCGCACCAGCGGCATGCCTTGGGCAAGATGGCTGCACAGCGTTTCCCTCCCGATCGGCCGTTCCGGCCGCCAGTCGGTTTCGGCATATTTGGGCAGGCTGTTATAGCTTCCGAACCAGCGCGCGAAGGCGTCGCGGTCGGCCAGAGTCTCCATCACCATGGCGTGCAGGCGGTCGAGCGCTGGCGCGGCAATCTCGCCGGGATTGCCCTGCGCACTGAGGTCTGGGTCCGCATAGCGATCATCTTCGGCCATGCCGTTCGCCTGATGCTCGCTCCAATGTTCGACCAGTTCAGCTCGCGATGGCGCGCGAAAGCCGATCGAATAGGTCATGCAATCGTCGCCGACCGCCACGCCATCATGCGCGAAGCCAGGCGGCACATAGAGCATGTCGCCGGGTTCGAGGACCCATTCACCCGTGGGCTCGAAGTCGGCGATCAGACGCAGATCCTCGTGTGGCAACAACGGCGTCGCGGCATCGCATCGCGGCCCCACGCGCCATCGCCGCTTGCCCAGGCCCTGAACGAGAAATACGTCATACTGATCGAAATGCGGCCCAACGCCGCCGCCGTCGCTCGCATAGCTGACCATCACGTCGTCGATGCGCCAGTCGGGTACGAAGCGGAAGGGACCGATGAGCGCCGCCACCCCGGGAGAATGATGATCGACCGCCTGCACCAACAGCGTCCACGGGCCGCTCGTCAGCTTGCTGAACCTGTCGGGGTCGATCGGTCCGCTTTCCACCGCCAGATGATGTGCATCCCGGGTGATGAGGCGGGATTCCACGCCCTCTTCGCAGGCCAGCCCTGCGAGTTCATCGGGTTCGAGAGGATTGCGCCAGTCAGCCCATGGATTGCGGATCAGCAACGGGCGCTTTTGCCAATAATCGCGAAGGAACAGGTCAGAATTGAAATGGGGGATCTGCATGCCCCTCCATGCGTCTGCGCAAGCGCGCTGTCAAAGCCGGCGACTGCCCGCGAACCTACTATCCAGAGCATCGATTGTAACCGCATCCTGCCGTTTTTCGGGGCGGATGTAGATCGACGTCAATTGCGGGATCGCGCGCTTGAGGTCACATTCGATCTCTTCGATGATCGTCTCTGCGCGCCCCATCAGGATGTCGTCGACGAAGTCCGCGCTGATCGCGACGAACACGGCGTCGGGCGCGGTATGAATGGTGCGGACATGACGACATTGGCGCGAAGGCGGGTTGCGTTTTTCTTCGCTCACACCCCCTCATCCAGCCGGCCATGGGCTGGAAGCGCGGTTGCGGGGCGCGCCGTCATGACAGGCCGATCGAGCAGGCGTCCAAAGGGCAAGCTCCTGATTGTGCCAAGTCGCAACCGTCATTCAATCGGGCGCCGGGAGATCAGTTCCCAGCCGCGCTCTTCCGATGCGCATTATACGGAGATTGGCAGCACTCTTTCCACCTGCCCGTCGAGGCGCGATCGCAAAAGCCGCTAGGCCGACTCGTCCCGGTCCTTGAGCGCACTCGCGATCATGGCGGCGAGCGTTTCCTCCGCCCGGCTGCGGATGGCCGTGTCCTTGGCCGCGAGATCGTGGCGGATCCATTCCGGAATTCGCTCGATCACCGGCAGAACCGTGTTCATGATTGCATCGTCCATGGACATGCTATGGGATGGGAATCGTCGTCCGGCAAGATACTCGGCTAGGAAGATCGTCGCCGGTTTGTTGCAAAAGAAAAGCAAGCGTCAATATGTGGCAGCAGATCGCAGCCATCACTGTCGAGACGCATGGTCAAGGTCTGATAGACATTACCGGCGAAGTGCGGCGCTGGGTGAATGGCAGCGGGATCGAACAGGGTTGTTGACGCTTTTTTGCCGCCACACTTCCGCATTCCTTCTGATCCAGGAAAATGCAGCGCCCGGAAGCGCGTGCCGACCATCGGATCGGTGAGTAATGCCCATATCCTTTACGCAATCGTGACGACGCTTGCATTGCCGGTGCGACCGAGCAGCTTGACGACGACCCTCTGGTCCATCCGATCAAAGGCGATATCGACAGATGCGTCGCCAATCGCCAGCCGATGCAGCTGCAATTCATCAAGGAAGCTGGGAAGAGTGGGTTCAAAAAAGGAAATCTCGGCGCCTGCCACGTCGAATTTCAGTCCCAGCGTTGCTTGAATCAGGGACAGCGGCGCGGCGGCCGACCAGGCTTGGGGGCTGCATGCCACCGGATAAAAAGTGGGCCCCTGCGCCCGCCGGCGCGGAAAGCCGCAGAACAGTTCCGGCAGGCGCATCAGGTCGACATAGGTGGCTGCGGCGAACAGCCCTTCGAAAATCTGTGCCGCTTCGCGGCGATAGCCGTAGCGGGAAAAGCCTGCCGCGATCAACGCATTGTCATGCGGCCAGATGGATCCGTTATGATAGCTCATCGGATTGTAGCGCGCTTCGGTCGACGCGATTGTTCGTATGCCCCAGCCGGAGAAGGATGCGGGCGCCATCAAGGTGCGGACCACCGCTTCGGCGCGTTCTTCGCGGGCGAGACCGGTAAACAGGACGTGGCCCGCATTCGATGATCGCACTCGGCAAGGCCGCTTTTCCCCGTCGAGCGCCAGCACATAGGTGCCCAGCTCCGCGTCGAAGAAAGCGGCGTCGAACTTGTCGCGGAATGCATCGGCGCGGAGCCGATAGTCCGTGCTCCGCTCCGCATTGCCGAGCGCGCGATAAAGCGTCTCTGCCGCCCGCCAGGCACCATAAACATAGGCCTGCACCTCAGCGAGCGCGATCGGGCCGCGCGCTATGGTGCCGTCGGCATGGAACACCGAATCGTGGCTGTCCTTCCATCCCTGATTGACCAGGCCCTGGTCGGTCAGCCGGCCATATTCGACAAAGCCATCCTTGTCGCGATCGCCATGATCGTCGATCCAGGCAAGCGCGGCCTCTATGTGCGGCAGTAGCGATGCGATGAAGGCGGCGTCGCCGGTGCGATCGAGATATGCGCCCACCAGCATAACGAACAAGGGCGTCGAATCGATGCTGCCGTAATAATGGCGGAATGGCACCTCGCCCAGTTCCGCCATCTCGCCATGGCGCACCTCATGCAGGATCTTGCCTGGTTCCGCATCGGCGGCGGCGTCGAAGGTCGTGGCCTGATGCGCCGCCAGATAGCCCAGCACGCCCCGACTGATTGCGGGGTCAAGCCAAAGGGTCTCCAGCGCGGTGATGATCGCGTCCCGACCGAACACCGTGCTGAACCAGGGGATGCCGGCATAGGGGTAGGGTCCATATTCCGTGTCGGTCGACAACATGGTGATGTCGGCCACGGAACGACGGGCGACCTCATTGAACAATTGGTTGGATGATCGCACGCTGGCCGCGCGCGCGCGCGCCTGCTTCAGCGACTGCATGGCTTCGCGCAGCGCCTTGAGGAATTGACGACTGAAGGGTTCGCGGGACAATGGCGTGCGCTCGCACGCCACGCACATATATAGCGTCCGACGCTCGCCGGGCGGGACTGCCACCTCGAACCGGGCGTGCCTGTCGGCCAGTTCGTTGGGCGCCGGCTCGAAGCACAGATGAGTCTCGCGAATCTTGTTGTCCCGCCCCTCGTAACTCAGCAGCACATCAGCGGGGCCGATCACCGGATCCTGCATGGTTCCCTTGCGCAACCGGGTCATTCCCCGGATCTCGAACAGATCGGCGAAATCGGCCGCAAAGCTGATGCCGAGAGATATTATATGCGCTTGCGTATCGAAATTCCGGATGGTGATCCGCTCGTAAATAGCATCTTTCCAAAGGAAGCGTGTTCGACGCAGGTGGATGAGATCATGTTCCACCGTCATGCGACCATTTTCTCCCGTGAAATCGGGATTCGTAAGGTCGCAAGTCAGCATCGCGTTGTCATCACGCAACGCCGAACTCAACAGTATTGGCCGCAAGCCGTTTATCGTGAGGTAAAGGTGCGACAGATGACGAGTGTCGCGGTGATACAGGCCCTCGGGGCTTCCGGGGCCGGCGATGGCGTCGCCGCTATGGTCGAATACGGCAAAGCTGTCGCCATGCTTGAGCGTACGCGGCCTGCGTTCATGCAGGGACGCGGTGGCGGGGATGAAGAACTGGGTCTGTTGCTGCGACAGGATTTGCGCCGGCTCCGGAGTCGGGGCTTCCGGCTGCACCTGGCTTGCCGTCATATGACTCTCCTCACATTCTATCCGACGGCCTGGAGATGAAGCTCCGGATCGCCGCCGCGCAGGCGGCGCAGCCGCGCAGCCTGCGTGCGCGCACCAGGAAGTGCGTGATAGAGTGCGACATAGTCGGCCGCCATCCGGCCTGCTGTGAAGCGTGCGTCAAAGGCGGCACGCACCCGGCCGCGGTCAAGCTCGCCCAATCGGCCCACGGCTTCCACTGCCTGATCCTCGCTGTCCACGATGAAGCCGGAGACGCCATGGTCGATGACTTCGGGAACCGACCCGCAGTTGAAGGCAATGACCGGGGTGGCGCAGGCCATGGCCTCGATCATGACGAGGCCGAAGGGCTCAGGCCAGTCGATGGGGAAGAGGAGCGCGTTTGCTCCGCCCAGGAAGTCCGCCTTCTGCGCCTCGTTGATCTCCCCGATGTAATCGATGTTGGGGTGCATGCTGATGAGCGGCGCGATCTCGCTCTCCCAATAGTCGCGATCCACATTGTCGATCTTGGCCGCAATCTTGAGCGGCTTGCCCGATCGCGCGGCGATCCGGATCGCCCGATCCGGGCGCTTTTCCGGAGAAATGCGGCCTAGGAAAGCGAGATATCCCTCATCGCCTGCTATGCGCGGCGTCAGCAGGTTTGCCGGCAGGCCGTGGTGGATGGTCCCCGCCCAGTTGACCGGCGGCATCGGCAGGCGCTGATGATCGGAAATCGACACCAGACTATGGTTCGGAAAGGCGCGGTAGAAAGCCGGCAGGTCGGGCAGGTCGAGCCGTCCATGCAGCGTGGTGATGGTCCGGCCCACGAAATCCTGAACGAGCGGCATGTGGATCAGGTCGATATGAAAATGCAGCGCGTCAAATTCGTCCGCGCGCTGACGAACGGCTTCCAGCAGCATAATGTGATAGGGGATCGGGTCCCGCACATCAGGATTGAGCCGCAGCGCCATCTCCGTCACGGGGACCAGTTCGGCCCGGGTCACGGAATCCCCGCTGGCGAACAGCGTTACGTCATGTCCTTGGTCGACCAAAGCTTCCGTCAGATAGGACACGATCCGTTCGGTGCCGCCATAGAGTTTCGGCGGCACGCTTTCAGCCAGCGGGGCGATCTGCGCGATCTTCATGCGGTGTTCCCTCGATGTTGAACGGTGCCGTTACCAATGCGGCACGGCCGTTGACGTGAGTTTAAAGTCGCAACTGTCTCCAGAGTTGCATGGACGTGCGATTGCCCATGCATATTTTGCGAGGACACACATTTCGTCGCTGTTTCAGGCCTTTCGAACAGCCGGTCACATCGCTGACTTCGCACTGAAACAGTCCAGTTGCATGGGAGCGCATAAAATCAGCCAGCTGTCCGATAAGGGGGCCGATACGGCCTCGAGCAATGGAGGATGTGGTGACCATCGCGGCGATCGATTTCGAAGCGTCTTGCCTGCCCCGGCATGGGCGCTCCTTCCCCATTGAAGTCGGCGTCTCGGTTGCAGGCAGGACGCGTAGCTGGCTCATCCGCCCGCATGATAGCTGGTTGGGCTGGGATTGGACCGCTGAGGCGGAGGCCCTGCACGGTCTGACCCTATCCCGGATTCTGCGTGAAGGCCTTCCCGTAGACGCCGTGCTTGACCGGCTGATAGCGGCCGCAGAGGGACATCGTGTGGTGGCCGATAGCGTGATCGATCAATATTGGCTGGAGACGCTGGCCCGTGCCGCCGGCGAAAGCGCCCCTTTCCTGATCGATCATGTTTCGATAGTGCTGGATGAATATAGTGCCGGCGACCAGAGCATCGGCGCTGCCGTTGCTCATGCGGATTCCGTTCAGCCGGTTCGACACCGCGCGGGGTCTGATGCGGCCTGGCTGGCCGCCCTGATTCACCATGTTGTGAGTGATCGGCCCCACATCCCGGCCATGCCGCCGGCCGCGAGGATCCCGGCTGCTTCGGTGAGCGCCGGCAACAATTTGTAACATCCGGCAAATTTCAGAGACATTCGGACCGCCTAAATCTTCTGCGCCTGCCTCACGCACGCAAAGGAGACGATCCCATGTTTCACATTCTCGCAGCGGCCTCCGCCGCGCTGTCCTCAACGACGCCCGTTCACAGCCTCGACATCAGCCACGCGTCCAGCGACTATCGCGCCCAGTATCGCACTGAATCGACCATCCACCTCCGACAGGTCGAGCCGCGCTTCGGCAACCGCCCCGCGATGCCGGTCTGCCGCTGGCAGGCTGAACTGGTCCTCAACCGCACCGTCGACGCACGGGGTCAACCCATTGCCGTCGCAGCCAAGCCGATCCACCGCTTCACCCCCCTGTCCGGCAGCTATGCGGGGCCATGCTCTGCGGCGCGCAGTCAAATCGGCGCCGAAGTAGCGCGCTATTCGCAGGCGCGCGCCGCGGAAGCCGCGAGCGTGGCGCAGCAGGATCGTGCCGTGTTGGTGAATGACCTGGATGGCATCCACGCCGTGTCCGTGAAGGGCGGATGAGTCCACCACTGATCCTGGTCGTCGAGGAGCAGCAGGACCTGCGCGACCAGGTTCGGGAGGGGCTGGAGCAGAACGGCTTTCGGGTCCTGCCCGCTGCCTCGTCGTCGGACATCTGGCGCGCCATGGAGTCCATGCCGGTGCGGGCGATGGTGCTCGATGCCGCGCTTCGCGGACCGCATGGGTTGGACCTGTGCCGCGACGTGCGCGAACGGAGCGAGGTGCCGATCATCCTGGTCGGCGCGAACAGCAGCGAGGTCGACCGGGTGGTCGGGCTGGAGCTCGGCGCCGACGACTATATGGCCAAACCCTACTCGCCCCGAGAACTGGCCGCACGGCTGCGCGCCGTGCTGCGTCGCGGGCGAAGCGAGCGCATGCTGGGCCTGAGGCGGCAGACGACGGCGCGGTTCGATGGCTGGGCCGTCGATTCCAGCCGGCGTGAGGTGCGTGATCCGGGCGGTCGCATTGTTGACCTTACGGTGGCGGAATTTTCGCTGCTCGCCGTGCTGATGGATCATTCGCATGCCGTTCTCTCGCGTGAGCGCCTCATGGAACTGGGCGGGGTACGCGACGCGCCTTCATCCGATCGCAGTGTCGATGTGTTGGTGAGCCGCTTGCGGCGCAAGCTTGGCCGTGGTGGCCATGCAGCGCCGATCGTGACGGTGCGGGGCACCGGCTACATGCTGAGCGCCGTCGTCGACCGGAGCTGATCAGCCTCGGTGCAGGCCGCAGATCGGGAAAGTTTTCGAGACATATTATTTAACAAAGCCGCTGCGCCGCAGCAAAGCCGCTTCCCTATTCTTGAGGATCAGCCCGGTCTGCCTCTGACCGGTTCGAACCAGAAGGATGGAGAAGCCATGAACGAGCTTATCGGTCGCGTGTTCAGCTTCGAGACGAAAGTCTTCCCGAACGAAAGCGCGCTTTACAATCAGTTGGCCAGCGACGGTCAAAGCCCCAAGGCACTGATGATATCCTGCGCCGACTCCCGCATCGTGCCGGAACATATCATGCAGGCGCAGCCTGGCGATCTGTTCGTCTGCCGCAACGCGGGAAACATCGTGCCGCCGCACGCCACCCAGAATGGCGGCGTCACCTCAACCGTCGAATATGCGGTGATGGTGCTGGGCGTGCGTGACATCATCGTCTGCGGCCATAGCGACTGCGGCGCGATGAAGGCGCTGTCCACCGACGCGGACCTGGCCGCGATGCCCAATGTCGCGGCCTGGCTGCGGCACAGCCATGCGGCACAGAAGGTCTGCCGCGAAAACTATCGTGGCGATCTGAGCGACGCCGACAAGTTGCGCAACATGGCGCTGGAAAATGTCGTCGCACAGCTCGCGCATCTTCGTACGCATCCCTCTGTCGCGTCCGGCATCGCACGCGGCGAGATCGCGCTGCACGGCTGGTATGTGGATATCCATGCAGGCCAGGTGCTTGGCCTGGATGGCGAAACGGGCCGCTTCCTTCCCCTGCGCGAAGGCCAGCCCATGCCGATCGCTCTTCCCCATGGCCGCCGCCTTGCGGCCGGCGCCGATTATGCCGAGGCGGCGGAGTAAGTGATGAACAAGCCTCTTTCAGGCGGCACGTTCAGCCGCGACTTCACCGCGTCCATCGTTGTGTTCCTTGTGGCTATGCCGCTTTGCATGGGCATTGCGGTCGCTTCCGGCGTGCCGCCGGAAAAGGGGCTCATCACCGGCATCATCGGGGGCCTTGTCGTCGGCCTGCTCGCCGGATCGCCGCTTCAGGTCAGCGGTCCGGCGGCGGGGCTTGCGGTCATCGTGTTCGAAATCGTCCGCGAACAGGGGCTCTCCGCTCTTGGGCCCATCCTCATCCTGGCGGGCGCGATCCAGCTCGTCGCCGGTATCCTCAGGGTCGGTGGCTGGTTTCGCGCCATATCGCCGGCGGTGGTGCACGGCATGCTGGCCGGCATCGGCGTGCTGATCGTGGTCGGCCAGTTCCATGTGCTGTTCGACGACAAGCCCTTGTCCAGCGGCCTGGCCAACCTGATCGCCATGCCGGGCCAGATCTTCGGCCTCAGCAATCAGGACGCGGCGACCGCTTTTGCGATCGGCCTTGTCACCATCGGTTCAATGATCGGGTGGGAGAAATTTCGCCCTGCTTCGCTCAAGCTGCTGCCGGGCGCGCTTGTCGGCGTGGTGCTGGCGACGCTGGTTGCCTTTGCCTTGGGCCTGCCGGTGGCGCGGGTCGTCGTGCCCGAATCCATAGTGGCGGCCGTCACGCTGCCCGATCAGGGGCTGCTCCAGCAGCTCATGAACCCCGCCATCATCACCACGGCGATTGCGATCGCTTTTATCGCCAGCGCCGAAACGCTGCTGTCGGCCGCCGCGGTCGACCGCATGCACGATGGCGTGCGCACTAACTATAATCGTGAACTGAGCGCGCAGGGGATTGGCAACCTGCTCTGCGGCGTCGCGGGCGCCTTGCCGATGACGGGTGTGATCGTGCGCAGTTCCGCCAACGTCCAGGCTGGAGCGAAGACGCGTCTGTCCACCATCCTGCACGGCATCTGGATCCTGGGGTTCGTCGCCCTGCTGCCGTGGCTGCTGCGGGAAATTCCCATGGCTGCGCTCGCTGGCGTCCTGGTCGTTACCGGTGTGCGGCTGGTCAGCGTCGACCATGTGAAGCACCTGCTCCATCGCTATGGCCCTCTGCCGGCCGTTGTCTGGGCGGCGACGCTCATCATGGTGGTGGCGACCGATCTACTGACCGGCGTGCTCGTGGGCATCGGCCTGTCGCTGCTCGAACTGCTGCCCCATGCGCGGCGCCTGCGTTTGGGCGTGGACGAGGAGCATCGCGACGACGCGCACGAGGTCGCGCTGCATGGCACCGCTACCTTCCTCACGCTGCCCAAGCTCTCAGCCAGGCTGGAAGCCGTGCCCGCCCAGCGGGCCGTCATCCTGAATGTCGAGCGGCTCTCCGATATCGACCACACCTGCGCGGAAATGGTGCGCGAATGGATCGACCGCCGCCGTGGCACGGGAACACCCGTCGAACTGTTCGGCGCTACCGGGCTGGTTCGCAAGCTCGTCGCCTGATCCCCGACCCCATCGGGCGACCTGAGCCGCCGCGTCTTTTCCGGGCGCGGCGGCTCTTTCATTTGCTGACGCCATCGGGAAACAGAATGGACACATCCAGAATGGCACAGGCAAATAACCGTGCTGCCGGGGACACAGCCGGAGCGCGTCCCTTCGCAGATGCGGAAATAGCCGTTCCTCCCCACGGCTGCGCGCCCTAGCCTTGTCTCGATCCGCCGGCACCCGAGGCGCCAAGATCGAAGGGCCATGAGCGGACGCAGGACGGAACATTCTGACCAAAAAGGGGAATGTTCATGAAATATCAGATCGCCTGTGCCGCCCTCGCTCTTCTGTCGAGCGTGCCGGCCTTGGCGCAGGAAGAACCCAAAGGTCCGGTGACCGTGTCCGGCAGCGTGGCGCTGGTTTCCGACTATCGCTTTCGCGGCGTGTCGCAGACCGACAAGGGGATGGCCATCCAGGGCGGCATAACTGCAACCCATGAAAGTGGGGCCTATGTCGGCACCTGGGCGTCCAACCTCGCCGGCTGGGGTCAGTTCGGGGGCGCCAACATGGAGCTCGACCTGTTCGCGGGCTATGCCATCCCGCTGGGCGGCGCGACGCTGGACGTCGGGCTTACCTGGTACATGTACCCTTCGGGCGCTGACAAGACCGACTTCGCCGAACCCTATGTGAAGCTATCGAGCCAACTGGGACCGGTAAAAGGCCTGTTGGGTGTAGCCTATGCGCCCAAGCAGCAGGCGCTGGGCAACTGGTGCAGTGATGCGGCCTGCACGATCTTCAATCCGGGCGACAAGGAAGACAATCTCTATGTGTGGGGCGACATCAGCGGGGCAGTGCCGAACACGCCGCTCACGCTGAAGGCGCATCTGGGCTGGTCGAACGGCAATCCCGGCCTCGGTCCGAACGGCACCTCGATCGCGCCGACGGGAAAATATCTCGATTGGCTGGTCGGCGCTGATTTCGCTGTCCCCGGCACGCCGCTGACCCTGGGCGTCGCCTATGTCGATACCGACATCGCTCGCGTCGAGGAAAATTACATCCGCCCCAACTTCATGGTTCAGGACGGCGACAATTTCGGCAAGTCCATCGCGCGCAGCCAGGTGGTCTTCTCCCTCTCGGCCGCATTCTGACGTGAACCAAGCCGGGCCGGGCGGTTTCGCCCTGGCCCGGCATGACATTTCTTGCTCGGCTGACGAGCGAAAATGTCCCCTCCATGACAAATTGTTGCTGCACTCCCTGCCGCCTGCTTCCCCGGCAACGTCCGGTTGACCGTTCCGGTGCCCCCCCTTATCTCCGGGCGCATGAGCCGACACCGCCTCGCGCCTTTCCCGGCATGACCGCTCCCACGATCATCCTCGTCGAAGACGACCCGCCGCTGCGCACCCTGACCGCGCGGGCGCTTCAGGAACATGGCTATCAGGTGCGACCTGCCTCGTCGGGCCCGGAAATGTGGGTAGCCTTTGATGCCGGTCCCGTCGACCTGGTGGTTTTGGACGTGATGCTGCCCGGCACCAATGGCATCGATCTTTGCAGGCAGATCCGTCGCAAGAGCGATGTCCCCATCATCTTCATCAGCGCCAAGGGCAGCGAGACGGACCGGATCGTCGGCCTGGAACTGGGCGCCGACGACTATCTGCCCAAGCCCTTCGGTACGCGCGAGCTGATCGCCCGCATCCGCGCCATCTTGCGCCGGGTCGGTGTAGAGCGCGGCCCCGAAGACCATCGGGAGAATGAGGCGCGCTTCGACGGCTGGATCGTCAACTTCCCGCGCCGCGAGCTGCGATCGCCGACCGGAGCGGCCGTTGATCTGACCGGCGCGGAATTTGATCTGCTGGGCAGCTTTCTCAGTCACCCGCAGCGGGTCATTGCCCGAGAGCGCCTGATCGAGCTGTCGCGCACGCGCATGGGCGACAGTTCCGATCGCAGCATCGACGTTTTGGTCAGCCGTCTGCGCCGCAAGCTGTCGACGCAGGACAGGGCGGCGCCGATCACGACCGTGCGCGGGGTCGGCTACATGTTCAATGCCGAGGTGAGCCGCGCTTGAGGCGGCATGTCCGCCGTTCGCTGGGGCTTGTCGGTCGGCTGTTCGTCATCCTGCTGCTGGCGCTGACTCTGGAGTTCGCGGTCGGCACCCTGATCTACGAGCGCGCCGGCCACCTGTCGCTCCAGGATGATGAGGCCCGGCGTCTGGCCGAGCATCTGGTCATCGCCCGCAAGCTGCTCGCGGAGCAGCCGGCCGAGGACCGGCACGCGCTCGCCATCCAGCTGACCACCGACCGCTATGACGTGCACTGGACGCCCGCCGCTCCGCCGCCACCCGCCCTTGCCCCCGAATTGGCGCGGATGCGGCGTCAGATCGTCACATGGGAACCATCGCTGGATCAATCGCAGCTCTGGTTGCGCCTGGCCTCGCCAGGACGCGTGGCGGAGATCAACGGTGGCCTGCAACTTCCTGACCGGAGCTGGCTCTATTTCGGCATGCGGCACAGCGGCGGGAAGTGGACCTTCACCATCGGGCGTATCGGCCTTGCGCTCATCCCGGTGGTGGCGCTGCTGGTGGCTGGCGGGGTGCTGATCCGCAGGACCCTGGCGCCGCTCAAGGACCTGACCAGAGCCACCGAACATATTGGCCTCAGCAATGAAGTGGTCGTGACAGAGGGCGGCACCAGTGACGTGCGCGATCTCATCCGCGCCTTCAATGCCATGCAGAAACGCATCCATCGCCTGATAAGCGAGCGCACCGAGACGCTCGCCGCTGTGGGGCATGATCTGCGCACGCCGCTCGCGCGTTTGCAGCTCCGGCTGGAAGGGCTGACCGACAGCAACACGCGCGAGGCCCTGGGTGAGGACCTGGCCGAAATGGGGGCGATGATCGAATCCCTGCTCGCCTTCCTTGGCGGTGAGAAGAATGGAGAGGCGGCGATCCGCACCGATATTGCCGTCACGGTCGCGACGATCGTCGACGCTTTCCAGGATCAAGGGCAGGACGTCGTCTATGAGGGTCCCGCCCATCTGGAGATCATGGCCCGGCCCCTGTCTCTTCGCCGCGCGGTGATGAACCTCATCGAAAACGCCCTGCACTATGGCCATCGCGCTGATGTCCGGGTCGAGCGCCGGGCGCGCGAACTCTTGATCCGCATCGATGACGAGGGGCCGGGCATCCCTCGCGACAAGCTGGAGGAGGTGCTCAAGCCCTTCGCCCGGCTGGACGAGGCGCGGCAGCGCAACACGCGCGGTCTTGGCCTTGGGCTTGCCATCGTCGCCAAGGCGGTGGAGCAGGAAGGGGGCTTGCTCACCCTGGCCAACCGTCCGGCAGGCGGCCTGCGCGCGGAAATTTGCCTGCCGCTGGCCGTTCCTGCCGAAAAGCGCTGAGATCGGCCTGGTCCATCCGGGAAAAGAGAAACTGTCCAGGGTCAAGCAAAACTCGTTTATGGAAGCGCTGCTCGCCGGTCTATGCGGGGGATCATGATGCAAGAGGCACATATGACGGCAGACGGCGAAGGCGACGATCGCATCCTTGAAGGCTATTGGGACATAGGCCGGCTGGTCAGTGAGCTGGGCGTGGTGCGCACGCGCTGGCGGCAGGAACAACAACATCACGCCGAATATGGCGCTGAAGGATTCCCGTCGCGCGACAATCTGGCGAAGATCATGACGGCGCTTTGCGGCGCGCTTTTCCCCTTACGTCTTGGACCGAGCTTCGTGCGGATTCACAATGAGGATGCGTTCGTCGCGCAGACGTTGCAAACCGCGCTCAGCCGCCTTTACGGCCAAATTCGGCTCGAGCTGCTCTATGCCATGCAGGGGCAACCCGCCGAGGCGGTGGACGCCGAAGCGGCGCGCATCATCGGCGCCTTTGCCGATGGCCTTGCAACGGTTCGCGAACTGCTCGACAGCGACGTAGAGGCTGCCTATCTCGGCGATCCGGCCGCGCGCAGCGTGGACGAGGTGTTGATCTGCTACCCCTCGATGCTGGCGATCATCCATCATCGCCTGGCCCATCGCCTCTATGATCTCGGCGCGCCGCTGGTGGCGCGGATCATCTCGGAAATCGCTCATAGCCGCACCGGCATCGACATCCATCCCGGCGCGCGGGTCGGTCGCAGCTTCTTCATCGATCATGGCACCGGGGTCGTCATCGGCGAAACGGCGATCGTGGGTGACCGGGTCCGACTCTACCAGGGCGTGACGCTTGGCGCGCGCAGCTTTCCGGCCGACGAAAAGGGCGCACTGGAAAAGGCGTTGCCGCGGCATCCGATCATCGAAGATGAGGTCGTCATCTATGCGGGGGCGACGATATTGGGCCGCATCATCATCGGCAGCCGATCGATCATCGGCGGCAATGTCTGGCTGACGGATAGCGTGCCGGCCGACAGCAATGTGCGTCAGGCCAAGGCGCAATATGAGGTGACGAGCCGCGTAGAAGTGTCAGCGCCGCACCGGGTCCACGCGCTGATCGACGCGGATCGCGAAGGATATGCGGAAAATATCTGACCGTCGGGGGTGAAGGCTTTACTGCGCCGCGCAGCTGTCGCCCTCACCCGCCGTCAGGTCCAGGCAGCGGCCGTCAATCTCTCCCTTTGGCACCGGCAGATGGATGAGCGCGGCCAATGTCGGCATGATGTCCACGGTTTCGACGCTCATGGGCTGTTCGAACGGCTTCATACCCTTGCGCCAGAACAGGATCGGCACCCGGCGATCACTGTCCCAGGGCGAACCATGGGTGGCCACAGCGCCCTTGGAGGGATCGGCGATCGGCGTGATGTGCGGCTTCAGCAGCAGCAGCAGGTCGCCTGATCGTTCCGGATCAAAGCTTGCCTGTGCTTCCTGCAGCAGCGACCAGGTTTCCGGCGGCCCCTCAGGGGCGGGCGCGGCCGCGATCTGCGCCTTGGTGAAGACCGTCTGCACCTGCGGATGGCCGCGCAGGATGGCAAGCGCCGCCGCCTCCACCTTGGCGCGCTGAGCCGTGGTCAGCCCCCGGTCGAAATAGAGGTCGCCCGAAGGTCCATCGCCCCAGATCAGGGTTCGGCCGTTGATGCCCGTCTTCTGCGCGACGGCCGCTGACAGGGCCTTGGGCAAAAGCGCGGGGTCGACCCGCTGTTCCATCGGCATTGCGTTGAGCTGGTGCCGCTCGGGCAGGTCATGGCCGCCATGGTCGGCGGTCAGCACCACTACATAATCCAGCCCGCCTCGATCAAGCTGGTCGAAGAAGGCGCCAAGTTCTCGGTCCAGCCGGTCGACCTGGATGCAGCTTTCGGTGCCTTCGGTGCCATAGGCATGACCGATAAGGTCGGTCGCCGACAGCCCGATGGAAATGATGTCTGTCTGCGCCTGCTTGCCAAGGTCCATGGTCTCGATCGCCGCGGCAGCAAAGGCCAGCGTCATCGCATCCTGTTCGGGCGAGGCGCGGAAGCTGGCGAAGCTGCCCGCCGCGCGTGCGAAACGGCCAGTGCCGACCGTTTTGCCGCCGCTCACACTGACAGGAAAGTCCTTTGCGTCGCATTGCGGCGGCAGGTCGAAGCCCGGATTCTCCTGCGCCAGCCGATCGGCGAATATCTGGTTCACTTTCGCGACCAGCGGCGGCGTCGTCACGCCGGGATAGCTCACATAGCCTTTGGCGCTCAGCCACCAGACCGCGTCCGCCTTGGGGCCTGCCATCATGATCGCCGCGCGATCCTTGCCCGCGATTGACACGACGCGGCTTGCCGGATTGGCCGCCTTCATCCGTCCGCCCAGGGTAGGCACGCGCAAATGGATGGGGGAAGCGACATAATTGTCGCTGCTGCTGCCGGGCTGATGTTCATCCTCGGCGCAGTAGACCGTCTTGTCAGGCCGGGCCGTCCCCAGATCGAACCAGCTGTTGGCGATGAGTCCGGTACGCGACGGGCGGCTGCCGGTCAGTATCGTGCTGTGGCCAGGGCAGGTTTCGGTCGCGGCATGGCTCTGATAGCCGCGCGGAAAGACCGCGCCCTGTGTCAGCCGTTTCAATCCCGCGCTGAAATAGGGGCGATATTCGCTGAACAGGTCGGCGGAAAACTGGTCGACCGAAATCGCGATGATCAGCCGGGGCGGCGCGTCGGGCTGCTGGGCCAGCGCTGGCGTCGCGGCGGCAAGGAGCAGGGCGATGACGGCTTTCTTCAGCATGGATAGGCACCCTTCTTGACGACGGATGCTGGGGGACCTAGCCCCCTCTCAGTCACCCGACCAGAGGCCCGATGCGGATTTTTCATGTCTTTCTGATGACGCTTGCGTGCCTGCTCGCTCCCGCCGCCCGCGCGCAAGGCGCTTTCGGGCCCGGCACGCCGCATATCGATGCGCGACTGGTCGCCGAAAGCGTGGAGCCCGCGCCGGGCCGGACCACCAGCATCGCCTTCGCCATGACCCCCGAGGCGGGCTGGCACGGCTACTGGGAAAATCCGGGCGACGCCGGCCTCGGCCTGACCGTCAAATGGACGCTGCCAGCGGGCGTCAACATAGGTCCGCTCCGCTATCCGGTGCCGGAGACGCTTTTGATCTCCGGCCTGATGAACCATGTCTATGAAGGGCCATACGCCATTCTGGCGCCGCTCAGCATCGGCTCCCGCGTGCCTCCGGGCACGCGCCTGCCTGTCAGGGCGCGCGCCGAATGGCTGGCCTGCACCGACAAGATCTGCGTGCCCCAAAGCGCCGATCTGACGCTGGACCTGATCGCGGGGACGGGCGGAGTCAGCCCTGCGATGCGTACGCGCTTCGACGGCTGGCGCGCGCATCTGCCAAGGCCGCTGGGCAGCGAGGCGATCTATGCATTCGCTGATGGCAAGATGCGGCTGTCGGTGCCGTTCCCTGCGGGAGCTGCCGCCAGCGACGTTCACCTCTTTCCGCTACAAGAAGGGCTGATCCGTTACGCCGCGCCGCAGACGGTAAGTCGGGCCGGCGACCGGCTGCTGGTCGAAACGGATGAGGGGCAGGGGTTCAAGGGCGGCGTGGTACGCGCGGTGTTGCGCACGGGCGATCATGTCGGCTTCCTGCTGACCGCCCGACCGGGGATGGTTGCAGCGAGCGGGGCAGGCGTTGTGCAGGCAACTTTGGTGGCGCTGGCTGGCGCGATCCTGGGCGGGTTGCTGCTGAACATCATGCCCTGCGTTTTCCCCATCCTGGGGCTCAAGGCGCTCAAGCTCGCTCGCGCGGGCGGCGACGAGCGAGAGGTGCGGCGCGAAGCCTGGGCCTATACCGCCGGCATCGTGCTCACCTGCCTGTTGCTGGGGGCTGCGCTGATCGCGGTGCGGGCCGCTGGCGCTGCGGTCGGATGGGCGTTCCAGCTTCAGGACCCGCGTGTCATTCTGTTGCTGTTGCTGCTGGTGACGGCCGTTGGTTTCAATCTGGCCGGGCTGTTCGATCTCGGCGCCTTTGGCGGCGGCGAGCGGCTGGCCGGCAAGGCGGGCATGGCGGGCGCCTTCTGGACCGGGGCGCTGGTTGCCTTCGTCGCGACGCCCTGCACCGGGCCGTTCATGGGCGCGGCGATGGGGGCGGCGCTGGTCCTGCCAGTGCCGGACGCGCTCGCCCTGTTCGCAGGACTCGGCCTTGGCCTTGCTCTACCCTTCCTGCTGCTCGCCTATCTTCCTGCGCTGCGTACCCGTCTGCCGCGTCCTGGCCCCTGGATGGCAACCTTCCAGAAAATCCTGTCGGTGCCAATGTTCCTGACCGCTCTTGGCCTCGCCTGGCTGCTTGGGCAGCAGCGGGGCGTTGCCGGCATGACCATCGGCTTGGCAGCGCTGCTGGGGTTGGCGTTGCTGCTCTGGTGGCTCGGCGCACGACAGCGACACGGCAGACGTGGCGGCGCCCTCACGGCCGTGGGAGCGGCGCTTATGCTCGGTGCGGCCATCACCCTGTTGCCGACCCGCGCGCCGGCCGTGGCGCACTCCGACAGCAGCGTCACATCCTTCGACGAAGCCCGCCTCGCCAGCCTGCGCGCGGCGGGAAAGCCGGTATTCCTCTATTTTACCGCTGACTGGTGCCTCACGTGCAAGGCGAACGAAGCCGCGGCCATCGACCGCGCCCAGACGCGTGAGGCGTTCGACCGGGCGGGCGTTACGGTGATGGTCGGCGACTGGACCAATGCCGATCCGGCGATCACGCGCTTCCTGGAAGCGCAGGGCCGCTCCGGCGTCCCGCTCTACCTGTTCTATGCCGCGGGCAAGGACGCTGTGGTGCTGCCCCAGTTGCTGACGCCTGCGACCCTCACGGACCTCATACGCTGATGACGAAGTTGCGCGCCGACCAGCTTCTTGTTGACCGCGGTCTTGCCGAAAGTCGCGCCCGGGCCCAGGCGCTGATCCTGGCCGGCCTTGTCTACCTGGGCGACAGGAAGGTGGAAAAGGCCGGGCAGCAGGTGCCGGACGATGCCGCGCTGGAAGTGAGGGGCAGAGACCACCCCTGGGTCTCGCGCGGCGGCATCAAGCTTGCCCATGCCATCGATCACTTTGCCATCGACGTGACGGGCATGGTCGCGATCGACGTGGGCAGTTCGACCGGCGGCTTCACCGACGTGCTGCTCAGCAGGGGCGCGGCCCGGGTCTACGCTGTGGACAGCGGCACCAACCAACTCGCATGGAAGCTGCGGTCCGACCCGCGCGTCGTCGTTCATGAACAGACCAGCGCGCGCATCCTGACCGCCGATCATGTGCCCGAGCAGATCGATATCATCGTGTGTGATGCCAGCTTCATCTCGCTGGCCAAGGTGCTGGAGCGCCCTCTCAGCTTCGCCCGCGTCGACGCTCATCTGGTTGCCCTCATCAAACCGCAGTTCGAAGCCGGTCGAGAGGAAGTGGGCAAGGGCGGGGTCGTCCGCGACCAGGATGTTCACCACCGGGTCTGCGAAGAGGTGAGCCATTGGGTGACCGAGCAGGGCTGGCAGGTCGAAGGCATCGTCCCCAGTCCCATTACGGGCCCACAGGGCAATGTCGAATTTCTCATTCACGCCCGGCTTGGCGAATAATCGCCGCGCTTTCGGTGTGCAGGGCATGGTTCATTTTATCGTGACGGTGCCCCCGCTGCGTTGCTTGAACGCCCGTCGGCCCCTCCTTAGGTGCCGCCCCTGTCGGCATCGTCAACATATTCGGCGTGTCGCTAGCGAGCCTCATCACCCTGTTCCTGATCTCTACCCTCTATTGACGGGTTGCGAGACAGGCCGTTTCACCGCAAACCGTGAGTCGGCGGCTTGACTCAGCCGTGAAGGATTCGCCCGAAGCCGCCGAAATGAGGATAGTGGAGCTGCGTTGCCGATGAACGAGATCGCATCCCCCGGTCAGTTGCGCCTGTCTTATCTGCGCTGGGCGCTCGTCCTGGTTCCGCTAGTGGTCCTGCTCGGTTTACTGTCCGGCAAGTTTGCCAATAGCGGCTATGGCAATCGCTGGTTCAACGCCTTGGTGAAGCCTGACTTCATGCCGCCGGGCTGGGTGTTCGGCGTCGCCTGGACCATTCTCTACATTCTCATGAGCCTCGCGCTCGCAATGGTTGTGCACGCGCGCGGCGCGAAAGGGCGGGGCGCCGCGATCCTGCTGTTCGTGGCGCAACTCGTGCTGAACCTGATCTGGTCGCCGCTCTTTTTTCGCGCGCATCAGGTCGACAACGCGCTGATCCTGATCATTGTGCTGTTCCTGACAGTCGCCGTCACCAGCTGGCTGTTCTCGCGCATCCGCCGCGCGGCCGGGTTGCTGCTGCTGCCCTATCTCGCCTGGCTGGCCTTTGCCGCGACGCTCAATTATGAGATCGGCCGCCTCAACCCGGAGGCCGAGACCCTTGTCGCGCCGGCGCTCAAGACCCAGATATGATTTTTTGGCGCCGACGCGCGCCTCATCTAGGATACGGAACATGCAGAGCGAAAACCGCTTTTTCGACGACATTGCCAAGCTGGTGAACGGCGCGGCCGGAACGGTCGCGGGCATGAGCCGCGAGTTCGAGACTTCCGCCCGCGAAAAAGCCAAGGAGTGGATCGGCGGCATGGACTTTGTCAGCCGTGATGAATTCGACGCAGTGAAGGCGCTTGCCGCCGCCGCCCGGGAAGAGGTCGAACTGCTCAAGGCCCGGATCGACGCGCTGGAGGGCCGGTCGACCGAACCCGTGACCAAGACTGTCCGGACCCCGAAGGGCAGATCGCCCGAAGCGGAATAGCCGAGCAGTCCTCCGCCTGTCCGTTGGATTTCTGCAACGATCCCCCGTGTTCATGCGTTTTCCCGAGTCGCGCGGTTTTCACCGCATGGAAAAATGCTCTATGGCGGGCGGATGATGGACAGCGACGAATATGAAAATGGCGGCCAGGAAGCCGCGCCGATCGACATGCTGGCTGCCTATTTCGAGGCGAACGGCTGGAGCTTCGATCAGGTCGGCGATGATGAGATCGTAGCGAGCACCCAGGGCAGCTGGGCGCAATATGAACTGCGCGGCATCTGGCGGGACGAAGATCAGGTGCTACAGATGCTGGCTCTGCCCGACATTCGGGTCGCGGAGGAACAGCGCGCCGCCATCTATGAAACGCTTGGGCTCATCAACGAACAGTTGTGGCTCGGGCATTTCGAACTCTGGTCATCAAGCGGCATCGTCCTGTTCCGCCATGGCGCACTGCTGGGGGCGGGCGGCGTGCTGACGCTCGACCAGGCGCAAATATTGATCGAAACCGCGATCGACGAATGCGAGCGCTTCTACCCTGTGTTCCAGTTCGTGCTGTGGGGTGGCAAGAGCCCCAGCGAAGCGATTTCCGCGAGCCTGATCGAAACTCGCGGCGAAGCCTGAACCCTGGACGATGCGTCAGAACGGGCCCGATCACCTCTTTCTTGTCGGCTGCGGCAACATGGCCGGACAGATACTGTCCCGATGGCTGGCCTGCGGCCTTGATCCAGCCCGCGTGACTGTGTTCCGGCCGAGCGGCCGGGCCGTGGCCGAGGGCGTCTCGGTGGTGACCGCCTATCCGGCTGCGCTGCCCGCCGGCACGACCGTCATGCTGGGCATGAAGCCCTATCAGCTGGCCGATGTCGCAGCCGCGCTCGCACCCCTTTGCCCACCCGGCGCGCCTCTCGTCTCCATCCTTGCCGGCACACCGCTGTCGGAGTTGCGGCAGCGCTTTCCCCTGGCGGAGATCGTGCGGGCCATGCCCAATCTGCCGGTCGGCATTGGAGAGGGCGTGACGGCGCTTCATGCGGATTCGGGTGCCTCCGCCGCGACACGGCAGGCCGTCGCAACCCTCATGGCGCAACTGGGCCTTGTCGAATGGATTGCCGATGAGGCTCTGTTCAATGCAGTCACGGCGCTGTCCGGCTGCGGCCCGGCCTTTCTCTTCCGCTTCATTGACGCTTTTGCGCGGGCGGGGGAAGCGATCGGTCTGCCGGCCGACCAAGCCGGCCGCATGGCGCTTGCCACCGTGCGGGGGTCGGCGAGCATGGCCGCGCAGGCGACTGACAGTCCGGCTGTCCTCGCCGATCGGGTGGCAAGCCCCGGCGGCATGACACGGCAGGGCCTCAACGTACTGGATGCCGACGATCGGCTGCTTACTCTGCTGACCAACACGCTGGTTGCCGCGCGCGACCGGGGTGAGGAGATGGCACGAGGCGGCTAGAGCCTTTTCCAAGCAGATGGAATCATCTGCTGACCCGGAGCACAATCATGTTGGACCCTGACACGCCGATCCTTATCCTCACTACCGGCGGCACGATCGACAAGATCTATTTTGATGCGCTGTCCGACTATCAGGTCGGCGAAACGGTCGTGTCGAAGCTGCTCGACATCGCGCGCGTCAAGCGTCCCGTCCGGATCGAGGAGGTGACGCGCAAGGACAGTCTGGAACTCGACGATGCTGACCGCGCCCTCATCCGCAACCGTGTGGCAGCCGCCCCGGAAAGCCATATCATCATCACCCATGGCACCGACACGATGACCGATACGGCCACGCTGCTTCAGGCCGTCCCGGGAAAAAGGATCATATTGGTGGGCGCCCTCGCGCCTGCCCGCTTCAGCGAGAGCGATGCCAGCTTCAACCTGGGTATGGCATTCGCCACGGTTCAGGTCGCCGCGCCCGGTGTGTATATCACCATGAGCGGATCGGTCTTCCGCGCTGACCAGGTGGTGAAGGACCGGGCCAAAGGCGCCTTCGTGCCGATCGACTAGCCCGGCCGGATTTCGTCACTCAGCAAAGGCCGCGATGGCTCTGGTGAAATGTTCGCACGCTCCCCCTGCGCGTCTCCATTGCGGCCGCTGGAACCTGTCCCCCCACTGAGCATTGTTTGAGCGGGTGGCGTAACGACGAGGAGGAATTTCATGGCGGATTATCAGGAGCGTCCGGCGACGACGACGACGATCGTCGAAAAGCGCAGCGGCGGCACGATGATGGCGGTCCTGCTTCTGGTGGTAGTCGTAGCGATTGCGGCCTTCTTTTTGATCAGCAGCCAGTCCCGCAAGGACAACGCCGTTTCGGCAGCGGCGACGCAGGTGGGCCAGGCCGCAAGCGACGTCGGCGATGCTGCCCGCGACGCTGCCACCAGCACCAAGAGCCAGTAAGGCGAGAGCGATCCCTCGCCCCGCAAACAGAAAAGGGCGCCCCGTCAGGGACGCCCTTTTCTCATTCAGCGATCTGCCGTGGCCGGCTCGATCAACTAACGGTCAGCCTTCCACCTTGGCGTATTTGGGAGCGGCCTCATTGAGGATACGCAGGATTTTCTTGAGCGCGCTCGGTTCGTCCGTTTCTTCCATCGCGGCGAGTTCGCGGGCGAGGCGGCTGGAGGCGGCTTCGAAGATCTGGCGTTCGGAATAGCTCTGTTCGGGCTGATCATCGGCGCGGAACAGGTCGCGCGTCACTTCGGCAATCGACACCAGGTCGCCCGAATTGATTTTCGCTTCATATTCCTGCGCGCGACGCGACCACATGGTGCGCTTCACCTTGGGTTTGGCCTTCAGCGTCTCGATCGCTTCCTCCAGCGTCTTGTTGGAGGACAGCTTCCGCATGCCGACACCCTCGGCCTTGTTGGTGGGCACGCGGAGCGTCATCCGCTCCTTTTCGAACCGAAGCACATAGAGCTCCAGTTCCATGCCCGCGATCTGCTCCTTCTGCAGTTCCACGACACGACCAACGCCGTGCTTGGGGTAAACGACGTAATCACCAACGTCAAAGGACAGCGCCTTGGCAGCCATTTGCAACCTTTCTAATTCTGAACGGGGACGGAAAAGCGTCGCGCCAAAGATGCGTAGATAAGGGCGCAAGCCAAGGAAATCGCGGCGCTCCCGTCAAGACATGAGGCAGTTTTCTCCCGGACGGATGCGACCATCTTCCGTCTCTTGAAGACCCGTTTAGCAGATTCGTAACAAAATGGCCACCCCGGAGGTGAAGGGTAGGCGTGTCGCTGGATCAGCATCGCAAGAGATAGTGCGGATCGAGCGCCCAAGGCACAAGGGCTGGGGTCTTGACTTCGGCGCTTTTGTACGGGGTGCGTCAGCTGCCCGAGCCGGGCTCCGGCGAGAAGAACTGCTCGAACTTATTCTCTACGCCCTTCATCTCGTCGGCGCCCGCCGGCGCTTCGCCCTTGACCGTGATGTTGGGCCATTCGGCGGAAAATTTGGTGTTGATCTCCAGCCATTTTTCCAGCCCGTTTTCGGTATCGGGCAGGATCGCTTCGGCCGGACATTCCGGTTCGCACACGCCGCAGTCGATGCATTCATTGGGGTTGATGACCAGCATGTTCTCGCCCTCGTAGAAACAGTCCACGGGGCAGACCTCGACGCAATCCATATATTTGCAGCGGATGCAGTTGTCGGTCACGACATAGGTCATCGATCAGCACTCTTGAGCATTTTGAACAGCGGCAGCCCTGCTATGCCCGGCGCGTCTGAAGGTCAATGAGGATATTTTTGGGATGTCAGTCGCCCAGCTTTAGTTCCTCATAGCAATCCTGCGCCTCCGGGGCCGGGCCGCGTCGTCCGGGCAACTGTGTGACCCGCACCACGCGCACGCCGCTGGGATGCGGGAAGGTGATGAGGTCGCCCGCGCGCACGGGGGCGTGGGCGCGCTCGATCCGGCGACCGTTCAGCCGGATATGCCCTTCCTCCGCCAGCTTCTGCGCCATCGTCCTGCTTTTGGCGAGCCGCGCGAACCAAAGAAATTTGTCAATCCGCAGGCTGGGTCCGTGGCCGCTGGTCGGCGCCAGGTCAGCCATTGCGCCCCAGCAGGTCCGCAAGGCCGGCAAAGGCGTGGTTGGCAGCTGGGGCGGCTGGAGCCTGGCGACTCTCGGCCCTGGGCTCGCGACCGCGGGCCGGCGGGCTCCGCCGCCTCTCGCCCTGGGGGCGCTGCTGCTCGGATCGCGGCTTCTGCCGGCCGCGGAATATCCAGTTGGCCGCTCCCTCTGCCGGCTGTTCCACAGGGCGGAAGCCTGCAAGGCGCATCAGTTGAAGGAACCCGGCGTCGGACAGGCCCAACGAAACGATCTGCGGGCTTTGCGCGGTGAATGCTTCGCCCTTGGCGATCGCCTCATGCGCGGTGCGCGCCATCCGCTCGGCCATGTCGATGCGCAGCATCTGTTCGCCAAAGCCCCGAAAGCCTGCAATCCGCGCGCCCATCTGCGCAGGCTTGTCGCCCGCCGGAATCAGGGTGAGGCCTGGCCCAGGCAGCGGCAGGCACGGCTTGGCGATACGGGCGGCGAGCAGCGACGCGCGCCAGCGTGCGGCGCCGGGCTTCAGCAGGCCGGGGTGATAGATATCGAGCACGCCGATATCGATGCCGGCGCGGCGCAGCAGGTGTCGCTGATCCTTGTCGAGATGGCCTAGCGCCGAATCGAGGTCGGTGCGCGCAATGACGCCGCCCGCATCGGCAAGCTGGGCGAAGACGGCACGAACTACAGCGGGCACTTGCGGGTCGGCGGAGCTGGCCACCATTTTTGTGAGCGGCAGGAGGTGCTTCTCCTTCTGCGCCTCCAGCCAGCTGTCAAGGCGCGCGGCCACCTGCTTCTGCACGTCCTGCCCCAAGGCCATAAGGCCACGGTCCAGCCGGATTTCCGGCGCCAGCAGCGATGGACCCGCGAGCAATGCGGCGACCATATTGCCCTGCCAGCTGATGCCCGGCGCCTGTCCCGCCTCGTCCATGAGCGCAAAATCGGTATCCGGCGCGCTCAGCAATTCGTCAGCCTTCACTCGCAATATCCTTCCAAGGCGACGTTCCGCCGCCGCCAGCAGCATCTTCCTGTCCTGATGCCGCGTAGCCGGATCGACCGAGAAACGAAATCCGTCAAGCCGCCCGATCGTCTCGCCATCGACGCAGACCGTCCCGTCCTGCTCCACATCGACGGGCAGATTGTCCGCGCTCTGGCCGATATCCCGCAGCAGGACGGCGGTGCGGCGGTCCACGAAACGCTGGGTCAGCGCGGCGTGCAGCGCATCCGACAGCTTTTCTTCCAGGGTGCGCGTCCGCTCGGCCATCTCCGCCGGATGGGCCAGCCAGTCGGACCTGTGCGCGATATACGCCCAGGTGCGCGCGGCGGCGATCCGGCCGGACAGCGTGTCGATATCCCCCTGCACCGAATCGAGTCGCGCGATCTGCTGGGCGAACCAGTCGCGCGGGATATGGCCGTTGCCTTCCGCCAGGAAGCGCCAGATACGGCTGACAGTGCGGGCATGATGATCGGCGCCCAGCTTCTGGAAGTCGGGCAGGCTGCACGCTGCCCACAGCCGCTCGACCTGTGTCCTGCCCTTCGCCCGCTCGGCCACCAGCGGATCGTCCGCAAGGCGCTTGAGCACCGCAAGGTCGACCGCTTCCGGCGCGGCGCGCAGTTCCGGACGATCCGGCCGCGCCTCCAGGTCGATGATCAGTTGGCCGACCGTGTCGGTGCGCGGTTCGCCGTCTCGCCAGTAAAGCTGGTCGACGGGGGGAAAGCGATGCGCCTCGATCGCGTCGATCTCCTCGGGCGTGAAGGCCGCCTCGCCATCCTCGTGGCCCAGGCTGCCGAAGGTCCCGTCCCGATGATGTCGACCTGCGCGCCCGGCGATTTGCGCCATTTCCGCAACTGTCAGCCGTCGGCTGCGCCGTCCGTCGAACTTGCGTAGCGAGGCGAAGGCGACATGGGCGACAGCCAGGTTCAGCCCCATGCCGATCGCGTCGGTCGCAACCAGATAGTCGACCTCGCCATTGAGGAACATCTGCACCTGTGCGTTGCGCGTGCGCGGCGAAAGGGCGCCCATGACCACCGCTGCACCGCCCCGAAAGCGGCGCAGCATCTCGGCCACGGCATAAACCTCCTCGGCGGAAAAGGCGACGACCGCCGACCGCTTCGGCAGGCGCGACAGCTTCTTGGCGCCGGCGTAGGATAGGGTGGAAAAGCGCGGACGGCTGATGATCTCGGCCTCAGGTACGAGCGACTTCACGACGCGGCCGATGCTCGCGGATCCCAGGATCATCGTTTCTTCCCGGCCCCGTGCGCGCAGCAAGCGGTCCGTGAAGATATGCCCCCGCTCAGGGTCGGAGCCCAGCTGCGCCTCGTCCAGCGCGACAAAGGCGAAATCGCGTCCAGCCCTGTCGGGCGAGCCACCGACTGGCATCGATTCGGCAGTGCACAGGAAATAGAGCGCGCCGGGCGGGACGATCTTTTCCTCGCCAGTGATGAGCGCGACCTGATGCGCGCCCTTGATGGCTACGACCCGGTCATAGACCTCGCGCGCCAGCAGCCTGAGCGGAAAGCCCATCATCCCGCTGGAATGACCGCACATGCGCTCGACGGCCAGGTGCGTCTTGCCGGTGTTGGTGGGACCCAGCACGGCTGTGACGGGCGATCGCGCGAATTGGGCCATGATCCTCTTTATGTCGGTCAAGGGAGGGGCAAGGGCAAGGGGGGGCGGTGCGCGGCGTCTCCTTTCACGACATCTGTGGATTTCAACGAACGAGCGGCACGTTTCGTCGTGCAAAAAGGGTTAAAAAAACCGTCTTTATTTGACTTTAACCCTGTGCGTTCACAACACTCCCCACAAGCGCGCGGCGGGGGTCGGGCGTATTTTCGCCCTCGGGGGGCTTCTTACACGTGTTTCATGGCAGCCAGCTCAGTCCTCAGCAGGGGGGCGCGTCCGCGTCGCTGTGGCTGACCGACGCCATCGGCAGGGGTCTCGCCCCGACCACCGAGGCGGGTGGCTGGCGCGCCCGGCTGGCCGACTGGGCCGAAGATGTGGAGCTTGTACCCGACCTGGGGCAGCGGGTCGGCAGCCTCACCTGGTTCCGCGGCCTCGCCACATGCTTTGCCCTTTGCGCGGCGGCGCTCTACCTGTCTCCCGGCTTTCACCCGTTGCCCGGCGCGCCCCAGCCGTTGCTTGCCCAGCCGCAGTTCGACGAAGTGCGCAGCCAGATGATCACCCCACTCGCGCTGGGCGCCGACAGCGGACGGCACATGGGGCCGGGCGATGCCGTCCAGCCACTGCGCGAGACGCCCGAACGCCCGCAGATCGAACTGCGCGCCCAGATCGGCGGCAGCGATACGCTTGCCCGCGCCCTGTCGCGCGCCGGCGTCGGCAGCGACGACGTGGCGACCGTGGTGAGCCTCGCCGGCAGCGATATCGCGGCCGGCATGAAGCCTGGCACGCCGCTCGACATCATCCTGGGTCGCCGCGCCAGCCGCGACAGGCCGCGGCCGCTCGACCACCTGTCCTTCCGGGCGCGCCTGGACCTCGCGATGGATGTCAGCCGCGTCGGCGGCGTGCTTCAGGTCAAACGAACCCCGATTCACGTCGACGATACGCCGCTGCGTATTCAGGGGGTTATCGGCGACAGCATCTATCAGTCGGCGAGGGCCGCCGGCGCGCCGCCCAAGGCGATCCAGAACTTCCTCCGCGTGATCGCGCAGCAGGTCGACCTCGGGTCGATCCATGCCGGCGACCGCTATGACATCATCACGGAATATCGGCGCGCCGAAACCGGCGATGTCGAAGTCGGCGACCTGCTGTTCGCAGGACTCCATCGGCCCAGCGGGCGCGGCATCGACATGCTCAAATGGACCAGCGAAGGGCGCAGCCAATGGTTCGAGGCGTCCGGCGTCGGCGAACGGCGCGGCGTGCTGTCCCAGCCCGTCCAGGGCCACATATCCTCCAGTTTCGGCATGCGTCGCCATCCGATCCTGGGCTATACCCGGATGCACGCCGGCATCGACTTCGCCGCGCCTTATGGGTCGCCC
The DNA here is from genome assembly GCF_037860795.1 of Sphingobium mellinum. Classification (NCBI taxonomy): domain Bacteria; kingdom Pseudomonadati; phylum Pseudomonadota; class Alphaproteobacteria; order Sphingomonadales; family Sphingobiaceae; genus Sphingobium; species Sphingobium mellinum. The sequence goes on along the minus strand of NZ_JBANRK010000002.1, from coordinate 339,623 downwards.
ATCTATGCAGCGACCGATGGCGTGGTGTCCTATGCGGGGCGTCATGGCGGTCACGGCAATTATGTCCGCTTGGAACATGGCAACGGCCTTGCCACCGGCTACGGCCATATGAGCCGCATCGCCGCGCGCTACGGCCAGCGCGTTCGTCAAGGCGAGGTAATCGGCTATGTGGGGTCGAGCGGCCTGTCGACTGGCCCGCACCTGCACTATGAACTTTATCGCAACGGCCAGACGATCAATCCGATGTCGGTCAGGTTCACGACAACCTCGCAACTGGCGGGACGCGACCTTGCCGCCTTCCGCGCCCGCCTGGCCCAACTCAAGAGCCTGCACGTCGGACTGCCCGCCCAGCTTGCCCGGAAAGATGCGGACCATAAGGTTTCGCCCGTGGTAGGAAACTGAACAGCTTCGGCGGCGGGTGGGCTGCGATTGTGACAGGCTGGGGAGAATCCTTTCCGCCGCGCCTCCGCTCGGCTAACCCGCGCCCATGACCGAGATTACCGCCCTTCTCCTTGCCGGATCGCGTCCCGGGGCTGACCCGCTGGCGCAAGCGGCCGGCGTGCCCGTCAAGCCGCTGGCGCCTGTGGGGGGCGCGCCGATGATTAACCGCCCCGCGCGCGCCTTGCTGGCGCATCCTGCGGTCGCGCGCCTCGTGATCCTCACCCAGCAGCCGGACCTCTATGCGGCGCATCCAGCGACCGCCTGGCTCGCGGATCACCCTGCCGTGCGTTTCGAGCGCAGTGGCGCCGGCATCGCCTCGACCCTCATGGACATGCTTGACCGCCCCGATGCGGCCTATCCGCTGCTGGTCACTACCGCCGACCATGTGTTGCTGGACGGCCCCATGCTCAATCAGTTTGTTGCGGAAGCCGCGGGCGCCGACATTGCCGTCGCCATGGTCGAGCGCGCGACGCTGCTTGCGCGCTATCCGCAATCGCGGCGGACGTGGCTCAAATTCCGGGACGGCTGGTGGTCGGGGGCGAATCTCTTCTGGTTCGGGAGCGGCAGGGCGCGGGCCGTGATCGCGCTGTGGCAGGAGGTCGAGCAGGACCGCAAGAAAGGCTGGAAGATCCTGGCTGCCTTTGGACCTGTCGCATTGTTAGGTGCGCTTTCGCGTATCCTGACGCTACGCGGCGGCATCGCCCGTGTCGGTCGCCGCTTCGGGCTGACCGCCAGGCTGGTGGCGATGAGGCAGCCGGAAGCCTGTATCGATGCGGACAAGGTGGAGGATGTCGCGTTGATCGAACAGATTCTGGCGGGGTTCGACTGAACGCTACGCCTTCCGCGCGCGCCGAACCATCTGCCGCAATATCTGTCCCTTCGTAGGCGGCTTGCCGCGGCTCAGCTGCATCATCTGGTGGACCTGTACGGCGGAAACCTGCTGTTCAGCGCGGCGGTAGCCGGCGCACCATTGCTCGACCTGATGCGGGAAATGGCTTTGTGACGCCTCCTCCAGCGATGCCAGTATGATCGCGCGCGCACGCTCCGCGGTCCATTCCATCGTCGTGGCACGATGCTCGGCGAACTGCCGTTCCGCTAGTGCAAGCGCATCCGGCGTCGCCTCCATCTTCAACCGCACGAACAGATTGCGCGCTGCCAGGCGGTCCACGCTCCAGACTTCCGAATCGGTCATCTCTGCTCCTCCCCACTTACAGGGTCGCGCATCCGGGAACGGAGTCAATTCGCGGGTTCCGCCTGGATCCGTATCGCTCGCCGGCTGCCATAGCGCACGACGATCTGCGAGCTTTCGTGTCTCCGCCAGCCGCAGCGCTCCTGGCAGCCCAATGAAATATCTGATGAGGTTCGGAAATGGCCAGATATGCGATCTTCCGCAAACAAAGCTCCCGCGCTCCCAAGAGGATGGGCCGCCGTGACCCGGCAGCCCTACCTTGGCAAGTGCGGTTCCAAACGGCGTCTTGGGACTGGACCTTTTCCCAATCTTTGCTATTGCGCCGACCAACTGCAATCCAGCTGCGCACCATGACATCCGCGAGGTAGCGAAAGACGATGGCCGAATTCTCTCTGCCCAAGAACAGCAAGATCACTGGCAAGGGCGCGAACCACAAGGCGCCCGAGGGCGCCCGGAACGTCAAGAGCTTCAAGGTCTATCGCTATGATCCCGACTCGGGTCAGAACCCGCGTTATGACACGTTCGAAATCGACCTCGACAATTGCGGACCGATGGTTCTCGACGCGCTGCTGAAGATCAAGAATGAATATGATCCGACCCTGACTTTCCGCCGGTCCTGCCGCGAAGGCATCTGCGGTTCCTGTTCGATGAACATGAACGGTAAGAACGGCCTTGCCTGCACCACCTCGATTGAGGAATGTGCCGGTAAGGAAGTGCGTGTCACGCCGCTGCCGCACATGGATGTTATCAAGGACCTGGTGCCGGACTTCACTCACTTCTATGCGCAGTACAATTCCATCAAGCCCTGGCTGCAAACCGTCAGCCCTGCGCCCAGCGGTAAGGAGCGGTTGCAGTCGCCCGCCGACCGCGAGAAGCTCGATGGCCTCTATGAGTGCATTCTGTGCGCCTGCTGCTCGACCAGCTGCCCCAGCTACTGGTGGAACAGCGACAAGTTCCTGGGGCCGGCGATCCTGCTGCAGGCCTATCGCTGGCTGGCGGACAGCCGCGACGAATATACCGGGGAGCGCCTGGACGAGCTCGAAGATCCCTTCCGTCTATATCGCTGCCACACCATCATGAACTGCGCGAATGTCTGCCCGAAGGGCCTGAGCCCTGCCAAGGCGATCGCCGAAACCAAGAAGATGATGGTCGAACGGCAGCTCTGATGCAGTGAGCGATGGCGCGGGTCATCTGAGCCCCGTGGCCGAGGGGCCATGGGCGGGCTGGCTGTGCTGGGCCGGTTCGAGGGCAGGCACATTCCTTGAGGCGATCGGCCCGAGCTATTCGCGCAGCGATGCGCAAGGATGTGCTACTGTAATGCTCGAGACCCGGCCGTTCCATGCCAATCGGCTGGGCGCTCTGCATGGCGGGTTTCTTGCCGCCTTCGCGGATCATGCCTACTTCGCGGCATTGGCCGCAATGGGTCGGCCTGACCAAGCCCGTGCGGTGACTGTTGACCTCGTCATGCAATATTGCGGATCGGGCCGGATCGGCCCCGATCTGTGCGCCGAAGTGGAGTTGCTGCGCGAAACCGGACGAATGATGTTCATGCGGCTGAGGATCCTTCAGGAAGAGGAGCTGGTAGCGGCATCCAGCGCTACCGTTCGCAAGGCGCCGTCGCGTTCATGAGCCGGGTAATCGATCGGTATCGGGCGCTGGTCGCGGCAGGCGAGCTTCGCGCTGACAAGGACCAGGAGGCCGCCGCCGCGCGGCTCGATGCGCTCCAGCAGGAACTGGAAGCCGCGCCGCCGCGCGGTTCGACACTGTGGAAACTGCTGCGCAAGCTGCCCGAACCGCCCCGTGGCCTCTACATGTGGGGCGGCGTTGGGCGCGGCAAGTCGATGCTGATGGATCTGTTCTTCGATACGGTGAAGGTCTCCGCCAAGAAGCGTGCGCATTTCCATGAATTCATGCTCGACGTCCACGCGCGCCTGGCGGAGGCCCGCAGGGAGGAAAAGGGCGATCCGATCCCGCCAGTGGTGGAATCGCTTGCCGACGAGGCGCGGCTGCTCTGTTTTGACGAGATGGTGGTCAATAACATGGCCGATGCGGCGATCATGTCGCGCCTGTTCACCGGATTGCTGGACAAACGGGTGACGATCGTCACCACATCCAACCGGGAGCCTGACGAACTCTACAAGAACGGCCTCAACCGCCAGCTATTTCTGCCGTTCATCGACCTCATCAAGGCGCGGCTGGATGTCATGACCCTAAACGGCCCTACCGACTACCGGCTTGACCGCCTGGGTGACGCGAAGCTGTGGCACTCGCCCAACGGTCCGGAAGCAACCCGGGCGCTTTCAGAAGCCTTTTTCCGCCTGACTGACTATCCGGTCGAGGATCGCGCCAAGGTGCCGGCCGAGGAGTTGGTGGTGCAGGGCGGCCGGACACTGCATGTGCCCAAGAGCCTGAAAGGCGTCGCCGTTTTTTCCTTCAAGCGCCTGTGCGCTGAAGCGCGCGGCGCGCCCGATTACCTGGCGATCGCACGGCGCTTCCACACCGTCATCCTGGTCGGCATTCCCGTGCTCGGTCCGGAAAAGCGCAACGAGGCCGCGCGTTTCGTCACGCTCATCGACGCGCTCTACGAATATAAGGTGAAGCTGCTAGCGGCTGCCGATGCCGAGCCAGCCAGCCTCTATCCCGAAGGGGACGGGGCGTTCGAATTCGAGCGTACCGTATCGCGGCTGATGGAAATGCAGTCGGACGATTATCTGGCGCTCGGTCACGGCCCGAAATAGGATGGGCGGCGGCCGTGTGCCGCGACCAATCATTGGCACGTTATAGAGGCAGGGTGTCCCGCAGCGGCCCTCCGGGTTCCTACCCGTCGCCCCGCACCATCATAATGCAAGTGCGAATGAATTGCAAAGATATTTGGGCCGGCCGATGTTTCGCAGGTTGAAACCTTGACGATATCGGCTTAAGCGGTCCGGCAATTCCAAATTCCGAGCTTGGAGGATGATTGCATATGGCCCGTAAGAAGATTGCGCTGATCGGCGCTGGCAATATCGGCGGTACGCTTGCGCATCTCGCCGCGTTGAAGGGTCTGGGCGATATCGTCCTGTTCGACGTCGTCGAAGGCGTGCCGCAGGGCAAGGCGTTGGATCTGTCGCAATGTGGCCCTGTCGAAGGCTTCGACGCCAAGATCATCGGCACCAACGACTACGCCGACATCAAGGATGCCGACGTCATCATCGTGACGGCCGGCGTTGCCCGCAAGCCGGGCATGAGCCGTGATGACCTGCTGGGCATCAACCTCAAGGTCATGAAGTCGGTGGGCGAGGGCATCAAGAACAATGCCCCCAATGCCTTCGTCATCTGTATCACCAACCCGCTCGACGCGATGGTATGGGCGCTGCGGGAATTCTCCGGCCTGCCACACAACAAGGTCGTCGGCATGGCGGGCGTTCTCGACTCCGCGCGCTTCAGCCACTTCCTGGCCGAAGAGTTTCAGGTGTCGGTGAAGGAAGTGAACAGCTTCGTGCTCGGCGGCCATGGCGACACCATGGTGCCCGTCGTCGAATATTCGACCGTCGCTGGTATCCCGATCCCCGACCTCATCAAGCAGGGCCGCTCCACCAAGGAGCGCATCGACGCCATCGTTCAGCGCACCCGTTCGGGCGGCGGCGAGATCGTGGCGCTGCTCAAGACCGGCTCGGCCTTCTACGCGCCTGCGACCAGCGGCATCGCCATGGCCGAAGCCTATCTCTATGACCAGAAGCGCCTGCTGCCTTGCGCCGCAAATCTGACCGGCCAGTATGGCGTCGACAATCTCTATGTCGGCGTCCCCGTGATCATCGGCAAGGACGGCGTCGAGCAGATCATCGAAATCGAACTGAACGACGAGGCGAAGGCCAATCTTCAGGTGTCGGTCGACGCGGTCAAGGAATTGCTGGAAGCCTGCAAGGGCATCGACTCCTCGCTCGCCTGAGCCATCAAGAGCTGCACCAGTCCGTCCCAGGTGAGTGCGCAGCCTGGGTCGGTCTGCCTTTAGACCCAAAGTGCCACGTCCACGGAATGCAAAGGGACTGACATGTCCATTCTGGTGAACAAGAACACCAAGGTCATCACCCAGGGTATGACCGGTGCCACCGGCACCTTCCACACCGAAACCGGGCTTGCCTATGGCACGCAGATGGTTGGCGGCGTTACGCCGGGCAAGGGTGGCACGACGCATATCGGTCTGCCCATGTTCGACACGGTTGCAGAAGCCAAGTCGAAGACAGGCGCCGACGCCTCCGTCATCTATGTTCCGCCGCCGTTCGCGGCCGACTCGATCCTGGAAGCGATCGACGCCGAAATCCCGCTGATCGTCTGCATCACCGAAGGCATTCCGGTGCTGGACATGGTGAAGGTGAAGCGCGCCCTGTCGGGTTCGAAGTCGCGCCTGATCGGCCCGAACTGCCCCGGCCTGCTGACCCCCAATGAATGCAAGATCGGCATCATGCCGGGCAACATCTTCTCCAAGGGCACCGTAGGCGTCGTGTCCCGTTCGGGCACGCTCACCTATGAAGCGGTGTTCCAGACCACCAATGCGGGCCTGGGTCAGACCACCGCGGTGGGCATCGGCGGCGATCCGGTCAACGGCACCAACTTCATCGACGTGCTGGAGCTGTTCCTGGCCGACGACGCGACCGAATCGATCATCATGATCGGTGAAATCGGCGGCGACGCCGAAGAGCAGGCCGCGCAGTTCCTGATCGACGAAGCCAAGAAGGGCCGCAAAAAGCCGATGGCTGGCTTCATCGCCGGCCGCACGGCGCCTCCGGGCCGTCGCATGGGCCATGCCGGCGCGATCGTGTCGGGTGGCAAGGGCGACGCGGAAAGCAAGATCGCGGCGATGGAAGCGGCGGGCATAAAGGTTGCCGCCAGCCCGTCCGAACTCGGCACGACGCTTCTGGAAGTGCTGAAGGGCTAAGCCTCGGACAAGGCGGCCGGGCTGCACCCCGGCCGCTTGTTACCCCGCTCCGCGACTGCACGCGGTGGGCATGGGACGCATGACAATGGGTTACGAGAACCAGGATTTCGAGATCGAGCGCGGGCCGAGCTGGGCGCGCACCAACTGGCCACCGACGGATACCGATGACCTGACCGGCGCGCTGGACCCCACGCAGATGCAGGTTGCCGTGAAAGCGGCCGCGAAAGCCGGCGGCAAGGCCGTTAGCGACGCCGATGCGGTCAGCGCCGCGGACGACGCCATCCGCGCGCAACTGCTGATCCGCACCTATCGCGTGCGCGGACATCTCGCCGCCAATCTCGACCCTCTGGGCCTCACTCATCGTGACCTGCCGGCCGATCTGACGCCGGAATATCACGGCCTGACCGACCCCGAGAAGAAGATCTATCTTGGCGGCACGCTTGGCCTCCAATATGCGACCGTGCGCGAGATCGTCGCCATCCTGCGCGCCAATTATTGCGGCAATGTCGGCCTTGAATATATGCACATCGCCGACGTCGAGGAGCGCGTATTCCTGCAGGACCGGCTCGAAGGCAAGGACAAGGAGATCCACTTCACGCCGGAAGGCAAGAAGGCGATCCTGGCCAAGGTCATCCACGCCGAACAATATGAGAAATTCCTGGGCCGCAAATATGTCGGCACCAAGCGGTTCGGCCTCGACGGCGGTGAATCGATGATTCCCGCGCTGGAGGCCATCATCAAATATGGCGGGCAGCAGGGCGTACGCGAGATCGTGTACGGCATGGCCCATCGCGGTCGCCTGAATGTGCTCGCCAATGTGATGGCCAAGGGATTCCGGGTCATCTTTCACGAATTTTCCGGTGGCACCGCCAACCCGGAGGATGTGGGTGGCTCGGGCGACGTCAAATATCACCTCGGCACCTCGACCGACCGCGAGTTCGACGGGGTCAAGGTTCACATGTCCCTCGTCCCCAACCCCTCCCACCTCGAAACCGTTGACCCGGTTGTGCTGGGCAAGGTCCGCGCGCAGCAGGTGTTTCGCGATGACCTGGACAAGCATGAGCAGGTCCTGCCGGTCCTGATCCATGGCGACGCTGCCTTTGCGGGGCAGGGTATCGTTTGGGAATGCCTCGGCTTTTCCGGCGTGTCGGGCTACAATACCGGCGGCTGCATCCACTTCATCGTCAACAACCAGATCGGCTTCACGACCAGCCCGCAATTTTCGCGCGGTTCGCCTTATCCGAGCGACGTCGCAAAGGGCGTCCAGGCGCCGATCCTGCACGTCAACGGTGATGATCCGGAAGCGGTAACCTTCGCCTGCAAGCTGGCGATCGAATATCGCCAGACCTTCCATCGCGACATCGTCATCGACATGTGGTGCTATCGCCGTTTCGGTCACAATGAAGGTGACGAACCATCATTCACCCAGCCGCAGATGTACGCGAAGATCCGGCAGCATCCGCCAGTCAGCGACGTGTATTCGGCTCGGCTAAAGGCTGAGGGCGTGGTCGATGACGATTTCGTCAACCAGGTGACGGGCGACTTCGTCAACCATCTGGAAGAGGAGTTCGAAGCCGCCAAGAGCTACAAGGCCAACAAGGCGGATTGGTTCGCCGGCCGCTGGTCCGGCCTGCATCAGCCGGCCAATGCCGAAACGGCGCGGCAGAATGTCGAGAGTGGCATCAGCCAGAAGCTGTTCGACAGCCTCGGCAAGACGCTGACCACGGTCCCCGAGGGCCATAACGTCCACAAGACGCTGCGCCGCGTGATCGACGCGAAGGCGGAGATGTTCAGGTCGGGCGAGAATTTCGACTGGGCGACCGGCGAGGCGCTGGCCTTCGGTTCTCTGCTGTCGGAAGGCTATGGCGTGCGCCTGTCGGGTCAGGATTCGGGCCGTGGCACCTTCAGCCAGCGGCACGCGGTCTGGACCGATCAGGACACGGAAAGCAAATATATCCCGCTTTCGACTGTCCGCCACGGCCGGTTCGAAGTGCTGGACAGCCCGCTGTCCGAATATGGCGTGCTGGGCTTTGAATACGGGTTCGCGCTCGCGGACCCCAAGAGCCTGGTGATGTGGGAAGCGCAGTTCGGCGACTTCGCCAACGGCGCCCAGATCATCTTCGACCAGTATATCAGCTCGTCGGAAAGCAAATGGCTGCGCGCCAATGGTATCGTCTGCCTGCTGCCGCACGGCTACGAGGGGCAGGGGCCCGAACATAGCTCGGCGCGTCTGGAACGCTATCTCCAACTCTGCGCGGAGGGCAACATCCAGGTCGCCAACTGCACGACGCCGGCCAATTATTTCCACATTCTGCGCCGGCAGATGCTGCGCCCGTTCCGCAAGCCGCTGATCATCATGACGCCCAAGTCGCTGCTGCGGCACAAGCTGGCGGTCAGCAAGGCAGAGGATTTCCTGGGCGAAACCCACTTCAAGCGCATCCTGTCGGATATCAACCCGGCGCCGGACGGGGATACGAAGCGGCTGGTGCTCTGCTCTGGCAAGGTGGCGTACGACCTGATCGAGGCGCGCGATGCGGCCGGCGACCAGGACACGCAAATTCTGCGCATCGAGCAAATCTATCCGTTCGCGACCGAAGCGCTCGCCACGCGCATCAAGCGCATGACTAACCTCGAGGAAGTCGTCTGGTGTCAGGAAGAGCCGCGCAACAACGGCGCCTGGTTCTTCGTCGAACCTTATATCGAGGAAGCGCTCGCGCAGGCCGGCAAGGCGCCCATGCGAGCCCGCTATGCGGGTCGCAAGGCATCGGCATCCCCCGCCACGGGCCTGGCCAAACGCCATGTCGCTGAACAGGGTGCCCTTGTCGCCGACGCGCTGGGCCACAGCGTTCGTGAAGAAATCCGCCGCCAGAAGAAAGGCTGACAAAGCTCATGGCAACCGAAGTCAAAGTCCCCACGCTGGGCGAATCCGTCACCGAAGCAACTGTCGGCCAATGGCTCAAAAAGCCGGGCGACGCGGTGAAGGCCGATGAGCCGATCGTTTCCCTCGAAACCGACAAGGTTGCGGTCGACGTGCCGGCGCCCGTCGCCGGCACGCTGGGTGACATCATCGCCAAGGAAGGCGATACGGTGAATGTCGGCGCACTGCTGGCCATGATCAACGAAGGCGCGGCCGCTGCAACTGCACCGGCTGCTTCGCCTGTCGCCGCCCCGGCGGCCAAGGCGGAAAGCGCGACTCCTGCGCCGGCCGCATCCGCTCCGGCAGAAGAGGATGAGGGCGGCAGCCTGACCCTGTCCCCGGCGGTGCGCCGGCTGGTGCTGGAGCATGGCCTTGATCCAAGCAAGATCAAGGGCACCGGCAAGGATGGTCGCCTGACCAAGGATGATGTCATGGCCGCCGTGGCCGCCGGCACCGCCAAGGCATCGACCTCGGCGCTGGCCGCAGCGCCCGCCGCTGCTGCCCCGGCCGCTGGTCCCAGCCGCGCGCAGGAACGCGTCAAGATGACCCGTTTGCGCCAGACTGTGGCCAAGCGGCTCAAGGAAGCGCAGAACACGGCCGCGCTGCTCACCACCTATAATGACGTCGACATGACGAACGTCATCGAGGCGCGCGCCAAGTATAAGGACCTGTTCGAAAAGAAGCATGGGGTCCGTCTGGGCTTCATGGGCTTCTTCACCAAGGCCGTCTGCATGGCGCTGCGGGACATTCCCGGCGTCAACGCGCAGATCGAAGGCGACGAGATCGTCTATAACGATTTTGCCGACATCTCGGTCGCCGTTTCGGCGCCGAACGGCTTGGTCGTGCCGGTGATCCGCAATGCGGAATCGCTGAGCGTTGCCGACATCGAAAAGACGATCGGAAGCTTTGGCAAGAAGGCCAAGGAAGGCACACTCACCATGGAGGACATGAAGGGCGGCACCTTCACCATCTCCAATGGTGGCGTCTTTGGTTCGCTGCTGTCGAGCCCGATCATCAACCCGCCCCAGTCGGCGGTGCTCGGCCTCCATCGAATCGAGGACCGTCCGGTCGTGCGCGACGGCCAGATCGTGATCCGTCCGATGATGTATCTTGCGCTCAGCTACGACCATCGCCTGATCGACGGTCGGGAAGCGGTCACCTTCCTCGTCGCGGTCAAGAATGCGATCGAGGACCCGACCCGCCTGCTGATCGACCTGTAAGAAGGTCGCGCCGACCCATCCCGTTCGGGCTCAGCCTGTCGAAAGCCCCGTCCTTTCTGTATCGAGAGGACAAAACAAAATAATGCCCCTCGATAGGTTGAGGCGAGAAAGATATCTCGCTTCAAGGGCGAACGGAGATTGTTATGGCAGACTTCGATTACGACGTTCTGGTGATCGGCGCGGGGCCTGGTGGCTATGTTGCCGCGATCCGCGCGGCACAGTTGGGCCTAAAGACCGCCTGCGCCGAAAGCCGTGACACGTTGGGCGGCACCTGCCTCAACGTCGGCTGCATCCCGTCCAAGGCGCTGCTGCACGCGTCGGAACTATACGAGGAAGCCGCAGGCGGCGCGTTGGCCAAGCTGGGCGTCAAGATCGACAAGATGAGCCTCGACCTCAACACCATGCAGGCGCAGCGCGTCGATGCGGTGAAGGGACTGACCGGCGGCGTCGAATTTCTGTTCAAGAAGAACAAGATCGATTGGCTCAAGGGCCTGGCGAGCTTCACCGGCCCGAACACGGTGGTCGTGGACGGCAAGTCGGTGACGGCCAAGAATATCGTCATCGCCACGGGGTCATCGGTGACTCCGCTGCCGGGCGTCGAGGTCGACAATGCCGGCGGCAAGATCGTCGATTCGACGGGCGCGCTGGAACTTGGCAAGGTTCCGGGCCATCTGGTGGTTGTCGGCGGCGGCGTGATCGGCCTGGAACTCGGTTCGGTGTGGCGGCGCGTTGGCTCCAAGGTCACCGTGGTCGAATATCTCGACCAGATCCTGCCCGGCATGGACGGCGAAGTTCGTAAGGAAGCGCACAAGATCTTCAAGAAACAGGGCTTCGAATACAGGCTCGGCACTAAGGTGACAGGCGCTGAGGTCGGCAAGAAGGGCGTGACCCTGACTGTCCAGCCCGCTGCCGGTGGCGAAGCAGAGACTATCGAGGCCGATGTCGTGCTCGTGTCGATCGGTCGGCGGCCCAATACCGATGGCCTTGGTCTCGACAAAATCGGTCTGGAAGTGAACGCGCGCGGGCAGATCGAGACCGATCACGACTTCGCGACGAAGGTCCCGGGCGTGTGGGCGATCGGCGACGTGATCCCTGGCCCCATGCTGGCGCACAAGGCCGAGGATGAGGGCATTGCCGTTGCCGAGAATATCGCGGGCCTCACCGGCATCGTGAATCATGATGTGATCCCGTCGGTGGTCTACACCAAGCCCGAGATCGCCGGCGTGGGCCTGACCGAGGAAGCGGCCAGGGAAAAGGGCGCGGTCAAGGTCGGCAAGTTCCCGATGATGGCGAACAGCCGCGCGAAGACCAATCATGAGCCTGAAGGCTTCGTGAAGGTTATCGCCGACGCGGAGACGGACAAGGTGCTGGGCGTCTGGATCATCGCAACGCCCGCCGGCACGATGATCGCGCAGGCGGCGCAGGCGATGGAGTTCGGCGCGTCGAGTGAGGATATCGCCTATACCTGCCACGCCCATCCGACCCACAGCGAAGCCCTGAAGGAAGCCGCGATGGCTGTCGCGGGCAAGCCGATCCATATCTGAGCGGCTGCCGCTGCAGTGAGGAAGGGGCCGCCGACGAGCGGCCCTTTTTTCATGTCAGGCGCTCAGCGTGTGGGTCATCTTGCGGGGTGGGGCGTCAGGCGCGGACAGCGCGCGGCGGACGCAGAGCCGGTTCCGGCCGCCGGCCTTTGCCTCATACAGCGCCTCGTCCGCACGGGCGATGCAGTCATGTACTGACCGGTCGGTCCCCTGCACCGCCGACAAGCCGAAACTCGCCGTGAGCGGTCGGTCGAGGTCCAGGCGCTTTCCCATCTCCGCCGCGAACCGCAGGCGGACCTCGTTGGCGATTTCCGCTGCGTGTGCGGCATCGGTCCCGGGGAGGAACAGCACGAACTCCTCTCCGCCGAAGCGGGCAGCGAGCGCGCCCGGTGGCGCCGCCTCGTGCAGTCGCCTGGCGAGCGCGGCGATCACCTGATCTCCTCGCGCGTGGCCGAACTGATCGTTGATCGCCTTGAAATGATCGATGTCGCAGACGATCAGGCTGCCGTTCAAGTGCAGAGGGCCGAGCCCGGCAACCGCTTCGTCGAAGCCGCGCCGGTTGAGCAGGCCGGAAAGCGGGTCGACCATCGCCTCACGGCGATAGCGTGCCAGCAGGTCCACGACCTGGGTGGCCAATGCCGACAAGGCAAGGAACAGGCCGAAGATCGATGCCAGCGCCTGCATTAGATAAGCATATTCGCTGTTCGGGAAGTCATCGCCCCTCACCGTCAGAGGAACGGTGCTACCCCGCACGAGATTGTCGAGAGCCGTAAGGGCGGCGGCGGCAAACAAGGCGCGGTCAGCATGTCCGCGCAAATGTCCTTTCCCTGCGACCAGTGGCAATCCGATCAGCAGGAAGCAGCCAAAGTCCGACGCAGCCAGTTCGAGGGGCAGATTGCCAAGGGCGATCGCCGTGCCGCTGAGCAGGATTGACGTAGCCCAGATCGCCAGCCGTGCCGGAAGGAGCCATCCCGGCCGCCAGCGAAGAAGAAGCGCGTGGCCGAAAAGCAGAAAGCCCGTGGCGAACAGCAGGTCCGCGACGATGCTCCAAAGCTGCGACGGATATGCGGCATAGCCCGCCGGAACCGAAAATCCGCCGCCGATGCAGAGGAAAGCGGCGCTCCACCAACCGGCGGTTCCTCTGCCCCAACTCCACATGATGAGAAAGACGATGCTGAAGCTGGCCATCATGAAGGGCAGGAAGAAGGCGTAATTTTCTCCCATATCATGGCCCTTCATATACTTGGCGGATGTCTTGTCTGCGGCGGCGTCGCGTTCGAAAACCGTCTATAAGCAACGGCTTAACAAATACTTCCAGAATCGACGAGATGTTGGTCCGATATGGATCAATAAGTGGGGCGACAGCCGCGCTCAGTTGGTCCAGTTCTCGAGCAGAGGCACCAGTTCGTCGAAATGATGGATCACCGCGTCGGCCTCCAACTGCTCGACCGGCCCATCGAGGAAGCCGAAGCTGACGGCAATGCTGGGGATGCCCGCATTGCGGGCGCCGGCGATGTCATTGCTCGTGTCGCCCAGAAAGACGGCTCGGCCACCGCCGGCGCGGGCGATCATCTCGTGGATCGGCGCCGGGTGGGGCTTTGCAACGCCCAGCGTGTCGCCACCCACGATGCTCGCAAAGTGATCGGCCAGGCCGATCTGGTGCATCAGCGGAATGGTGAAGCGCTCCGCCTTGTTGGTGCAGACGGCAAGCTTCACGCCTGCATGTTTCAACGCGTCGATCGCTGCGATCAGGCCGGGATAGGGGACCGAGTGAATGGCGAGATTCTGCTCATAATAGTCGAGAAGGATCGGCAGAGTCCGCGCCAGCAGGTCGTCGTCAAAACCGCCCGATGCGGATAGCGCCCTTTCCAGCATGACCTTGGCGCCCTTGCCGACGAAGGGGCGAATCGCATCGACCGGGAAGGACGGTCGCCCGATCGTGCCGATGGCGTAGTTGACGGCAGCGGCCAGGTCGCCGCTGGTGTCAAGCAAGGTGCCGTCGAGGTCGAAGCCGACAATGTCGAAAGGAATGAGCGTCATGGGGCGGCTCATGCGGCCTCCACGGTGGCAAAGGCAAGTCAAACGTGGCAGAGAATGTCTGGATTCTTCAATCGCCTGTTACATAGAAAAGGATGCGTTCCGCCGTGACCGCCAGCCGTCCCCTTGCCGTCATCATCCTTGCCGCTGGGCAGGGCACGCGCATGAAATCGTCAAAGCACAAGGTCCTGCATTCTGTGGCCGGCCGCCCGATGCTGCTTCACCTGCTGGCCACCGTCGCCGTCCTTGGGCCGGAACGGCAGGTCGTGATCGTCGGCGCGGGCCGCGAGCAGGTGGAAAAGGGCGTCGCCGGAACCGGCGCCGTCATCGCCGTTCAGGAGCAGCAGCATGGCACCGGCCACGCGGTCGCGCAGGCGCATGATGCGTTGGCGGGTTTCGCTGGCGATGTTCTGATCCTCTATGGCGACGTGCCGCTGGTGCGGGCCGAAACGATGCGGGCGATGCTCGACCGGCTGAACCTGGGGGATGAGCCGCGCGCGGTCGTGCTTGGTTTCCGCCCGGAAGACGCCGCCGCCTATGGCCGCATTATCACCGATGGCCAGGGCATGATTGAAAAGATGGTCGAATATAAGGACGCCGATGCGGCAGAGCGCGCCGTAACCCTGTGCAATTCCGGGCTGATGGCGGTGCGCTCGACCGACCTGTTCGTGCTGCTCGACAAGATCGGCAATGACAATGCGGCGGGCGAATATTATCTGCCCGACATCGTCATGCTGCCCGGCGCGCAGAGCGCCGTCATCGAAACGGAGGCCTGGGAAGTCGCCGGCGTCAACAGCCGCGCCGAACTGGCCGGCCTGGAAGCTGCCTGGCAGGATCGCCGCCGGGCGGACGCTATGCGCGACGGGGTTACCTTGATTGCCCCGGAAACCGTGTTCTTTGCCTATGACACGGTGCTGGGTCGCGACGTGGTGATCGAACCCAATGTCGTGTTCGGCCCCGGAGTCACGATCGCCGACGATGTCACCATCCATGCCTTTTCCCATCTGCAGGGGGCCAGCGTCGGCAAGGGAGCGGAGATCGGCCCCTATGCCCGGCTTCGCCCCGGCGCACAGATCGGCGCCAAGGCCAAGGTCGGTAATTTCGTCGAGATCAAGAAGGCTGAACTGGGCGAGGGCGCGAAGGCCAATCACCTGTCCTATATCGGCGACGCCAGCATCGGTGCGGGCGCGAATATCGGCGCGGGCACGATCACCTGCAATTATGATGGCTTTTTCAAATATAAAACGGAAGTCGGCGCGGGCGCCTTCATCGGGTCGAACAGCGCGCTGGTGGCGCCGGTGAAGATCGGTGACGGTGCGATTGTCGGCGCGGGCAGTGTGGTGACGCAGGCGGTGGAGGCCGACGCGCTCTGCCTTGTCCGGCCCGCGCAAGAGGGCAAACCCGGTTGGGCCGCGCGGTTCCGCGCCAGGATGCAGGCACGCAAAGCGGCGCAGTGATCCGTCCTGTCTTTCGCCGCCGCTGGTTGCTCGCGCCTGCCGCGCTGCTGGTGTTCGGCATCGCTTGCTGGCTCTGGCTGATGCACAATGCGCGGGCGATGCCCGTCGTGCGTCGGCTGGATATTGCACTGCCGTTTCCGTCCGACGCTCCGCGAAGGCCCGTGACGCTCGCCTTCATGAGCGACACGCATCTTTCCGGCCCTGACAATAGCCCGACACGGATGGCGCGAATCGTGCGGCTGGTCAACGAACTGAAACCGGACCTCGTCCTGCTCGGCGGAGATTATATCGGTGATGACAAGGGCGGCGCAACCTACGGCCCGGACGACAGCATCGCACCCTTCGCCGATCTGAAACCGCCCCTTGGGGTGGTTGCCATATTGGGTAATCATGACGCGATGCGCCACGCGGGGATTGGCCGGAAGCAATGGCGCAAGCGGTTCGCGCAGATCGGCGTTCGCCTGCTCGACAACCAGGCGGAACGGCGCGGGCCGCTCGCGATCGGTGGGTTGCGCGACATCTATACGGGGAAGCCGGACATTCCCGGCACCTTACGCGCGATGGCGGCGGTCGGGGGCGCGCCGGTCATCCTGTCGCACGGTCCCGATATCTTTCCCTTGTTGCCCGATCGGCCCTCGTTGGCGCTGGTGGGCCATACCCATTGCGGACAAGTGGCACTGCCGTTCGCCGGAATCGTGTATGTGCCCTCGCGCTACCGCACACGCTATGCCTGCGGTCTGTACCGCGAGGGACGAAAGACTTTGCTGGTGTCCGGCGGCATCGGCACCAGCGGGTTGCCCATCCGTCTGCTTGCGCCGCCGGATGTCTGGCTGGTTACAATTCGTCCAGATTGAACGCGCCCCCTGTTTCTGCCCGGCTTGCCGTGGCATAGGTCGGTGAAGCGTTGGTTTTCACGCCTTTGCATGGCTTTGGGGCTCAGGATTCATGTGCGGTATCATCGGGATCATCGGTAAGGACGATGTGGCGGAGCGATTGGTGGAGGGGCTCAAGCGCCTCGAATATCGCGGCTATGACAGTGCGGGCGTGGCGACCGTGCACGACGCGACGATCGACCGCCGGCGCGCCGAAGGAAAGCTGGCCAATCTGGTCAAGGAACTGGAGCGCGCGCCGTTGCCGGGGACCATCGGCATCGCCCATACCCGCTGGGCGACCCATGGCGCGCCGACCACCAGCAACGCGCATCCGCACGCCACCAAGGAAGTGGCCTTGGTCCACAACGGCATCATCGAGAATTTCAAGGCCCTGCGCGAGGAGTTGATGGCGCGCGGCCGGGTGTTTGACAGCGAGACTGACACTGAAGTCGTTGCCCATCTGGTGAGCGAGCAGGTGGAACTGGGCGCTTCGCCGACCGAGGCGGTTCGCCAGGTGCTTCCGCGTCTGCACGGGGCATTCGCGCTCGCCATTCTGTTCCGCAGCCATCCCGACCTGTTGATCGGCGCGCGCCTCGGCTCGCCGCTGGTCGTCGGCTATGGCGATGGCGAAACCTATCTCGGCTCCGATGCGCTGGCGCTGGCGCCGCTGACGCAGCGGATCGCCTATCTGGAGGAGGGCGACTGGGTCGTCGTCACCCGCGACGGTGCGGAGATTTTCGACAAGGATAACAACCCCGTCGAGCGCCCAGTCACCATTTCGGGCGTGACCGGCGAGTTGATCTCCAAGGGCAACCACCGCCACTATATGCTCAAGGAGATCTACGAGCAGCCGGTGGTCGTCGCGCAGACGCTGAAATCCTATCTGCGCCGTATGGAGGATCAGGTATCGCTGCCGATCCCCGATTTCGACCTCGGCTCCATCCGTCGGGTGACGATCGTGGCGTGCGGCACCAGCTATTATGCCGGCATGGTCGCGAAATACTGGTTCGAACAATTCGCCCGCGTGCCCGTGGACATCGATGTGGCAAGTGAGTTCCGCTACCGCGCGCCCGTGATGGAGGATGGCGGGCTGATGATCGTCATCAGCCAGTCGGGCGAAACGGCCGATACCCTGGCCGCGCTGCGCCACGCCCGCGCTGAGGGGCAGAAGATCGCCGCCGTCGTCAATGTGCCGACCAGCACCATGGCGCGGGAGGCCGACCTGCTGTTGCCGACCAATGCCGGGCCGGAGATCGGCGTCGCCTCGACCAAGGCTTTCACTTGCCAGCTTGCTGTGCTGGCCGCCTTCGCCGCCAATCTCGCCCGTGCCAAGGGCCGGCTGGATGCCCGGGCGGAGAAGGAATTGGTCCGCCACCTGGCCGAGGCACCGGCGGCGCTGAATGCCGCGCTTGCCTATGACGAATCGATCCAGGCGATGGCGCATCTGGTCGCGGAGGCGCGGGACGTGCTTTATCTCGGGCGCGGGCCGGACTACCCGCTGGCGCTGGAGGGGGCGCTCAAGCTCAAGGAAATCAGCTATATACATGCCGAAGGATATGCGGCGGGTGAAATGAAGCATGGGCCCATCGCGCTGATCGACGACAAGGTGCCGGTGATCGTGCTGGCCCCCAGCGGTCCGCTCTTTGAAAAGACCGTCAGCAACATGCAGGAAGTGCAGGCGCGCGGCGGCAAGGTGATCCTGATATCCGATTATGACGGCGTGCAGGCGGCTGGCGACGGCTGTATCGCGACCATCACCATGCCCAAGGTGCATCCGCTGATCGCACCGATGGTCTATGCCGTCCCGGTGCAACTGCTCGCCTATCATGTCGCGGTGGCCAAGGGCACGGATGTCGACCAGCCGCGCAATCTGGCCAAGAGCGTCACTGTCGAGTGAAGGGATAGCGGTCGCGAATCCGGCGGTTGAAGAAGCCGCCCTTCGACATTGCCTTGCGCATGTCCGCGACCAGCTTCTCCGGCACGCCATAATAGCTGTAGCGTCGTCCGCTGACGAACTGCACGTCCAGCCGGTGGTGGGCGGCGTCATAGTCGAAGTGGCGGATGACCGTGGACGGCATGACAGTTATAACCCTCTGCCGATAGCGGTTGTTTCCTGTGTGCGGGAGAGGATGGCCGATGGCCAAGCAACTGGTGATCGTCGGCGGGGGCCCGGCGGGGATGATGGCCGGGCTGCTCTTTGCGCGAGCGGGCGTGCCGGTCACGGTGCTGGAAAAGCATGGCGACTTCCTGCGCGATTTTCGCGGCGATACCGTTCACCCCTCGACGCTGGAGCTGTTTCGCGAACTGGGGCTGCGTGATCGGTTGCTGGAGCGGCCCCACACGCGGATCAGCGAACTGGCTGGCCGCATCGCCGGACAGCGGATGCGGATCGCCGATTTCCGGCGCCTGCCCGTGGACAGCCGGTTCATCGCGATGATGCCGCAATGGGACTTTCTGGATTTCGTCGCCCAGGAAGCGAGTCATTATAGCGGGTTCACCCTACGCATGAACGCGGAGGCGACCGGCCTGACCCATGACCCGTCCGGCCGGATCGATGGCGTTATTCTGAAGGGTGGCGAGGTCGCGCCGGCCGCTTATGTGATCGCCGCCGACGGACGGCGATCTGTGCTACGGGAAGCGGCGGCGCTGCCGCTCAGGGATATCGGCGCGCCCATGGACGTCTTCTGGTTCCGCCTGCCCAAGCGAGCGACGGCGGACAACCAGACCATGGGCGTGTTCGAAGCCGGGCGGCTATTCGTGCTGATCGACCGGGGCGACTATTGGCAATGCGCCTACGTCTTCGCCAAGGGGCAGGCCGATGCGGTGCGCGCGCGGGGACTGCCCGCCTTCCGCGCGGAAATTACGACGCTGATGCCGGGCATGGCCGATGCGGCGGAGGGGTTGACCGATTGGGACCAGGTGAAGCTTCTGTCCGTCGCGCTCGATCGGCTGACGCGCTGGTATCGTCCCGGACTGCTGGCGATCGGTGACGCTGCTCATGCCATGTCGCCGGTGGGGGGAGTGGGCATCAACCTAGCCATCCAGGATGCGGTGGCAGCGGCGAACCTGATGGCGGGGCCGATGGCGAAGGGCGAGGATGTCGACATGATCGCGCCACGCGTTCAGCAACGCCGGCTCCTGCCCACGCGCCTCATCCAGCGGGCGCAGAAACTGGCGCATGACCGGATCATCGGCGCGCTGTTCGATCCGGATGTTCGGCTGATCGAGCCGCCTTGGCCCGTGAAGCTGCTTGATCGATACGCCTTCCTGCGCGGCATTCCGGCCCGGCTTGTGGGCCTCGGTTTTCGGCGCGAGCATATCCGTTCGCCCGATGCGGGGCGTCGGCTTTAGCTATCCTCCACCCGGCGAATTATGGCCGCCCGCCGGCACCGGGCCGCCGCTCGGCGCATGCGCGTGGTCGGGATTGCTATCCCAATCGATATGATACAGGTCGAATCGCCGATCCCGCAGGTTGCGCACGGTGCCTTCGGCGCGCGCCCAGCTCAGGTCTGCAAGGTTCACGTCCGCCATGGTGAGCGTCTCGACATTCTCGGTGGATTCCGCGGCGATGCCGTCGCGCGCAAACGGCAGGTCGCAGGGCGTCAGAATGGCACTTTGCGCATATTGGATGTCCATATTGTCGACGTTCGGCAGGTTGCCGACATTGCCCGACATCACGACATAGCATTGGTTCTCGATCGCCCGCGCCTGCGCGCAATAGCGCACCCGCATATAGCCAAGCCGACTGTCGGTGCAGAAGGGGACGAAAATGATGCGCGCGCCTTGGTCTACCAGCCGTCGGGCAAGTTCGGGAAATTCGCTGTCATAGCAGATGAGCACGCCGATCGGACCGCAGTCGGTCTGGATCACGTCGAGCGAGTCCCCGCCCTTGATGTTCCACCAGAAGGCTTCGTTTGGCGTCGGATGGATCTTTTCCTGCGTGTGGACCGACCCGTCGCGCAGTGCGACATAGGCGATATTCTGGATGTCGCCATCATCGGCGCGGGTCGGGTGGGAACCCCCGATGATGTTGATATTATACTCCAGCGCCATCCGCGTCAGTTCGCGGGTCAGGCGCGGCGTGTAGCTTGTGAGCTTGTCGATCGCTTCGAGCGGCGTCAGCCTTTTGGTTTCGAAGGAGAGCAGGGGCAGCGTGAACAGTTCCGGAAAGACGATGAAGTCGGATCTATAATCTGCTGCAACATCAACGAAATATTCGATATTCCTGACAAACGCTTCGAAATCGGAAACAGCGCGCGCCTGCAACTGGCAGGTGGCGAGCCGAACGCTTTCGACGCCGCGCGGTACGCGCATCTCCGGCGCTTCGTCGGGGTCGACATAGGGGTTGCGCCAGACGAGGTGGGCGGCGTGGCCATCCGACTGCTTGTCTTCGGGAAGATAGTTTTCCAGCACGCCGAGCGGCTCGAACTGATTCTTGAGCTGGAAGCTGATCACTTGGTCGCGCAGCTTGCCATGAGCCACCTTGTCCAGATAGTCGCTCGGGCCATCTACCCGACGCCTGGCGCGGGCGTAGCCGGGCATGCGGCCAGCGATGACGATGCCGTGCAGGTCCAGGTCCTCGGCCAGTTCCTTGCGTTCGTCATAGAGGCGCTGGCCAATGCGCAATCCGCGCAGCTTGGGATCGACCGCCATTTCATAGCCATAGAGCCACTCGCCGGCGGCACTGTGGCGCGTACCAAAGCCGTTGGCGGTGATCTCCTCCCAGTCATGGGGGGAAAAGGCCATGGTCTTGCTGACCCGCATCGTCGCGCAATAGCCCACGATCCGATTGTCATAGAGCGCGACGAAGCAGCCTGTCGGGAAATTGTTGATCTGGCCGCGCAGCGTCGCCAGCGAATAATTGGACATCCCCGGATAGACGCGCGCGATCAGCCGCTGGATGCCGCGCACGTCGGACGGGAGGGCCCGGCGAACCTCCAGGCGCTTCTGGGCTTTGGTCGTCATCGCTCGTCTCCCGCCATGGAAAAGGCGACGCCGATCTCCGGCGCCGCCTCATTCCGTTTCCGTATTGAACCGCGCAGGCGCGGATCAGTTCCGTGTCAGTTCCACTGACCCATGGCGGTTTCGAGGTTCGCACGGATCGCCTCGAAGAACTGCTCGGTGGTCATCCAGGCCTGATCCGGACCGATCAGCAGGGCGAGGTCCTTGGTCATCGCGCCGTTCTCGACCGTCTCAATGCAGACCTTCTCCAGCGTTTCGGCGAAGCGGGTGACTTCCGGCGTCTCGTCAAACTTGCCGCGATAGGCGAGGCCCTGGGTCCAGGCGAAGATCGACGCGATCGGGTTGGTCGAAGTTTGCTTGCCCTGCTGGTGCTGGCGATAGTGGCGGGTCACCGTGCCGTGTGCGGCTTCGGCCTCGACAGTCTTTCCATCGGGCGAGAGCAGCACGGACGTCATGAGGCCGAGCGAGCCGAAGCCCTGCGCCACGGTGTCCGACTGGACGTCGCCGTCATAATTCTTACAGGCCCAGACGAACTTGCCGCTCCACTTGAGGGCAGAGGCGACCATGTCGTCGATCAGGCGGTGCTCGTAGACGGCGCCCACCGCCTTGAACTGGTCTGCGAATTCATTGTCGAACACTTCCTGGAACAGGTCCTTGAAGCGTCCGTCATAGGCCTTGAGGATCGTGTTTTTGGTCGACAGATACAGCGGCCAGCCGCGACCCAGCGCGTAGTTCATGCTGGCGCGGGCGAAGTCGCGGATAGACTCGTCGAGATTATACATGCCCATCGCGACGCCGGAGCTTGGGAAGTTGAAAACCTCCTTCTCGATCTTCTCGCCATTGGTGCCATCCCACACCATGCGCAGCTTGCCGGGGCCGGGGACCAGGAAGTCGGTGGCGCGATACTGGTCGCCGAACGCATGACGGCCAATGACGATGGGATCGGTCCAGCCCGGCACCAGGCGCGGCACGTTGCGGATCACGATCGGCTCGCGGAAGACGACACCGCCCAGAATGTTGCGGATCGTGCCGTTGGGCGACTTCCACATGTCCTTGAGGCCGAATTCCTCGACGCGCGCTTCGTCAGGGGTGATCGTGGCGCACTTCACGCCGACGCCAAATTCCTTGATGGCGTTGGCGGAATCCACGGTGATCTGGTCGTTGGTTTCGTCGCGCTTTTCGATGCCGAGATCATAATATTTCAGGTCGACGTCGAGGTAGGGGAGGATGAGGCGCTCACGGATCCACTGCCAGATGATCCGCGTCATTTCGTCGCCATCAATTTCCACGACAGGATTTTTGACCTTGATCTTCGCCATGCGCCTCTTTCGCCTTCTTCGTTTCGGGTGGAATGCGCCCTGCCCTACGGAAAGTGGCGGCAATGTTCAACCGCGCATTGGGGTTCGCGATGCAATGTCAATAACGGAATAGTGGGGGTATCGGCCGTTGTCACTGCAAGTGACTGTCCCTAAAGACATGGCGATGGAAAATGATGAGATCAGCGTCGCCCTGGGCGGCAACGTGAAGTGGCGCTTCCCTTCGGTCCATGCCGAAGGGATAAAATTTGGCCTGATCGCCGTGGCGATAACGCTGCTTTTGTTCCTG
Organism: Sphingobium mellinum; assembly: GCF_037860795.1. Taxonomy (NCBI): domain Bacteria; kingdom Pseudomonadati; phylum Pseudomonadota; class Alphaproteobacteria; order Sphingomonadales; family Sphingobiaceae; genus Sphingobium; species Sphingobium mellinum. The sequence continues at coordinate 316,467 of NZ_JBANRK010000002.1, read as the reverse complement.
GTCGGCTGGCACATACCTGCGTGGCTGATGGTGATGGTGACGATCTGGGTCTTCGCTTTCTTCCGTGATCCGGTCCGCGCCGTGCCGCAGGATGAAGGGGCGATCATCGCGCCGGCCGACGGGCTTGTGACCCTCATCCAGCGTGTGCCGCCGCCTCGGGAAATGATGGGGCCAGACGGGTTGGGGGATCAGCCGATGATCCGTGTCTCCATCTTCATGAGCGTGTTTGACGTCCACATCAATCGCACGCCGATTGGTGGCACCGTAAAGTCGGTCGTCTATATTTCCGGCAAGTTCCTGAATGCGGACCTCGACAAGGCCAGCGAAGACAATGAGCGCCAGCACATCCTGGTGGAACGCCATGACGGGGTGCGCGTGGGCTTCACCCAGATTGCGGGGCTGGTCGCGCGGCGGATCGTGCCCTTCGTCAAGCCCGGCGACCTGATCGCCGCGGGCCAGCGTATCGGCCTGATCCGTTTCGGCAGCCGCGTCGACGTCTATCTTCCGGCCGGTACAGCGCCGCGCGTGGTGCTGGGCCAGCGGACCGTCGCGGGGGAGACGATCCTGGGCCAGATCGGCGACATGCGGGTCATTTCCGGGATCCAGCAATGAGACGGCGGCGCGCCATCCCACGGGGGTTGCGCCGGGGGATCACGCTGCGGATGGTCGCGCCCAATGCCGTTACCGCCATGGCGCTCTGCTTCGGCCTGACCGGTGTGCGCTATGGCATTTCCGGCGAGTGGGAAAGGGCGGTCCTTTCGATCCTGATCGCTGGCGTACTCGATGGCCTTGATGGCCGGATCGCCCGGCTGCTGCGGGGCGAAAGCCGCTTTGGCGCGGAACTGGATTCGCTGTCTGATTCGATCGCGTTCGGCGTCGCGCCGGCCCTGATCCTCTATCTCTGGTCGCTGCATTCCATGCCGAAATTCGGCTGGATCTTCGCGCTTGCCCACGCGCTGTCCTGTGCGCTGCGGCTCGCGCGTTTCAACGCGAATATCGATGCCGACGAGCAGCCCCATAAATCCGCTGGCTTTCTTACCGGCGTGCCTGCGCCGGCGGGCGCTGGCCTTGCCTTCGTGCCGCTTTATTTGTGGCTGGTCACGGGGCAGGACATTTTTCGCGCCTGGTATGTGGTCGCCCCCTGGACCGCGTTGGCGGCCTTTCTGATGATTTCCAGCATCGCGACCTACAGCTGGTCCGCGCTGCGCCTGCGCAAACGCATCCGGCTGGAAGCCATAGCGGTGGCGGGTCTTCTCGCCGCCTTGCTGATCACAGATCCCTGGCTGACGCTGCTCGTGCTCTGCGGTGGCTACCTTGTCAGCATTCCCTTCGGCATGATGTCCTATGCCCGGGCACGCCGACAGCAGCCCTCGTCTGACGCCTGAGGATCAGGCGTAAGCCTGAGCGGGGGCAGCAGCACCGGTCTTGCCGCCATCGGTTCCGACCCGGCGCCGCACGATCCGCATCCGATAGACCGGCGCCTCCTTAGGGATCGGGTCGAACAACAGCGCCGCCGCCATCTTGTCATGATAGAGGGCGAGCATGCTCGTGATGGTGGTTGCGGCGAGCAGGAAGGCCGCAAGAAAGACAGTGGCTGCAATCACGGTGAACATGGACGCTCACTTTCCCTTTGCCGTCGAACGGCGGGTTGCCAATGGCGGTTTTAATCCGGCCGGCCGGCCTTTTGTTCCGCATGTTCACTATATGTTCTTGGGTTAGGGTCAAGTCAACCCCTTGCGCACAGTCGACTGTCGCGCTAAGGGCGCCCCCATTCCACATGGGAATCGCACATATCCGGTGCTGACGGCGTTCGCGTCCCAGTTCCTGGTTCCCAGAGGCATCAACCGGAAGGAGAAAGACCATGGCGGCTCCTGTCGTCACCATGCACCAATTGATTGAGGCTGGCGCCCATTTCGGCCACCAGACCCACCGCTGGAACCCGCGCATGAAGCCGTACATCTTCGGCGAGCGCAACGGCATCCACATCCTTGACCTCTCGCAGACCGTGCCGCTCTTCGGCCGCGCGCTCGACTTCGTGTCGGCCACCGTCGCTGCCGGCGGCAAGGTGCTGTTCGTCGGCACCAAGCGCCAGGCGCAGGATCCGATTGCCGAAGCTGCGCGCAAGTCGGGCCAGCATTTCGTCAACCATCGCTGGCTGGGCGGCATGCTCACCAACTGGAAGACCATCTCGGGCTCGATCAAGCGCCTGAAGACCCTTGAGGAAAAGCTGTCGGGCGACACCCACGGCTTCACCAAGAAGGAAGTGCTTCAGATGACCCGCGAGCGCGAGAAGCTCGAACTGTCGCTGGGCGGCATCCGCGACATGAACGGCATTCCCGATGTCATGTTCGTGATCGACGCCAACAAGGAAGAGCTGGCGATCAAGGAAGCCAACACCCTGGGCATCCCGGTCGTCGCCATCCTCGATTCGAACGTCTCGCCCGACGGGATCGCCTTCCCGGTTCCGGCGAATGACGATGCCAGCCGCGCGATTCGCCTCTATTGCGATGCCGTCGCCGCCGCTGCGACCAAGGGCAACCGTGGCGCGCAGCAGGCTTCAGGCGTCGACCTTGGCGCTCTGGACGAGCCGGAAGTCGAAGAGATCGTCGCCGCTCAGGCCTGATCCGCGGTCTTCGAACTGCAATTATGACAGGCTAGGGCGCGCTCCACCGGAACGCGCCCTAGCCTTTATCTTAACCCCCCTGTACATTTAGGAGCCGAAACATGGCCGAGATTACCGCTGCCGCCGTCAAGGAACTGCGCGACCGTTCGGGCGCCGGCATGATGGACTGCAAGAAGGCGCTCGCCGAAGCCAATGGCGACATGGAAGCAGCCGTCGACTGGCTGCGTGCCAAGGGCCTTGCCGCCGCGCAGAAGAAGTCGAGCCGCACTGCCGCTGAAGGTCTCGTGGGCGTCGCCGTCGCCGGCACGAGGGGCGTTGCCGTCGAAGTGAACAGCGAAACCGACTTCGTGGCGAAGAACGACCAGTTCCAGGATTTCGTCCGCACCGTGGCTCAGGTGGCCATCGGCAGCGGCGCGGCCGATGCCGAAGCCCTGTCGTCGCAGGCGCACCCTGCCGGCGGCACGATCGGCGAAAAGCTGGTCTCGAACATCGCCACCATCGGTGAAAACCAGAATCTGCGTCGCGTCGGCCGTGTCGAAGTGAGCCAGGGCGTCGTCGTTCCCTACGTCCACAATGCTGCCGCGCCGGGCCTGGGCAAGATCGGTGTTCTCGTCGCGCTGGAAGGCGACGCGCCCGCCGATGTGCTGGAGCCGCTGGGCAAGCAAATCGCGATGCACATCGCGGCCGCTTTCCCGCTGGCGTTGACCGCTGATGAGATCGATCCGGCGATCATCGAGCGCGAAGCGGCGATCGCGCGCGAAAAGAACGCCGACAAGATCGCCGGCAAGTCCGAGGAGATCGCGGCGAAGATCATCAATGGCCCGGTGGAGAAGTTCCGCAAGGAAAATGCTCTGCTGACCCAGGCCTTCGTGATGGACGGCAAGACCCCGGTTCAGGACGTCATCGCCGCTGCGGCCAAGGATGCCGGCAAGTCGATCACGCTCAAAAGCTATGTCCGCTTCCAGCTCGGCGAAGGCATTGAGAAGGAAACGAGCGATTTCGCCGCGGAAGTGGCTGCTGCTGCCGGCGTCTGATCGCCAGGTCTCCTTGACGTTGCATGGCGGCGCGGTTCCGATGCGAACCGCGCCGCTTCGCGTTTCAGGCGGTTGCGCGTGATCGCTTTGCGTGTCCGGTCAAGCCGGTCGTTGATTCCGACCTCAGCTGCGCGCTCGGATGAGCGGAGCGACGGCCAATCCGCTCGGCCGTTTTGCAGCCTTCTGATACGCCCTGCCGGCTGATGGATGGCCCGGCGGGAGTGACGACCCGCTGATCGGCGGTCAGGATCGTCGATGCATCTTGCCTGCGCGACGACGAACGCCCTTGGCATCGCGCCTTGGCACCTCTAATGTCCGGCCGCTTTTCCTGCCAATCAAAAGGATTCTCGCCCCGCATGACCCGGCCTGCCTTCAAGCGCATCTTGTTGAAATTATCTGGCGAAGTGCTGATGGGGCAGGGGCAGTTCGGCATAGAGCCGGAAACGGTGAACCGCGTCGCTACTGAAATCGCGGCGGCAAAGGATGCCGGCTTTGAACTGTGCGTTGTCGTGGGCGGGGGCAATATTTTCCGTGGCCTTGCCGGCGCGGCCAAGGGGTTCGACCGGGCGAGCGCCGACTATATGGGGATGCTCGCCACCGTGATGAATGCCCTGGCGGTGCAGAACGCGCTGGAAAAGCTGGGCTACGATACCCGGGTCCAGTCGGCGATCCCGATGGCGACGGTGTGCGAGCCCTATATCCGGCGCAAGGCCGTGCGGCACATGGAAAAGGGCCGGATCGTTATCTTCGCGGCCGGCACCGGCAGTCCCTTCTTCACCACGGACACCACTGCGGCGCTGCGGGCGGCGGAAATGAACTGCGACGCCCTGTTCAAGGGGACGAGCGTCGATGGCATCTACAATGCCGATCCCAAGAAGGTGGTGGATGCGGCTCGCTATGACGAGATCAGTTTTGACAAGGTGCTGAACGACAATCTTAAGGTCATGGACGCAAGCGCCATTGCACTCTGCCGCGAAAACAATATTCCCATCGTGGTGTTCAACATCCGCGAAACCGGCAATCTGGCCAAGGTGCTGGCAGGCGACGGCGTCGCGACGATCGTGCAAAATCAGGAGCGCTGAAATTACCATGGCCCAATATGACAAAGCGGATCTGGAACGCCGGATGCACGGCGCGGTCGAATCGCTGAAGGGCGATCTGTCCGGCCTGCGTACCGGACGCGCCCATATTCAGCTGCTCGATCCGGTGACGGTCGAGGTCTATGGCGCGCACATGCCGCTCAACCAGGTGGCGACTGTGTCCGCGCCCGAACCGCGCATGCTCTCCGTACAGGTCTGGGACAAGGGCAATGTCGGCCCGGTCGACAAGGCGATCCGTTCGGCGGGCCTTGGCCTCAACCCGATCGTCGATGGCCAGACGCTCCGCCTGCCGATCCCCGATCTGACCGAGGAACGGCGCAAGGAACTGGCCAAGCTCGCCAGCAAATACGCCGAAAGCGCGCGCGTTGCCGTGCGCAATGTCCGCCGCGACGGCATGGACAGCCTGAAGGCGGACGAAAAGAAGGGCGAGATCAGCGAGGACGAGCGCAAGCGCAAGGAAACCGAGGTGCAGAAGCTGACCGACAGCACCATCGCCGACATCGATGCTGCGGCCGCGGCCAAGGAAAAGGAAATTCTCGGCCACTGAGCCGGGATCCCGCCGCCTGTGCCCATCGCGCGCGCTTCACTCTGATGGCCACTCAAGCCAAGTCCGACCCTGCCCATGGTGCGCCGCCCCATGGCGCCCGCCATGTCGCCATCATCATGGACGGCAATGGGCGCTGGGCGAAGAAGCGCTTCCTTCCCCGGATCGCCGGCCATCGCGCCGGGGTGGAAGCGGTTCGCCGTGTCGCCCGCGCGGCGCGCGATCTGGGTCTGGAATGCCTTACGCTTTATGCCTTCTCCTCGGAAAACTGGAAGCGCCCGGCCAGCGAGGTCGCTGACCTGATGGCATTGCTCAGGCATTTCATCCAGTCTGACCTGGATGAATTCCATGCCAATGGCGTGCGTCTGCGAGTGATCGGCAATTATCGCGTGCTCGACCCCGCACTGGTGGACATGATTGACGGCGCGGTCGCGCGCACTGCGGCCAATAGCGGGCCGATTATCGCCATTGCGCTGAATTACGGCGCGCAGGATGAACTGGTCCGCGCCGCGCAAAGGATCGCCGCTCGCGTTGTCGCCGGCGAGATTGAGGTCCAGAACATCGAGTTGGGCGATGTGGAGGCGGAGCTCGATACTGCCGATCTGCCCCCCCTCGATCTGCTCATCCGCACCTCGGGCGAACAGCGGCTCAGCAATTTCATGCTGTGGCAGGCTGCCTATGCGGAACTCTACTTCACAGATATGCTTTGGCCCGACTTCGACGCGCGGGCGCTGGCGAGCGCGCTTGACGCGTTTCGCCTCAGGGACCGCCGCTTCGGCGGCCTGTGATCGTGGTGGGCAGCGAACTTCGCAAGCGCACCATCGTCGGTATCGCGCTTGTCCTGCTGGCCTCGGTCGCGCTCTATTTCGGCGGTTTCCCCTTCTGGCTGCTGCTGGTGGTGGCGGGCGTGCTGATGCAGGGGGAGTGGGGCGACCTCGCCGGCGTTACGCCCGACCATCGGCGTCTTGCGATGTTTGCCGTTTCGGTGCCGCTGGCACTGCTCTGCCCGCTCGCGGCGGGCGTTTCCTGGGTGGTGTTCACGGCGATGGTCACCGCCTTTTTCTTCGTCGCGCTGGTGACGCGGTCAATCAGGCTGGCACTGGGCGTCCCCTATATCTGCCTGCCCGTGATGGCGCTTCTGTTCCTGCGGGAACAGCCGCCCGGCAGCTTCGGCCTTCTGCTCGCCTTCTGGGCGCTGTCCCTCGTGTGGGCCACCGACATAGGCGCCTATTTCGCTGGCCGCGCGATTGGCGGTCCCAAGCTTGCTCCGCGGATCAGCCCGTCCAAGACATGGGCAGGCCTGGCCGGCGGCGTGCTGGCCGCGCTCGTGCTCGGCTTCCTGCTGCACCGCGTCGCCGGCTTGCCGATCCAACTGGCGGCCGCCAGCGGTCTGCTCGCCGTGGCGGCTCAACTTGGCGACCTTCTGGAAAGCCACATGAAAAGGCGGGCTGGTGTAAAGGATAGCGGAACGCTGCTACCCGGTCATGGCGGCGTCATGGACCGGCTGGACGGCGTGGTTGCTGCCGCGCCGCTGGCCGCTCTCCTCTATCTCTTTCTGGTGCTCCCCTGATGCGCAAGGTCTCCATCTTCGGCGCGACCGGTTCGGTAGGCATGTCCACGCTGGACCTCATTCAGCGTGAGCCTGACAAGTATGAAGTGGTGGCACTGACGGCCCATGGCGATGTCGCCGGCCTGGCCGCCGCTGCCCGCAAATGTGGCGCCCGCATCGCCGTCATCGGCAATCCCAAGCGCTATGAGGCGCTGAAGGATGCGTTGCGCGGTTCGGGGGTCGAGGTCGCGGCCGGCGAGCAGGCGCTGGTCGATGCCGCACAGGCTGGCGCGGATTGGAGCATGGCCGCGATCGTTGGTTGCGCCGGCCTTCGCCCGACCATGGCCGCGCTCAAGAACGGTGGCACCGTCGCGCTCGCCAATAAGGAATCGCTTGTCTCGGCCGGCGCGCTGATGATGGATGCCGCCGCCCGGTCGGGCGCTACGCTACTTCCCGTAGACAGTGAGCATAACGCTATTTTTCAGTGCCTTGCTGGAAGTCATTTGGAAGATGTGTCAAGAATTATCCTGACCGCCAGCGGCGGTCCATTCCGCACCCGCAGCCGGGAGGAGATGCGCACCATCACCCCGGCGCAGGCGGTGGCGCACCCCAATTGGTCGATGGGCGCGAAGATCAGCGTCGACAGCGCGACGATGATGAACAAAGGCTTGGAATTTATCGAGGCCGCCCATCTCTTCCCTGTCGGTCTCGACCGCATCGAGATACTGGTTCATCCCCAGTCGATCATCCATTCCATGGTTGAATATCGTGATCGTTCGACGCTGGCGCAGCTCGGTTCGCCTGATATGCGCATCCCCATCGCCAGCACGCTTGCATGGCCGCAGCGGATGGGCACGCCCTGTCAGCCACTGGACCTCGCGAAGGTTGGTCGCCTCGACTTCGAAGCCCCTGATCCCGAACGCTTTCCAGCGCTTCGTCTGGCGCGCCACGCGGCCGAGCAGGGGGGCGCGGCGCCGGCGATCCTCAACGCCGCCAATGAGATCGCCGTGGCCGCTTTCCTCGCAGGCGCGATCGGCTTCCTTGATATCGCCATGATTGTGGAGGATGTCCTGAACCGCTATAGCGCGCCTGTGCCGGACGGGATCGACGATGTGCTGGAAGCGGATGCGAAGGCGCGGATCCTGGCGGGCGAAGTGATGGAAAGATTGACTGCTTGATCCAGAATCCCGGGTTCTTTCTGACCGTCCTGGCCTTTGTCGCGGTCATAGGGCCGCTCGTCTTCGTGCATGAACTGGGCCACTATCTGGTGGGCCGCTGGTGCGGTGTGAAGGCGGAGGCTTTCTCGATCGGCTTCGGCCCGGAGATCGCCGCCTGGGTGGACCGGCGCGGCACGCGCTGGCGCATCGGCGCGCTCCCGCTGGGCGGCTATGTCCGGTTCAAGGGGGACATGAACGCTGCCAGCCAGTCAGACCCCGCTTGGCTGGAATTGCCCGCCGCCGAACGCGCGCAGAGCTTCCCGGCCAAGCCGTTGTGGCAGCGCGCCGCTATCGTCGCGGCCGGACCCGCGATCAATTTCCTCTTCGCCATCGTCATTCTCGCAACCTTCGCCTTCGTTCATGGCGAAAGCCGTACGCCCGCCGTCGCGGGGCAGGTGCAGCCGGGGAGCGCCGCCGCTGCTGCCGGCATCCAGGCGGGTGATCGCATCGTTTCGATCAACGGGCGCGAGATGGCGACCTTCGATGATATCCGCCTGTTCGCTCAGATCCGTCCGGGCGAGCCTGTCACGATCCTGCTCGACCGCAAGGGCCGGCAGGTCGAAAAGCAAGGGCGCATCGGATCGGTCGAAGAAGGGGACGGCTTCGGCAACAGCTTCCGCATCGGTCGCTTGGGTATCGCGCCGGGCGAGCCGGTGATCGAGCCCGTCAGCCTCTGGCGCGCGCCTGTCGTAGCTGTTCAGCATACCGGCCGTATCGTCCGCACCATGGTGGAAACGCTGGGCCAGATAATGGGGGGCGGCCGTTCGCTCAAGGAACTGGGCGGGCCGCTGAAGATCGCCGAAGTGTCGGGCCAGGCTGCGACGCTGGGGCTGGAAAGCTTCGTCTTCTTCATGGCGCTCATCTCTATTAACTTGGGGTTCATCAACCTCTTGCCAATCCCCATGCTGGATGGTGGCCATCTGCTGTTCTACGCAGTGGAGGCGGTCCAACGCCGGCCGGTCAGTCCTCGGGTGCAGGAATGGGCCTATCGCTCGGGCCTTGCGGTCCTTTTGGCGATGATGATGCTCGTGACGTTCAACGATTTATCTTCTTTCGGTCTGTGGGAGCGCCTCTCCGGCTTGATCGGCTGAGCCGTATCGGGCAGGGAGGCGCGATTTGGCGTCGTCTTCCGGCGTGAATGAACATTGCTTCTTTGTAAAAGGGTGAGCGGGTGACAGCGATGATGAGCAGCAACAGACAGCGCCCGGTTGTCGCGGCCCTTTTGGCGACGACCATGATCGCTGGCATGTCGGCTGTGCCGGCGGCGGCGCAGGACGCGCCTGCGCCTGCCGCTGCGCCGGTGGTCCCCGCCGTGGCGCCTGCCGCCGGCATTGTCCGCAGCATCGCGGTCGCGGGCCAGCAGCGGCTCGAACCCGATACGGTACTGTCCTATACGAAGCTGCGCACCGGCCAGGCCTTCACCCAGGAATCGCTCGACCAGGCCCTGCGCGACCTTTACGAAACCGAACTGTTCGCCGACGTCCAGATCCGCAACGATAATGGCGCCCTCACCATCGAGGTGAAGGAAAATCCGGTCATCAACCGCATCGTGCTGGAAGGCAACAAGCGGCTGAAGGAAGAGAAGATCCGGCCGGAGATCAAGCTCGCTCCGCGCCAGATCTATACCCGCTCGAAGGTTCGTGCGGACGTCGCCCGCATTATCGAACTCTATCGCCGGCAGGGCCGCTTCGCCGCCACGGTCGAGCCCAAGATGGTGCAACTCGACCAGAACCGCGTCGACATTGTCTTCGAAATCACCGAAGGGCCCAAGTCCAAGGTCCGCCAGATCAACGTCATCGGCAATGACAAATTCAGCGACAGTGAACTGCGTAGCCAGATGGTGACCAAGCAGTCGCGCTGGTTCCGCATCTTTTCTTCAGGGACCAGCTACGATCCCGATCGCCTCGCCTATGACCAGCAGAAGCTACGGCAATTCTACCTGACCGAAGGCTATGCCGATTTCCGGGTGATTTCGGCAGTCGCGGAACTGACGCCGGACAAGCAGGACTTCATCATCACCTATGTGGTGGAAGAAGGGAAGCGCTACAAATTCGGCGACGTAAAGGTCGAATCGGACATTCGCGACCTGTCGGGCGCCGCGCTCACCAAGACGCTGCCGATGAAGAAAGGCGACTGGTACAACGCCAAGAAGGTCGAGGATACGGTCGACACGTTGAGCGAGACCGCGGGCCTGTTCGGCTATGCCTTTGCGGACGTCCAGCCGGACTTCAACCGCGACAAGGACAGTTTGACGATGGGGATCAATTTCCGCATCGGCAATGCGCCCCGCGTCTATGTCGAACGCGTCGACATCAACGGCAATACGCTGACCCAGGACAAGGTGGTTCGCCGCGAGTTCCGCCTGGCGGAAGGCGACGCCTTCAACAGCTTCCTCGTCAAGCGGTCGAAGGACCGCATCAATTCGCTCGGCTTCTTCCAGGAAAAGCTCGACATCGAACAGAAGCCGGGTTCGGCGCCCGACCGGATCGTGCTGGAAACCAATGTCCAGGAAAAGTCGACCGGCGAGTTGTCGCTTTCGGCCGGCTTCTCCAGCCTTGAACGCTTCATCGTCTCGGCCTCCATCACCCAACGCAACTTCCGCGGCAAGGGCCAGGAATTGCGGGCGAGCGTCAATTATTCCAGCTATTCCAAATCCGTCGAGCTGGGCTTTACCGAACCCTATTTCATGGACAAGAATATCGCGCTGGGCGGCGACATCTATCGCCGCGACCTGAACAGCTTCCGCTATCTCAACAATAACGACCGCGACACGACTTACAAGCAGGCGACGACCGGGTTCCAGATCCGCGCCGGCGTGCCGATCACCGAATATATGTCGCTGGCGCTGCGTTACAGTCTCAACCTGGACAATGTGACGCTGGACAAGAACACCTATTACACCAATGGCGTCTGTGACCCCATTCTGGCGGGCCGCTATCTTTGCGACGCTATCGGCAAGCGGACGACGTCCTCGATCGGCTATTCACTGATCTACGACAATCGCGACAACCGCATCCGCCCGACGCGCGGTAACAACGTGGTCCTCAGCCAGGATTTCGCGGGCCTGGGCGGCAGCGTCAAATATATCCGTACGCGTCTTAACGGGGCCAAATATTGGCCGGTGGGCGGCGGCTTCATTTTCTCGCTGTCGGGAGAAGGCGGCTATATTCACTCGCTGGAGGGTGAGCGGACCGATGATGCGGGCACTCCGGTCGACAAGATCAGGCTGACCGACCGCTTCTTCCTGGGCAATCCGCAAATTCGTGGCTTCGATATCCGCGGTGTCGGCCCTCGAGTGGTCCGTCGCTATTACACCACGACACCCAACGGAACCGATGCGGCTGGCAACCCGCTATTTGCCGGCACACTCGGCACCGGCAGCAACAATCGGACCGACGACGCCTTGGGCGGCCGCATCTATTATCTCGCCCATGCGGAGATGGAAATTCCGCTGGGCTCCGGCGCGCGGGAGATGGGCTTGCGCCCGTCCGTGTTTGTCGACGCTGGCGCCGTGGGCGGGCTGAAAAATCCCTCGCTGATCGGCGGCGCAGTGGGCTTCCCGGGCTTCTGTACCTCCAGCACGAACACCGCCGCGCCCCGGACGAACGCCAGTGGGACGCCCGCTGCGCCCGTTTGCCCGTCGGGTTACGACACGGTCAGCAGTGGCTTTGTGGAAGAATATCTAGGCGACACGCTCAAGCCGCGCGTGTCCGTGGGCTTTGGCGTCAACTGGAACTCGCCCTTCGGGCCGTTCCGCATCGACATCGCCAAGGCCCTGCTCAAGGAACCAGGGGACGACACTCAGCTCATCAGCTTTAACGTAGGGACACAATTCTAATGAGGATGATTTTTAAGGCCGCAGCGCTGGCTCTGGCGCCCATGACAGCCATCGCGCTTTCCAGCGTGCCGGCCGCCGCCCAGTCTAAGGCTGGGATCGCCGTCGTCGACTTGCAGCGCGCCGTCGCGACCAGCTCGGCCTACAGCACCGCGCGTAGCCAGATCCAGACGACCTACAAAGCGCAGATCGACAGCTTCACCACGCGCAAGAATGCCATCGATGCGGATCTCAAGGCCAAGGGCACCGCGCTCGAAGCCGCGATGAAGGCGGCCGGTAACAAGCCGACGCCCGCGATCCAGGCGCAGTATGAAGCCTATCAGAAGGCCGGGCAGAACGGTCAGGCCGAATTGCAGCGTATGGGCCAACCGATCGCGCTCGCCAATGCCTATGTCGAGGAGCAGATTTCGGCCAAGCTTTCGGACGCGCTCAAGTCCGCGATGACCAAGGCGAAGGTCGACCTGATCCTGGCCCCCGACGCCACCGTGTCTTACCAGCCGACGGTCGACATCACGCAGCAGGTCGTGACGGAACTCAACACGCTGGTGCCCAGCGTTGGCATCATCCCGCCGGCCGGATGGCAGCCTGGCGCCAACCGCGGCGAGGCTCCGATGCCGGCCGCCGCGGCGCCTGCCAACCCGTCGCAACAGCCGACTTCGCGCTGATCGCACGCCTATGACGGGTGAAGTCGACGCGGCACCCGCCGCCATGGGACCCATGGATATCCGTGGGGTCATGGCGGCCCTGCCGCACCGCTATCCGATGCTGCTCGTCGACCGCGTGGTCTCGCTCGTTCCCAACGAGACGATCCACGCGGTCAAGGCCGTGTCGATCAATGAGAGCTTCTTCCAGGGGCATTTCCCCGGTCGGCCGATCATGCCGGGTGTGCTTATCGTCGAAGCGCTGGCGCAGGCTGCCGGTGTGCTGACGGTCGAGACGATGAACCTGCGAGGGTCTGGCAAGCTCGTCTACTTCATGAGCATCGACGGCGCCAAGTTCCGCAATCCCGTGGAACCGGGCTGTCTGGTCGACCTGCATGTGGAACTGGTGCAAATTCGCGGACGGGTCTGCAAGTTCACCGGCAAGGCGATGGTCGACGGCAAATTGTGCGCAGAGGCCCAATTTGTCGCGATGATCGCAGATCCGCCGGTCGATTGATGCAGCGGGGAAGGTCGGGGCCTTCCCCCTTGCAATCGCCTGCGAACCCATGTAACCGCGCGCCTTCGCAGATATTCGCATCCACGGCCGGTCGGAAACCGGCCATTACCGGAGCAGACTCATGAAGGCCGATACGCACCCCGATTACCACTTCATCACCGTCCAGATGACCGACGGCACCACCTTCCGCACCCGCTCGACCTGGGGCAAGGAAGGCGACACGATGGCGCTCGACATCGACCCCAAGTCGCACCCTGCCTGGACCGGCGGCACTCGCCAGCTGGAACAGGGCGGCCAGGTGGCACGCTTCAACAAGCGTTTCGGCGGCTTGACGCTGAAGAAGTAATTGCTTCGGCATTGCTGAGACCGAAAGGGCGCCTCGACAAGGCGCCCTTTTTGTTTGTGCGGCGGAGAACAGGAATGCGCAATAGCAGGCCCTGAACTTGATCGTCATCCCAGCGCAACGGATGCAGGCGAAGCGTCAGGTCAGAGGTCTCCCTCTCAACCGGCTGCGGCGCGATCCTCATTCAAAAACGCCGCGACATCATCCAGCACGACGTCCTTTGACAGGAATGTCTGCCCGATGCCGCGCGCCAGCAGGAAGGGCAGGGTGCCACCTGCCATCTTCTTGTCGTGCAGCATGTGCGCGACCAGCGTGGCGCCGTCAGCCTTCACATCAGCGCTCCCCAGATCATGCGGCAGTCCCGCTGCGTTCAGATGCGCCGTCACCCGTTCGGCATCCTCGGCCGGGCACAGTCCCAGCCGAGCCGAATAGCGGAAAGCAAGGGCCATGCCCGCCGCCACGGCCTCGCCATGGAGCAGGATGTCGGAAAAGCCGGTATCGGCCTCCAGCGCATGGCCGTAGGTATGACCGAGGTTCAGCAGGGCGCGTCGTCCGGTCGTCTCGCGCTCGTCATCTGCGACGATCGCCGCCTTGGCGCGGACGCTGCGCTCGATCGCGAATTCACGCGCCTTCGCGTCGCCCTCCAACAGCTTATGACCGTCGCGCTCGCACCAGGCGAAGAAGTCGGGATCGTCGATCAATCCATATTTGACGACTTCCGCATAGCCCGCGCGCGTCTCCCGCGCCGGCAGCGTATCCAGCGTCGAGGGGTCGATCAGGACCAGGCTCGGCTGATAAAAGCTGCCGATCAGATTCTTGCCCGCACTGGCGTTGATGGCGGTCTTGCCGCCGACCGAACTGTCCACCTGGGCCAGCAGGGTCGTCGGCACCTGGATGAAATGGCAACCGCGCTTGAGGATCGATGCGGCAAAGCCAACCAGATCGCCGATCACCCCGCCGCCCAGCGCCACAATATGGTCGCCGCGCTCGACCTCCATCGCCAGCAACTGGTCCAGCAAATTTTCCAGATGCCGCCAGCTCTTGGTTTGCTCGCCGGCCGGCAGGATGATCGGGTCGATGGCGATGCCCCCGGACCGCAGGCTTGCCTCCAGCCGCGGCAGCTGTGCGCTTGCGACATGGGTGTCGGTCACCACCACCAGCCGCCCCTTGCGAGCATAGCCGGACAGATGGTCCGCCGCCCGGTCGAGCGCGCCCTGTTCGATCACGATATCATAGCTGCGCGCATCCAGCGCGACGCGGACTATTGCCATGCGACAAGTTGCTCCAGGATGCGGTCGACCGCCACATCGTGCGGCGCGGCGATGCTTTTCACGTGAATGGGGGCGAGTGCGTAGACCGGGTTGCGCTGGGCGGCCAGCCGGGTCAGCACCTCGCGCGGGTCCTTGCCCTTGAGCAGCGGCCGTCCTTCCCGGCGCGACACCCGGTCGACCAATATATCAATGTCCGCGTCGAGCCAGATGGCGGTCGCATGCTCCAGGATCAGCGTGCGCGTCTCATCCTGCATGAAGGCGCCGCCGCCGGTCGCGATCACCTTGGGCTCCCCGTCCAGCAGCCGGGCGATCACGCGCCGCTCGCCATCGCGGAAATAGGCTTCGCCATAGCGTTCGAACATTTCGGTGATGGTCATGCCCGCAGCCTTCTCGATCTCCTCGTCGGCATCGACGAAGGTGAGGCCCAGCCGCGCGGCGAGGCGGCGGCCCACGGTCGATTTGCCCACCCCCATCATGCCGATCAGGACGATGGGTCCGCGCTTCCGATGATCGGCCATGGATTTGCTGTTTCGCTGCATGACGAGGGGGGCTATACATTCCCGCGTCTCGGAGGCAAATCGCAACTTTCCTCAACTTCCGGCTCGGCCGCACAAGGATCCATGAGAAGCAATCGTTCCTTCAGCACCTTCGACAGCAGTTCGCGCCGTCGCGGCAAGCGCCTGCCCATCATCCCCATCATCCTCATCGCGCTTCTGGTGGGGCTGTTCGCTCTGCTGTGGTCGCGCGGCGGGGAGCGTCCGCAACAGCGTGTGGAAAGAGTAATTCCCGCGGACAAGCTGGGCAAATAGGCACGATGCGCCAAAGCCGGGTGAATGCGAAGTGGGCGCTTGGGACGCTCGCTCTGGCGCTTGCGCTGCCCGTGGTCGCGCAGGAGACGCCTGAGTCCCTGTTGCCCCCCGGCTTCGGTGAGACTCCGGCGAGCCAGCCCCCCTCTTCGGCGCCACAGCCCGGCAAGGCGCCCGCTGGATCGGCTGCGCCCGCACCGATGGTCCAGCCCCTTCCTTCCTCGCCGTCGCCCGACGCGGCACTTTCGGACAATGGCACCGCAACCGCGGCCGAAGCGCAGCTTTCCGAAGAGGGCCTTGCAGCGCAGAAGGCCAAATATGACCTGCCGGAGGGCGCGCATCGCTCCCTCGATCGGGTCGGACCGCTGACGCCCGACCAGTTGGGCTTCGCTCCCAATGCCTTCGGAGCGCAACTTGGTCCCTTCCTCGCCACGCTGATGAAGGAGACGCGCGCGCCGATCACCTCGCGCTGGGCGTCGATCCTGCTGCGGCGCGCGCTGCTGTCGGCAACCGATACGCCGCGCGGCATCAACGGCGCCGACTGGGTCGCCGAACGCGCCTGGCTGCTGCTGCGCATGGGGGAAGCGGACAGCGCGCGGCTGCTGGTTCAGAGCGTCGATTCCGACCAGTTCACCCCGCGCCTCTATGCCGTCGCGATGCAGACCTATCTGGCGACCGCCGACCCTGCCGGCCTGTGCCCGCTTTCGGCCGGCGCGCTGCGGACCAGCAAGGAGCCCGGCTGGGACATGACCCGTGCGATCTGCCCGGCGCTGTCAGGCGACCAGGGATCGGCCAGCGGCGCGCTCAACCAGGCGCAGCGGCGCGGGGCGGTGCGCGGCATCGACTACAAGCTTGCGGAAAAGGTCGTCGGCACCGGGTTCAACGCGCGTCGATCGGTCAAGATCGAGTGGGATGCGGTCGATCATCTGACGGCCTGGCGATTCGGTCTCGCAACGGCGCTCAATGTGCCTATCCCTGATGCGCTGTACGCTACCGTTGGCCCGCATGTGCGGGCTTGGGAGGCGCGGGCCCCGGCGCTCAGCGCCCTGCGCCGACTGCCGGGCGCCGAAGCGGCGGCTCGCTTGGGCGTTTTTTCCAGCAGCGCGCTCGTCGGCTTCTACAGCCAGCTTAGCGCCGATGGCGATCTGCCTGATGAGGTGGCCGACCGGCTCGACGCTCTGCGGACCGCTCATAGCGGCGCAGCCGCCGCAGACCGTGTCGAGGCGATGCATACGCTTTGGCACGACAACAGCCGCCCCGATTATGTGGGGCTGCTCGCGACCGCGCGTGCGGCCGCCGCCCTGCCGCCCGAGCCGGTGGATGCGCGGGACGCCGCCAATCTCGTCGCGTCGATGCTGACGGCAGGCTATGACCGCAGCGCCGCGCGCTGGAGCGGCATCGCGCGGCAGGCGGAGGGTGATGGCGCCGGGGATATGTGGGCGCTCCTGGCGGTTGGGGCGCCGAGCCCCGTGGTCGAGATCAGCAAGGGAAGCGTGGCCTCCTATATCGAAGGTGCCGGCGCGCCCAAGGGGCAGATGCTCCTGGCCGCCCTTGCCGGCCTTGCCCGGCTCAATGGGCAGGACATCGCGTCACTCGCGCAGGACAAAGGCCTGAACCTCGCTACCAACAGCCGCTGGGCCCGTGCCATCAGCCAGGCGGCCGCCCGTGGCGAAAAGGCGACCGTCGCGCTGCTGGCGGCGGTGGGTATGCAGACGGCGGATTGGCAACGGCTGCCGCCGGCGCATCTCTACCACATCGTCGCGGCGCTCCACCGTGTCGGGCTCGATCCCGAAGCGCGGATGATCGCGGCAGAGGCGATCACGCGGATCTGACGCGTGGGAGAAGATCGCGCCCTCATTGACCGCTTTCTTGAAATGATGGCGGCAGAACGGGGCGCGTCGCGCAACACCTTGCTTGCCTATCGCGCGGACCTTGTGGGCGCGGCCGAGGCGATGGGTGGCTTGTCCGCCGCTTCCAAGACCGCCGTGGGAACGCTGTCGGACGCCTGGGCGACACTTTCAGCCTCTTCGGTGGCGCGGAAAGCATCTGCCCTTCGCGCCTTCTACGGCTTTCTGGCGGAAGAGGGACTGCGCATTGACGATCCCTCAAGCGCCTTGCCTCGCCCGGCGACGCGGCGATCATTGCCGAAAATTCTGTCGACGGCGGAAGTCGATTCGCTTTTCGCCCTTATCGATTCGAAGCTTGCGGTCGCGTATCCCGCGCCTCTCGACCTGCGGCTTTCCGCGCTTATCGAACTCCTCTATGGGTCAGGACTGCGCGCAACCGAGCTGGTCTCCCTGCCTCGACGCGCGCTGTCTGCTGATCGTCCCTTCCTGATCCTCAAGGGCAAGGGCGCGCGGGAGCGGCTGGTGCCGATTTCCGATCGCGCGCGGGCGGCAGTGTCCGCATGGCTCGCCCATGTCCCTGCGGATAGCCCCTGGCTGTTCCCTTCGGGCAAAAGCCATTTGAGCCGCATTCGTCTTTATCAGATGGTCAAGGCGCTCGCCGCCGCTGCCGGCATCGCGCCGCAGCGGGTCAGCCCCCATGTGCTGCGCCACGCCTTCGCCACCCATTTGCTGGAAGGCGGCGCCGATCTGCGCGCGCTCCAGTCCATGCTGGGCCATGCGGATATCGGCACGACCCAGATCTACACCCATGTCGACAGCCGTCGCCTGGTGGAACTGGTCAACAGCCGCCATCCTCTTGCGACCATGAGCCAACGCCTCGTTGACGACGGGGCATCATCGCCCTAACGCCGTCGGCCATGGTTAGCTTTCTGGAATTTGAAAAGCCCATCGCCGAACTGGAGGCGCGCGTCATCGAACTGCGCGCTACGGCCAGTGCCGGCGATATCGACATCAGCGGCGAGATCGACAAGCTCGAACAGCGCGCGGCCAGGATGCTTGTGGACAGCTATGCCAAGCTCTCGCCGTGGCAGAAGACGCAGGTCGCCCGCCATCCGGACCGCCCGCATTTCAAGGATTATGTCGCGGGCATGTTCGACAATTTCATGCCGCTGGCGGGCGATCGTGCCTTTGCCGACGATCAGGCGATCCTGGGCGGTTTCGCGACGCTGGACGAACGGCGCCTGATCGTTATCGGCCATGAAAAGGGTGATGATACCGCCAGCCGCGTGCGCCACAATTTCGGGATGGCCAAGCCGGAAGGCTATCGCAAGGCGATCCGTCTCATGCAGCTGGCCGACCGGTTCGGCCTGCCGGTGGTGACGCTGGTCGATACCTCGGGGGCTTTCCCGGGGGTGCAGGCGGAAGAGCGCGGCCAAGCCGAAGCCATCGCCCGATCGACCGAACAGTGCCTGGCGCTCGGCGTGCCAATGGTCGCGGCCGTGGTCGGCGAGGGTGGCTCGGGTGGCGCGGTCGCGCTGGCCGCCGCCAATCGCGTGCTGATGTTCGAACATGCCGTTTATTCGGTGATCTCGCCGGAAGGCTGCGCCTCCATCCTCTGGCGCACCGGCGACCGGGCGAGCGATGCCGCCACGGCCATGCAGGTCACCGCGCAGCATCTGAAGGCGCTGGGCGTCATCGACCGCATCGTGCCGGAGCCGGTTGGCGGCGCGCATCGCGAGCCCGTACAGGCGATCGCCAACCTGGGCGCCGCGATCGGTGAGGAGCTGGATGCGCTTGCCGGCATGAGTCCGCAGGAGCTTCGTACGGACCGTGCTGATAAGTTCCTGGCGATCGGCGCCTGACGCTTTCCTTTCTGGGAACAGGACTTCGGGCTACTCGTTACGTCTCGGTAAGGAGTGGGCGAGGGAGGTAGCGTGAATCGGACATATATACTGGGCGCTGCCGGCATGGGCCTGGCGCTGGCTTTCGCTGCGCCATCGGTCATCGGCCAGCAGCCAGCTGTCCGCACCGCCTCATCCATCAGCGCTCAGGACAAAGCGAGCGGCGCGAAGCAGCATCCGCAGCTGCTGGAGGAGTTTGGCGGCGCTTATGCCGGGCCTCAGGGACGCTATGTGGAAACGGTGGGACGGCGCATCGCGGTCCAGTCCGGCCTTTCCAACGCGCAAGGGGACTTCACGGTCACCCTGCTGAACTCCCCGGTCAACAACGCCTTCGCGATCCCCGGCGGCTATGTCTATGTGACGCGCCAGCTGATGGCGCTGATGAATGACGAGGCGGAACTGGCCGGCGTGCTGGGGCACGAGGTTGGCCACGTCGCGGCCCGACATGGCCAGCGGCGGCAACAGGCCGCGCAACGCAACGCCATCGGCGGCACGTTGCTGCAGGTGCTCACCGGAGCGCTGCTGGGCGATTCGGCCATAGGCGGGCTGTTGCAGAAGGGGATTGGCACCGGCAGCCAACTCCTGACGCTCAAATTCTCGCGCACCCAGGAATATGAGGCGGATGATCTGGGCATCCGCTACCTCGCGTCGGCCGGCTATGATCCACGGGCGTTGTCCACCATGCTCGCTTCGCTGGCGGCGCAGTCCAACCTTGATGCCCGAACCAGCGGCACGGCGCGGTCGGTTCCGGAATGGGCCAGCACGCATCCTGATCCCGGCTCCCGCGTGAGCCGGGCAGCCCGTAACGCCGCGGCGACCGGATCGACCGCGACGACACGCAACCGGGACGCTTTCCTGACCGCGCTGGATGGCGTTCTTTATGGTGATGATCCTAAGCAGGGCGTCATCGAAGGCACCCGCTTCCGCCACCCGGAGCTTCGTATCGCCTTCACGGCGCCGTCCGGCTTCGGCATGGAAAATGCCGCCAGTAGCGTGTCGGTGACGGGGTCGGGCGGCCAGGCGCAATTCAGCGGCGGCGCCTATTCTGGTGATCTGGCGGGCTATATCGATACGGTCTTCGCCAAGCTGGGGGGTGGCGGCAGCGTGCCGGCGGGCGAGGTGCGCCGCACGACCGTCAATGGATTACCCGCCGCCTGGCGAACGATTCGCGCCAGCACCCAATCGAGCCAGGTCGATGCGACCGTCTTTGCCTATGATTTCGGTGGCGGGAAGGTCTATCATTTCCTGCTGCTGACGGCGGCAGGGCAGGGGATCGGCCCCTTCGCCCCGATGGTGCAGTCTGTCGAGCGCCTGTCGGCGCAGGAGGCCGCCTCCATCAAGCCGCGCCGCGTCAGCGTCATAACGGTGAAGCCGGGCGACACGGTTCAGTCGCTCAGCCGGCATATGGCCTATCCCGATTATCAGTTGGACCGGTTCCTGACGATCAATGCGCTGAGCGCTCAAAGCGTCTTGCGCCCCGGCCAGCGGGTGAAGATCATCATTTGACATCTACCGCGAACTCCACGCACGAAAAAGGCGGCGGAATTGCTTCCGCCGCCTTTTGTTTCGCAATGGCGTCGAGCTTACTTCAGGTTGCCCGAAACATTGTTGAAGGTGTTGCCGAGCTTACCGCCCAGGCTGGTCATCGCGCCGATGGCGGCGACGGCGATCAGGGCCGCGATCAGGCCGTATTCGATGGCGGTCGCGCCCTTTTCGTTCTTCAGCATCTTACGCATGAACTGCATGTCTGGTCTCCTTGACTACATTCCCGTTAAACTACCCGGCCGCCCCGCTAGAATAGGTCAGCATTGA
This sequence comes from Sphingobium mellinum, assembly GCF_037860795.1. NCBI lineage: Bacteria > Pseudomonadati > Pseudomonadota > Alphaproteobacteria > Sphingomonadales > Sphingobiaceae > Sphingobium > Sphingobium mellinum. Next base: position 295,427 of record NZ_JBANRK010000002.1, on the reverse strand, counting down.
TCGGTTTAGATGGATCAGGTTGAAAAAGTTTTAATGGCGCACACAGGTGTCAATTATTGATGGTTAATGCGCGAGAACTTGTGTGGAGACGTTGTTCCACATGCCCGTGGTCTTGTTCGCGACATTGGAAAGCGCTGTGATCATCGCTAGGCAGACGAGCGCAAGGATGAGGCCATATTCGATTGCCGTGGCGCCACGCTCGCACCGCACCAGCCCCGATCGGGCAAGCATTTCGATCATCGCGCGCATGCCACATCCTGTTTGTTGCAGACAGTCCCTGATGACCTTGTAAAAGAGCCAGAGTTAACAAACCCCTTGTGACCGGACCGATATGACGACAAATTTTCCCCTGCTGGTCGTGGCCGCCGCGCTGGTCGATGCCGATGGCCGCGTGCTTCTGCAGCAGCGTCCGCCCGGCACGGCCATGGCCGGCCTGTGGGAATTTCCCGGTGGCAAGGTGGAGGTGAATGAAACGCCGGAAGGGGCACTGATCCGCGAACTGGAGGAAGAACTGGGGATCCGCACCCATGCCAGTTGCCTCGCGCCCGCCTCTTTCGCCAGCGAAGCGCTGGGCGACCGGCATCTGTTGCTGCTGCTTTATGTCTGCCGCAAATGGCAGGGCATGCCCGAAGCGCGCCACGCGACCGCGTTGCAATGGGCGCGCCCGGCGCAGATGTATGCGCTCGATATGCCGCCGGCGGACCTGCCGCTGATCGGACTGCTTGATTCCCTGATCTGAAGGGTGGCTGGCGCGCGGATGACATGGGCGGGGCGATCCGCCGGATGTGTCGCCCCGCGCCTGGCTATTTAGTCTTCGGCTGCCTTGCTTTGCAGCTGGACGTAATTCTGGATGCCCATGCGCTCGACCATCTCGAACTGCGTTTCCAGCGTGTCGATATGCTCTTCCTCGCTTTCGAGGATCGACTGGAACAGGTCGCGGCTCACGAAGTCGCGCACCGATTCGCAATGGGCAATCGCATCTTTCAGGACAGGCAGCGCCTCATATTCCAGCTCCAGATCGGCCTTTAGCACCTCTTCGACGGTTTCGCCGATCTTGAGCCGGCCAAGCAGCTGGAAATTGGGCAGACCGTCGAGAAAGAGGATGCGCTCCGCCAGCTTGTCGGCGTGCTTCATCTCGTCGATGGATTCCTCATATTCGAACTTGGCCAGCTTCTCGACGCCCCAATGGTCCAGCATCCTGTAGTGCAGGAAATACTGGTTAATGGCGGTCAGCTCATTCTTGAGGACCTCATTCAGATAGTCGATGACCTTGGCATCGCCCTTCATCGTTCCATACTCCGGCTGTCGGGAAGAAGCCGGATTATAGGCATGGGACCGTCATTTTGTTAATGGAAAAACCCAGCAATTGGGCCATGATGTGGCCGGCGGCGACGATGTTTTGATCGGGGTGCGGTTATGTCCCCCACATGATTATTGGCTGTGGGGTCAGGCGGACGCGCGTTCGGCGGCGATGATCGTGCGGGCAAAGGGAACGCACTGGCCGCATTTTGGCCGACGCCCGAGACGCGCATAAGCGCTGCACGGCGTTTGCGCGCCGCTGCGGACCGCGTCCTTCAGATCCTTTTCCCGAATGGCATTACACACGCAAACGACCATGACCTTCTCCTGAGCCATCGAATAACTCAGATGATAATGGGTCGCAATAGTATTTTACATGCTGTTGCGAATCTTTTGCGGCTTGCCGCGAGAGAGGCTGCGCCACAGCCATTCCACCGGTCCCATCTTGAAGCGCGTCAGCCAGGCCGGCGACCAGAGCAGCATGACAGGCCAGGCGGACAGTATCACCAGCGGCAGCTGCACGGGCCGGAGCGAGCCGAATAGGCCGAGGCCCCAGCCATAGAATATCGCGCACATGACGAGGCTGGTCGCGATATAGTTGCTCAGCGCCATGCGTCCTACCGCCGCTATCCGCCTTGCCATCGGGTGATCGCGATGGCGCGTCTGGATCCACAGGATCAGCGCGGCCCATCCCACCGCCAGCGGAATGCGAAACAGGAAAGACCATGCCAGCATCGTGGCCAGCGCCGCCAGGGCTGGGAAATCGCGCAGCATCAGCCAGGCGGCGAGCGCGATCATCGGGGGAAGGCCGATCAGGAAGCAGTGCCGCGCAGTGCGCCGATACTGTTCGGGTTCCCAGCGTCCGGTCAGAAAGCCGCCCTTCAGCATGGCCATGCCCAGCAGCATGAAACCCAGCGTATCGAACGCGGTGAACAGGAACGCCCAACTCCATTCGCTGGGGAACAGGGCCAGATGATGGCGCATAATCGTCCCGAATCCGCTGCGATAGGTCGCGACCTCGGCGAGCAGGATGGAATGCCGGGGATCAGTGAAGGAGCCGGTGAAGCTGGCAAATCCCTCCCGTACGCTCGCCGCTGTGCCCGGCGTGGCAGCGGCATGGGCCCAGCCATAGAGGCTGACGATGAAGGCGAGGCAGATCAGGAAGTGCAGCAGAAAGAAGAGGAAGGCCCATTTGACGAGCGATAGCGGCTCCCGACGCATGAAGGGCAGGGCGGCCAGCCCCACCAGCGCATAGATCATCAATATGTCGCCCGACCAGAGCAGCAGATAGTGAGCGAGGCCCAGCAGGAAAAGCCAGCCCGCCCTGACCATATGCGTTCGGCGCCCATCACGGCCCGCCATTTCCTCGCGGTCGACCAGCAGCAGCATCGACGCCCCGAACAGCATCGAAAACAGCGCTCGCATCTTGCCGTCGAAAAACAGGAAGCTCACCAGCCAGAACAGCCTGTCCCCCATCGACAGCGGCCCCGCTGCCATCGGGTTGAAATAGCTGTTCTGGGGCAGGGCGAAGGCGGTGATGTTCATCCACAAAATGCCCATGACCGCGCAGCCGCGCAGCACGTCCATGGCAGGGTTGCGGGATGAGGGGGGATTCATGGGGCCTGAGTTCCTCAAAGATACTGGCAATGCGGGACATGCTCTGCCAATGCGACTAGCCATGAACAGCGGGCGCAAGCAACGGATTAGCGACGCCTTCGGCGCGGCGGCGGATCGTTATGACGATCATGCCGGCCCGCAGCGCGCCGCCGCTGCGCTGGTCGCGGACCTTGCCCAGCGGCAAAGCCCCGGCGGGGTGAAGCGCATCCTTGAAATCGGCTGCGGCACGGGGCTGCTGACCCGCCATATCCAGGCGCGCTGGCCTGCCGCGGAACTGGTCGTCACAGACATTTCCCCGGAAATGCTGGCGCGCACGGCCAAGGGAGGCTTTGTCGCTGGCACCTTTATGGCGATGGATGGAGAGGCGCCGCCCTTGGAAGGCGAATGGTTCGACCTCATCCTGTCCAGCCTGGCCTTTCAGTGGTTCGACAATCTGGGCGACGGCATCGCCCGCCTCGTCGGCTTGCTCCGGCCGGGCGGTAGCCTGATCTTCTCGACCATGGGGCAGGGCAGCTTCGCGCGATGGCGGCAGGCGCATGCCGCCTGCGGCCTGACCCCGGGCGTGCCGGTTTACCCAAGCCTTGCCGAGTTGCGTACGCTGCTCTCCCGCCATGAGGACGCATTTGCCTTTGATGAGGATCATGCGCTGTCCTGTCACGGTGCGAAAAACCTGATTGCCCATCTCAAGGGCATCGGCGCGGTCGTGCCCAGCGAAGGTCGCCAGCCGCTGGCGCCCAGGGATCTGCGCCGGGTGATGGCGGCCTTTGATCAGGCGGGCGGCGATGACGCCTATCAGTTGTTGTTCGGCAGGATCACGCGCGCGAGTGCGTGACCTGATCGTCACAGCGCTGGCTGGAACGTCGTGAGGCGCTGGCCTGTGCGACCCTGGCCGGTCATCTCATAAAGTCGCTACGCGCGATGACGCCCGTCCAAGCACAAGCGCCCCACCTCCAATGGGAGCCCTAAAGCTCCGCGTCCATGAGCGAGGGGAAGAAGTCCTCATGCGCTGACCGCAGGTCTGCGAGCGCGACGCCTGCCACCTTGTCTCCGCCCACCGTGCCGATCCGCACCGCGCCTGGAATCTCGATTCCCGGCGCTGTCGTCACGACGTAGCGACCCTGATCCTCGCCAAAGGCACTGGCGGTCGTGAGCGTCGCGTCAAGTTCCACGCCGATGCCGCCGGCCAGCGCCATCTCCGTTATGGCCACGAGCAGGCCGCCATCGGAAATGTCATGCACCGCGGTCGCATTGCCCTTGGTCACCAGCGCACGGACGCGCTCGGCGTTGGCGCGTTCGACGGCGAGGTCGACCTTGGGCGCGTCGCCTGCTTCGCGGCCGGCAATCTCGCGTAGCCAGAGCGACTGGCCGAGATGCGTGCCTTCGCCGCCGATCAGCCAGATCGCGTCGCCCGCTGCCTTGAAGGCGACGGTCGCCATGACGTCGATGTCCTTGAGCAGACCGATGCCGCCGATCGCCGGCGTTGGCAGGATCGCCGAACCGCCGCCGGTCGCTTTGGACTCATTGTAGAGCGAGACGTTGCCCGACACGATCGGGAATTCCAGGGCGCGGCAGGCCTCGCCCATGCCTTCCAGGCAGCCTGTGAGCTGCGCCATGATCTCGGGCCGCTGCGGATTGGCGAAGTTCAGGCAATTGGTCACCGCCAGCGGGGTGGCGCCAACAGCGGAGATATTGCGATAACATTCGGCGATCGCCTGCTTGCCGCCTTCATAAGGGTCGGCATAGCAATAGCGCGGCGTACAGTCGGTGCTGATTGCGAGGCCCTTGCGCGTGCCATGCACCCGCACGACCGCCGCATCGCCGCCAGGCCGCTGCACGGTATCGGCGCCGACCATGTGATCATATTGCTCCCAGATCCAGCGGCGGCTCGCGATGTCGGGCGAACCCATGAGCTTGAGCAGGTCACTGCCCACGTCCGCGCGCTGCGGCAGGTCGCCCAGCGGCTCGACCTGCGCCCACGCCTTGTAGTCCTCGCGCGAAAGCGACGGCCGGTCGTAGAGCGGCGCATCGTCGGCCAGCGGCGCGAGCGGGATGTCGCACACCGTCTCGCCCTTGTGGACCAGCACCATGCGGCCGGTATCGGTGACATGGCCGATGACGGCGAAATCCAGTTCCCACTTGCGGAAGATCGCTTCGGCGAATGCTTCCTTGCCGGGTTCGAGCACCATGAGCATACGCTCCTGGCTTTCCGACAGCATCATTTCATAGGCTGTCATGCCGGTTTCGCGCTGCGGCACCTTGTCCATGTCCAGTTGGATGCCAACGCCTCCCTTGGACGCCATTTCGACCGAGGAAGAGGTGAGGCCGGCCGCGCCCATGTCTTGGATCGCGACGATCGCGTCCGACGCCATGAGTTCCAGGCATGCCTCGATCAGCAGCTTTTCGGTGAAGGGGTCGCCCACCTGCACGGTCGGGCGCTTTTCCTCGCTGTCCTCGCCGAAATCGGCAGAGGCCATGGTCGCGCCATGGATGCCGTCGCGCCCGGTCTTTGAGCCTACATAGACGATCGGATTGCCGACGCCGCTGGCAGCCGAATAGAAGATCTTGTCGGTGTCGGCGACCCCCACGGTCATGGCATTGACCAGAATGTTCCCGTCATAGGCGGGATGGAAATTCACTTCGCCCCCCACGGTCGGGACGCCCACGCAATTGCCGTAGCCGCCGATGCCATGCACCACGCCGCTGATGAGATGTTTCATCTTCGGATGGTCGGGCCGACCGAAGCGCAGCGCGTTCATGTTGGCGACCGGCCGCGCGCCCATGGTGAAGACGTCGCGCAGGATGCCGCCCACGCCCGTCGCCGCCCCCTGATAGGGTTCGATATAGCTCGGGTGGTTGTGGCTCTCCATCTTGAAGATCGCCGCCTGCCCGTCGCCAATGTCGACGACGCCCGCATTCTCGCCGGGGCCGCAGATGACCTGCGGCCCTTCCGTGGGCAGCTTTTTCAGGTGGATGCGGCTCGACTTGTAGGAACAATGTTCCGACCACATGACCGAAAAGATGCCCAGTTCCGTCAGATTCGGCTCCCGGCCGAGCGCCTTGAGGACGCGGTCATATTCTTCCGGCGACAGGCCGTGTTCGGCGACGGTTTCCGGGGTGATTTGGGTGGCTGCGGTCGACATGAGCGCGCCTTTAGCGGCGGCGCGGCGGATAGACAATCCTCAGCCCGCCGATGCCGGGAAAACAGCGGTTCGCCGGAAGCCCGCCATTCGCGTGCAAGCTCCTTTTGACCGGGTCGGCAAAAACAGGAAATGGCGTGCGCCCCCGCTGCCATGCTACTTCTCCGGACCAGAACTGATGAGGGGTCTTGTCCATGGAATGGATGTTCTTGCCATTGCGCCGCTACGCCCGCTTTTCGGGACGCGCGCGCCCGAAGGAATATTGGATGTTCATCCTCTTCCTGATGCTCTGCTTCATCGGCATCGCCATTCTCGAAGGACTGCTTGGCCTCAGCACCACCGAACATTGGGCGCGGCATGGGCCCTGGTGGGTCGACACGGGCTACCGCACCCGCGGCGGCCCGCTGACCGGCCTGTTCGGCCTCGCGATGCTCATTCCCTGGCTGGCGGTCGCGGTGCGCCGCCTGCATGACAGCGACCGCAGTGGCTTCTGGCTGCTGATCCTTTTCTTCCCGATCGTCGGCAGCCTGGTCCTGCTCGTCTTCTTCATCATGAGCGGCACGCGCGGCCCGAACCGCTTCGGCCCCGATCCGGTCGAGGTCGGCGAGCCTGAACTGCGGCGCGACTGACATGAACGCGACTGACATGAAAAGGGCCGGGCTCCAAAGGAGGCCGGCCCGATGAAGGGGTGATTAGGTGAAGCGCGGTTAAGCCTTGCAGCTAAGCGCGCTCTTGCCAGGCAGGGTGGCGGTGATCTGCTCGCCGCTGCCTTCGACCGAATAGCCCTCGGCGATGAAGGGCTTGCCCGGTTCGGCGGCGACCAGCTTCGTGGGCGAACCGTCCTTTTTGGTGCGAAGGTTCACCGTCTTATCGTCGCTCATGAAGTCGACGAAGATCAGGCTGTTGTCCTTGCACCGATATTGGTGGCTTTCCTTGACCGACGGCGGCAGTTCGACCGGAGCCGCATTTGCAAGCTTTTCCGCCATCGGATCGGCGGGACCGCCGACGACTTCGGGTTGGTCATTTTTGTTGCAGGCCGACAGCAGGGTTAGCGCGGCGACGGAAATCAGAGGGAGATAATATTTCATAGCGATCCTCCTATGGGCATTTGCCGACGGAAGCGTCAACGCAAAAGTCACAATTTCCCTCCAGCCTCTTGGGCGATGATATGACGCGGTCATGACAGAACCAGCGGAATCGCTGCCGCTCGCGCGGTGCGGGCTTGACCGGGCAGGCGGGCAGCGTCAATGCATGACCATGGCCGAGGACCACAAGAGCGAGCAGGGCGATCTGTCCCAATTGTCATTCGAAGATGCGCTGCGCGCGCTCGAATCGATTGTCCGCCGTCTGGAAAACGGCGACGTGCCGCTCGATGAGTCCATCTCGCTCTATGCGCAGGGCGAAGAATTGCGGAAGCGCTGTCTGGAAAGGCTCCAGGCGGCCGAAGCGCGCATCCAGAAGCTCACTCTTGATGCCGGCGGCGCAGTGACGGGTGCCCAGCCGTTCGGCGCGGATTGAGCGGGGCGGATATGCGGGATGACATGTCCAGCACGGCGCTGGTCGCCACGCGCGCGGCTGCCCTGGCGGCGGACATCGATCGGTTGTTTGACGTCTTGCTATCCCTGCCGGACGATCCGCGCCGTCGTCTCTACGAAGCGATGCGTCACGCCACGATCGGCGGCGGCAAGCGGCTGCGTCCCCTGCTGGTCCAGGCGGCAAGCGACCTTTTCAACATCTCCCGGGAGTCCGCCCTGCGTGTGGGCCTCGCGGTTGAGTGCATCCATGTCTATTCGCTTGTGCACGATGATCTGCCGGCGATGGACAATGATGACATGCGCCGCGGCAAGCCGACGATCCACAAGGCGTTTGACGAAGCGACGGCGGTCCTGACCGGCGACTGCCTCCATGACCTGGCCTTTGAGGTGCTGGCCGACGAGCAAACGCATTCCGACCCGTTCGTGCGCATCGAACTGGTGAAGGCGCTCGCCCTCGCCAGCGGGCCGGCCGGCATGGCAGGCGGGCAGATGATGGATCTGGTCGCGGAAAAGCAGAGCTTCGACCTCGTCACCGTGACCCGGCTACAGCAGCTCAAGACCGGGGCACTGATCGCCTTCTGCGTCGATGCCGCAGCCATCATGGCGCGCATCCCTGCCGAGGCCCGCAGGAGCTTGCATGGCTATGCACGTGATATCGGCCTTGCCTTCCAGATTGCCGACGACCTGCTGGATGTCGAAGGCGACGCCGCGCTCGCCGGCAAGGCGCTGGGCAAGGATGCGGCTGCGGGGAAGGAGACCTTCGTCTCGCTGCTGGGGCTGGACAGGGCGCGGGAGCAGGGCCGATTGCTTGTCGATCAGGCCAAGGCCCATCTGCACGGGTTCGGAGCGGAGGCTGATCTGTTGCGGGCGATCGCGGATTATATCGTGGAAAGGGACCGGTAAGGGATGAGCAGGCAACGGGTGGGGGTTTATCCCGGCACATTCGATCCGATCACGCTCGGTCATATGGACATCATCCGCCGTGGGGCCAAGCTGGTGGACAAGATGGTGATTGGCGTGACCACCAACATCGCCAAGTCGCCGATGTTTTCCGACGAGGAACGGCTGGAGATGGTGCGGCGCGAATGTGCCGGCGTTGATGCCGAAATCGTCGTCACCGGTTTCAACTCCCTGCTCATGGACTTTGCCGAATCGCAAGGCGCCAGCATCATCATCCGCGGGCTGCGCGCCGTGGCGGATTTCGAATATGAATATCAGATGGCCGGCATGAACCAGCAGATCAACGGACGCGTCGAAACCGTTTTCCTGATGGCCGACGTATCGCTCCAGCCGATCGCGTCCCGGCTGGTGAAGGAAATCGCGCTCTATGGCGGGCCGATCGACAAGTTTGTCAGCCCCCGTGTGCGGCAGGACGTGGTGGCCCGCGTCGCCGCGCTCGGCCAGGCTGGCACCCGGTAAAGCGTTGCGCTCAGCCTTCGTTCAGTTGCCAATCGCGAAGAGAGCGCTATCAGGGGCGACTTCGGCATCCAGTCGTCCGGTTTTGGGGCCTGTTTTTAGGGAAAGCTCATCCATGCGGTTCAGTTCGGCGATCAAGACCGTGGCGATCGGTTTCGCGCTCTATGCCTCGGGCGGCGTCGCCCTGGCGCAGGGCGGCGGCAGCAATGCCGACGAGATGAAGAGGGCCGAAGCCTCTGCGCGCGCCGAACAGAATGTAAAGACGCTGGGCAGCGATGTGACGGCCAAGCTGCCGCCTGCCACTGTGCCCGCGGACCCGCAGAATATCTGGGACCTCGACCTGTCGAGCGGCGGCCGCGTGCGCATCCAGCTGCGCCCCGACATCGCGCCCAATCATGTCGAGCGGATCAAGCAACTGACCCGTCAGGGCTTCTACAATGGCCTCAAATTCCACCGGGTCATCCCTGGCTTCATGGCGCAGGGCGGCGATCCGAAGGGGGACGGCACCGGCGGGTCGACGCTTCCTGATCTGACGGCTGAATTCAATCCCATGCCGCATCTTCGCGGCACGGTGTCGATGGCGCGCGCGCAGGATGACAACAGCGCGAACAGCCAGTTCTTTATCGTCCTGCTGCCGCGCATGCAGCTGGACAAGAAATATACCGTCTTCGGCCGCGTGATCGAAGGCATGCAATATGTTGATGCGATCGCGCCCGGCGAACCGCCCGCCAACCCCACAGTGATCCTGCAGGCATCGATCGATAGCGACGGCAAGCCGCCGGTCACCGCGCTGCCTACCCCGCCCGCGCCTTCGATCGTCGCGCCGGCGCCGGCAGCGCCCGCGGAAAAGGCTGCCCGCGCGAAAAGGAAATAGGAGCCCCGGCGAAAGGGGCTGCTGGTCATGCGCGTAGAATTATTCGACTTCGATCTGCCCCCCGAGCGCATCGCGCTACGGCCGGTGTCGCCGCGCGATGCCGCGCGATTGATGCTGGTCGCGGGCGATGCGCCGATCGAGGACCGGATCGTGCGCGACCTGCCCGACCTGCTGCGCGCGGGCGACGTACTGGTTTTCAACGATACGAAGGTCATTCCTGCTCAGCTGGAAGGCATGCGCGGCCAGGCCAGGGTAGGTGCCACGCTGCACAAGCGCCTGGGCCTGCGGCAATGGCAGGTTTTCCTTCGTAACGCCAAGCGCGTGCGCGATGGTGACCGCATAGATTTCGGCGCGGGCGTCACTGCCATTGCCGGACCGCGGGACGAAGATGGCGGCGTGACGCTGCTCTTCGAGGGCGACGATCCGGTCGAACTGTTGCTTGAACGGGCAGGGCAGATGCCCTTGCCGCCCTATATCGCGAGCAGGCGTCCCACCGATGCGCGGGATCGCAGCGATTATCAAACGATGTTCGCCCGGGAGGATGGCGCCGTTGCCGCCCCGACCGCCGCGCTGCACTTCACCCCCGAACTGATGGACCGGCTCGCCCAGGTCGGCATTCAGTCCGAAACGCTTACCTTGCATGTCGGCGCGGGCACCTTCCTCCCGGTCAAGGCGGAGGATACGGACGACCATCGCATGCATGCCGAATGGGGACGCATAGACCAGGCAACGGCCGCGCGCCTTAATGCGGTGCGGCGGAAAGGCGGCCGGCTGATCGCGGTGGGTACCACCAGCCTGCGTCTGCTGGAAAGCGCCTGCGACGATGACGGCATCATTAATCCCTTCGCCGCCGAAACCCGCATCTTCATCACGCCAGGCTACCGCTTCCGCGCCGTGGATGGGCTGATGACCAACTTCCACCTGCCCAAATCGACATTGTTCATGCTGGTAAGCGCCTTGATGGGCCGGGATCGCATGCAAGCGGCCTATGCCCACGCGATAAATCAGGGCTATCGCTTCTATTCCTACGGGGATAGCTCGCTTCTGCTGCCGTAAATTGTCGCTTGGCCCGATCGGCGCCGGCCCTCACGCTCGTCCGATGAACAGGAACCCTACCGCGGCCATGATACAGGCGAACGCGGCGAGATGGCGCCAGTGCAGAGGCTCGCCCAACACCGTCACCATGAAGCCGCCGAAGATGATGAGCGCGATTGCTTCCTGCGCGATCTTGAGCTGACCGGCGCTCCAGCCGCTGGCGAACCCGATGCGATTGGCGGGGACGGCGAAACAATATTCGACCAGCGCGATCATCCAGCTGATCAGGATCACCAGCACAAGCGGCTTATGCATGCCGCCTTTCAGATGCCAATACCAGGCGACGGTCATGAAGACATTGGACGTCACAAGCATCAGGATGGTCGGCATCAACAACCTCGAATGCGCTGAGCTGGCGTCCTGGCACTCGTTGGCAGGCGACGCAAGACCACGGGCGGCCTGAAATAAAGAGAGGGGCCCAGCCTCGCGGCTGGACCCCTGCTTGGCTTCGTCACGGAATCAGCGGTAGCGATTGCTGCCGCCAGAGGTCGTGCTGCTTTCGCCGTCCGTTCCGGACGCCGGGTTGCTGCGTTCGTCATTGCCGCTGAACAGCGCGTTCTGCTCGCGCTCCGTGCGCCAGGCGGCATGCGCTTCGTCGGCCGTCTTTTCCAGCGTGACCTTCTGCGCGTCCACCGACCTGATCCATGTTGAAGGCACCGAATGATGGACGCCGCCGCTATCCTGGTCCGTCTTGGTCAGGATGATGCGGTCTCCCCGCAGCTTGTCGACCGTACCGACATGCTGGCCGTCGCTGCCCACCACTTCCATATGCTCGCGGACCTGTTGGGCGGCCTGCCGCTGCTCACCGCGACGGTTCCGCCAGGTGCCGAACTCCTGGTTGAACCGCTCGCGGTTCTCGCGCTGATATTCGGCATAGTCCCGATCCAGTTCTTCGATCCGTTGCCGGCGCCATGCGTAATAATTGGCATCGTGATGATGGCCGTAATCATGATCGGGTCCGAACGATCGTACGCGGTAGCCATGGTCTTCGTTGCCAAAGCCGCTGCGTTCTCCGGTATAGGGCGCATAGCCGCGACCGGGAAGATATTGGCTGCTGCGGGAGGCCGAGGCAAAGCCCACGCGGCTGCTCTCATCGCGGGGGTCGCCATAGGGGCGGTTATAATATTCGTCATATTCGCGACGGCGTTCCGCTTCATGGTCGCCGAACCAGCTGCGGATCTCGTCGCCGGCCCGATCGAAAAAGCCGCGGTCGTCAGGGTCATAGTCCTGCGGATTGCGGCGATAGTCCGTGCCGGCGGATTGGCCGCGCATGCCATAGCGTCCGCCTTGGTCGTCACGCCAGTCGCGTTGCGCGCGATAGCGATCAGAGCCTCGATCCCCGTCGTTTCGGCTACGGTCATTCTCGCCGTAGCGACGTTCGCCTTGGTAGCCCATAGTCCTTCTCCTTGGATCAATTGTCCCGACGGCCGCTCCTTCGACCGTTGCGGGAAAAATGACCGGACGCTGGCATCGTTCCGGCCGTTACGCCTGGGTAACATCCCTGACTTGGACCGCTCTGTCGGTAATTTCACTGGCGCGGGCGGGGGCGGATTCAGCGCCTACGGCCGGCGCAAAAAGACCGTTGCCAAATCGGCCCATGCTCGCTTATAGGCAGCGCTCCTTACGGGGCCGTAGCTCAGCTGGGAGAGCGCGTCGTTCGCAATGACGAGGTCAGGGGTTCGATCCCCCTCGGCTCCACCAATCCCTTGAACGGGGGTTGATAACAAGGACTTTACCGCAGGCGCTCTGGGTGCCTATTGCGGTGGCCATGACGGGAATCGACAGTATAAGCCGGCTGGCGGCAACAGCCATCATCGTGCGCGACAGCGCCGGTGCACCCCCCGACATATTGATGGTGGAACGCGCCAGCAGCATGGCGTTCGCGGCCGGCGCTCTGGTATTTCCCGGCGGTACTGTTGATCAGGCTGACCTTGAACTGGCTCGTCGCATCAACTGGAGCGGCGATGTTGAGGAAGCCGGGGCGCGGTTGGCCGCGATCCGGGAAACGTTGGAAGAGAGCGGGCTGGGCATAGGATTTGTACGTTCCCCGACTCAGGCTGAGCTGACGGGCATGCGTGCGGCGCTCAATGATGGGGTGAGCCTTGCCTCCCTGCTGCAAGCATATGGGTTGGAACTTGCCCTGGAGCAGCTGGTCCCCTTCAGTCGCTGGCATCCAGCGGTTGAAAATATTCCCCGCGTGTTCGACACCCGCTTCTATGTCGTGCGCGCGCCGGGCGGGCAGGGCGCCAGCGCCGACCTCACGGAAAATGTCAGGCTGTTCTGGCGCAGTGCCCAGGACACATTGTCGTGCTGCGATGCGGGCAATGGACATGTCATCTTCCCAACCCGGCGGAACCTGGAGCGGCTCGCGCTCTTCGGAAGTTTCGAAGAGATCGCGGCGCATGCGGCGGCCGTGCCTGTGGAGAAGATAAGGCCTTGGTTTGAAGATCGGGAAGGCCAGCGCCATCTCTGCATTCCCGATCATCTGGGCTATCCCGTCACTTCGGAACCTTGGATCGAGTAACCGCCTGGATGAGGGATGCGTCGTCTTCCCTTCCCGCTGCGCCGCCTGATCGTGCTGGCCGGCGGTTGGAGCTGCCGTCGCTAGGCATGCCGGTGGACTCCCTGCCCCGACAGGCATAGATTCGCCATCGCTTCATGCACGGAGGTGGACATGCCGCAATTCGTCATCGAACGGGAAATGACCGGCGCGGGCCGGCTGCGATCCGATGAACTCAGGACCGCCTCGCAGGGCAGCTGCAACATCCTGAGGCAGCTTGGGCCAGAGATTCAATGGGTGCACAGCTATGTCACCGACGACAAGATCTACTGCATCTACCGGGCGCCCAGTGAAGAGATGATCCGGCAGCATGCCGAGTTGGCGGGGCTGCCGGCGAACAGTATCGCCCGGGTGCGCGCGACGATCGACCCGACGACCGCCGAGTAGATTACTGCCCGAAACCGGCCTCGCGCGCGATCGTGACGGCTTCGCGCGCGGCGGCGATCAGCGCGCCGCTTTTCGCCTCGCATTCCCGCTGCTCATATGCGGGCGTGGAATCAGCGACAATTCCGGCGCCTGCCTGGACATGCATCAGCCCGTCCTTGAGCACGGCGGTTCGCAGCACGATGCAACTGTCCATATTGCCGTCCGGGCTGAAATAGCCCACGCCGCCGGCATAGGCGCCGCGCGTTTCCGGCTCCAGCTCGGCGATGATCTCGCAGGCGCGGACCTTGGGCGCGCCTGACACCGTGCCGGCCGGAAAGCCCGCGAACAGAGCGTCCAGCGCATCCTTGCCCGGTGCCAGCCGGCCCACGACGTTCGACACGATATGCATGACATGGCTGTAGAATTCGACGGTGTAGCTGTCCGTCACTGCCACTGATCCGGCGCTCGCGACCCGGCCGACATCATTGCGGCCAAGGTCGAGCAGCATCAGATGTTCCGCCCGTTCCTTGGGATCCGCCAGCAGGCTTTCGCGGTTCGCCGCATCCTCGACCGCTGTCTTGCCGCGCGGGCGGGTGCCAGCGATCGGCCGTATCGTGACTTCGCCATCGCGGGCTCGAACCAGAATTTCCGGACTCGACCCGATCAACGCAAAGCCTGGCAGGTCAAGATAATAGAGGAAGGGGGAGGGGTTGATGCGCCGTAGCGCGCGATAGAGGGCGATCGGCGGCAGCGTGAACGGGCTGGTGAAGCGCTGCGCCAGCACCACCTGGAAGATGTCGCCAGCAACGATATAGTCCTTCGCCCGTTCGACCATCGCGGTGTAGCGGCCCGGCTCGAGCGCAGGCGCCACCGCGATATCAGCGATGTCCGGCGTGACGGGCAGCGCGGGAAGCGGGGCCATGAGGCGCGCGGCGGCCGCGTCGATACGGTCCAGTGCGTCGTCGATGGCGGCGTCGGCGTCGCTGAAGCTGCCTTTCCACACCGGCGCGACCAGATAGAGCGCGTCAGCCAGCCGATCGAAGACCAGGATGATGGTCGGCCGCACGAACAGCATGTCGGGCAGGTCCAGCGGGTTGGGGGCGGGGCGAGGCAATTTCTCGACCAGCCCGACCGTTTCATAACCGAAATAACCCACGAGGCAGGCGAGCGCTGGCGGCAGCGCAGGGTCCTGCTCCGCGCGACATTCGGCCACGAGAGCGCGCAAGGCATCCAGCGCGCCCAGGCTCTCGGGAACAAAGGCCGAGCGGTCCGTCATCCACTGTCGGTTGATCTCAGCGGCTTGTCCCTGAGCCTTGAAGACCAGATCGGGGGCAAGGCCGATCAGGCTGTAGCGGCCGCGCACCGCGCCGCCCTCGACCGACTCCAGCAGGAAGTCGCCACGGTCCGCCTCGAACAGCTTCAGCGCGGCGGAGATCGGCGTGTCGGTGTCGGCGATCTGCCGCCGCCATACAAGCGCGGACTTGCCCTCGACGAGCGCCGCGCGCGCGCCAGACACGCCGTCGATAGCCGGACTGCCTTCCTGCCGTGCCATATTACTGGGCGCCGCTGTTGGTGCTGGCGAGCGCGCGCTGCACCTCCGCGATGGCGGAAGGATAGCGCTTCACGCCCATTTGCTTTTCCACCGCGCGCTCGAACTGCTGGCCATATTCCTGGCCCACCACTTCGCCGAGCTGGCTGCGCACCTGATTCAGAAGGGCTGTCTGGCCGCCCGCGTCGCCGCGTTTGATGCCGTTGAGCTGGACGATGAAATAGCCCCGATCCTGCCCGATCGGCAGCGTCTTGACGCTGTTGGGGGCCATGGAAAAGAGGATCGCCACTTCCGCAGGCGGACGCTGACCATCGCGCATGATGTCGACGCGGCGACCGCCCACCACCTGCGGCGCGGGCAGGGGCACGCCAGCTGCGGCGACGGCATCGGCCAGCTTCATGCCCTTGGCCACCTTGGCGCGGATCTGTTCGGCGAGTGCCTTCGCCCGCTCATTGCCTTGCGCGAGCTTGTATTGCGTGACGACCAGCGGCTTTATCTTGGCCAGGGGCGGCGGCGCGGCGGGCAGGATCTCGGCCGGTGCGGCCAGGGCGTAGCGCCGGTCCGGCGTGATCGGGATCAACTGGGCGTCATCGTCCTGGCTCATCTGGAACACAGGGGCGAGCAGCGGCTTGATGTCGGCATTGGCTTCATAGGCCTGGTCTTCGACTTGCTTGCCGGACGCGACCAGGAAAGGCGTGGTCTCCAGCTTCAGGCCATTGTCCTTGACCACTTCCTCGAAACTGCCACCGTCGGCGACCTGGTCCTCGATCTTGCCGGTGAAATCGCTGAGCAGCCGTTTTTCCTTCTGCTGGCGCAGCGTGGCGGCGATCTCATCCCGGGCGGCGGACAGCGGCCGCGCCGGCGTCGTCTTGACGGCGGTCACGCGCAGCAGCACCCAGCCCAGCGAACCGCGCACCGGGCCAACCAGTTCGCCCTGCTTCGCCGCAAAGCCGGCGTTGGCGACCGGCGGCGATGCCGTCGCCGAAAACGCTTCCTTGCTCTGATCGGCAAGCGTCGACACGGCCAGGCCGGCGCCCTGGGCGGCGGCGGCCAGCGACTTGCCCGCCCTGACGTTCGCGGCGATCGCCTTGGCGGCCGCTTCGCTGGGCACGATCAGCTGTTCAAAGCTGCGATTTTCCTTCGCGGCGTAGCTGGCCTTGTTCTGATTGTACCAGGCGGCGATCTCTGCGTCGGTCGGCTGTGCTGCCTGGGTGAAGCGCTCGCCGTCGATCACCGCATAGCGGATGCGGCGCTGCTCGGGGATGGTGAAACGGGCCGCGTTGCTGCGATAATAGGCCGTCAGCTGCGCGTCGGTGGGGTCCTTGATGTCCTTGAACGCCATCGCCGGAACTGCGGCGATCGCGCCCTGGCGCGCTTCGAGCAGCAGGGACGCATAGGGCAGGATCAGGCTGTCGGACAGCTTCACGCCAAGCCCCAGCGGAGCGAGCATCTGCCGTTCCAATATTTCGCGGCTGATGTCATCGCGCAGCGCCTGTTCGGTGATGCGCTCGCGTACCAGCAGTTGCCGGAAATTATCCTGGCTGAAATTGCCGGCGGCATCCTGGAAGGCAGGAATCTGGGCGATTTGCGCGTCGACCAGTCGTTTGGAAATATGCACGTCCTGATCATGTGCATATTCCTTCAGCGTCATCGCCGCGACCAGTTGGTTATAAACCTCTCGCGCAGCGCTTTGCGCGAGGAAGTCGTTGATCTGCAACCCCGGCGTCGAGCGGCGCGCATTTTCAAACACGCGCTGCAACCTATCCTGAAATTCCGTCAAGGTCAGGCGCGAACCGCCCGCTTTCGCCACTGTCTCTCCACTTCCAACGAAGGAGCCGAACTTGCCCCTCGTCACATCGCCCATGATGAAGGCAGCCGCGATGACGCCCAGGAACAGCAGCGCGAAAAGCGCGCCGAACTTCGAATGGATGAAACGGCGGAAAGCTGAGAGCATGAAGCAAGTCCAGGACAGAGAGACTTTGGATGGCGGCCCGCTTTAAGGGCGGATTGTCGCGGCGGCAAGTGCGGCATGGCTGGACAAATGATGCGCTCTTGTCCATCCGCCTGCGGGGCTGGCGCGCGCGCCGGCGACATGCTGCAACGGTCGAAAGGGATCTGGATCAATGGGCAGGCGCAAGCTGGTGGTCGGCAACTGGAAGATGAACGGCATGCGTGCGCATCTGGACGAGGTGGAGGCGATCGGCCGGATCGCCGCCGCGCATCCGGCTGTCGAGGTCGGGCTGTGCGTCCCCGCGACACTGATCATGGCCGCCGCCGAGAGAAAGGGCGCGGCCTTCATTGGCGGTCAGGATTGCCACATGAACGTCAGCGGCGCGCACACCGGCTGCCTGTCGGCGCAGATGCTGGCCGAGGCCGGCGCGGAATGGATTATCGTCGGCCATAGCGAACGGCGCGAAGCCCAGGGCGAGAGCGACGCCGATGTCGCGGCCAAGGCGCTGGCGGCGAAGGAAGCCGGTCTGAAGGTGATCCTGTGCGTCGGCGAAAGCCTGGACGTGCGCGACGCCGGGGATGCCGAAGCCGTGGTGTCGGCGCAACTTCTCGCCTCGCTGCCGGCAGGCGCGGCGGCCGAATGGCTCGCCATCGCCTATGAGCCGATCTGGGCGATCGGCACTGGCCGCATCCCCACGATGGACGCCGTCGCGGCGATGCACGGGGCGCTGCGGGCCGCGCTCGCGGGACGCATCGGGCAGGCGTCGGCGGACGCCATGCGAATCCTCTATGGCGGGTCGATGAACGGCGACAATGCGGCCGAGCTGATGGCGATCGGCGACGTCGACGGCGGCCTTGTCGGCGGCGCGAGCCTGACCGCGGCGAAGTTCGGGCCTATCATTGCCGCGGCGGGATAAGCGCAAGCCATCCTGTGGCGGCGGATGATGGCGCCGGTTGCCCCCGGCGCCCTTCGCCGCTATGGGCTGGCGCAACGCACCCCAATCGGACAATCGCTCGCTCATGTTCACCTTCCTCCTCGTTGTGCAGGCCATCGTTTCAGCCCTGCTCGTCACGGTCATCCTGATGCAGAAGTCGGAGGGCGGCGGTCTGGGTGTGGGCGGCAGCCCGGCGGGGTTCATGTCCGCGCGCGGCGCGGCGGATTTCCTTACGCGTTCGACGACGGTGCTCGCGACGGTCTTCGTCTCGCTGTCGATCGTGCTGGCGGTGATCGCATCGGTCCAGCATCGCCCCAGTGATATCGACACGTCGCTGGTGAAGCAGGCGCCAGCGGCGCCCAGCGCCCCGGCGCCAGCGGGCAGCACGGATCCACTTGCCGGCGCGGCGGCTGCGGCCGGCAATGGCGCGGCGGCGAACGGAACGGTTCCGCTCGCCCACTGATCCTTTCTTTCCCCATTCCGATCTTTTTTTGCTCGCGCGTGGATTCGCGCGCTTGCCCAACTCGTTCCTAAAAGGCTAAGCCTCTCCTCCCATGGCGCGGTATATTTTCATCACCGGCGGCGTGGTCTCCTCGCTTGGCAAGGGCCTGATGGCCGCTTCGCTTGCAGCTCTCCTGCAGGCGCGAGGGTTCCGTGTGCGCATTCGGAAATTCGACCCCTATCTCAACGTCGATCCGGGCACGATGAGCCCGTATCAGCATGGCGAAGTCTATGTGACCGATGACGGGGCGGAAACGGACCTCGACCTTGGCCATTATGAGCGCTTCACAGGCGTCTCCGCGCGCCAGTCGGACAACGTGACGCAGGGCCGCGTGTACCAGACAATCATCCAGCGCGAACGGCGGGGCGATTATCTTGGCGCGACGGTGCAGGTGATCCCGCACGTCACCGACGAGATCAAGGCCTTCGCCACCGCTGATACCGACGATCTGGACTTCGTGCTGTGCGAGATCGGCGGCACGGTCGGCGACATCGAATCGCTGCCCTTCATGGAGGCGATCCGCCAGCTGCATAATGATCTGGATCGCGGCCAGTCGATCTTCGTTCATGTGACGCTGGTGCCGTATATCGCGGCGGCGGGCGAGTTGAAGACCAAGCCGACCCAACACAGCGTGCGCGAACTGACCTCGCTCGGCATCCAGCCCGATATCCTGCTGTGCCGCTGCGAAAAGCCGTTGCCCGAAAGCGAACGCCGCAAGATCGCACTCTTCTGTAACGTCCGTCCCGAAGCGGTCATCCCCGCGCTCGATGCCAGCAGCATCTATGCCGTGCCGGCCCAATATCACGCCGAGGGACTCGACGAGGAAGTGCTGCGTGCCTTCGGCATGACAGGATCGCCTCAACCCTCGCTCGACCGCTGGCTGGACATCATGGACCGCCAGCAGAATCCCGAAGGCGAAGTGACGATCGCCGTCGTCGGCAAATATGTCGGCCTGCCCGACGCCTACAAGTCGCTCTACGAAGCGCTGACCCATGGCGGCTTTGCCAACCGTGTGAAGGTCAACATCCGGTGGATCGACGCGGAACTGTTCGAGGGGGGGGACGACGTCGCCGCCAGCCTGGAACCGATGCACGGCATCCTGGTCCCCGGCGGTTTTGGCGTGCGCGGATCGGAAGGCAAGATCGCCAGCGTCCGTTTCGCGCGCGAACGCAACGTACCCTTCTTCGGCATCTGCCTCGGCATGCAGATGGCCTGCATCGAAGGCGCCCGGAACACAGCGGGCATCGCCGACGCCTCAACCACCGAATTTGGCGAGACGAGCGAGCCGGTCGTCGGCCTCATCACCGAATGGATGAGCAAGGAAGGCCTGCAGAAGCGCACCGCCGAAACGGACCTTGGCGGCACGATGCGGCTGGGCGCCTATCCCGCCAGGCTCGCCGGCAACAGCGTCGTCGCCGGCATATACGGCGCAAGCGAGATCAGTGAGCGCCACCGCCACCGCTACGAAGTCAATGCCGGCTATCGCGAGCCGCTGGAAAAAGGCGGCCTCATCTTCTCGGGCATGTCGCCTGACGGCACGCTGCCCGAGATTGTCGAGCGGCCGGACCATCCCTGGTTCGTGGGCGTGCAGTTCCACCCGGAATTGAAGTCCAAGCCCTTCGACCCGCATCCGCTCTTCGCCAGCTTCATCGAGGCGGCGGTGAAGCAGAGCCGGCTGGTATAGGGAAACGGGGCCGATCGGCCCCGTTTTCATTTTCACTGGACGGTCGGAACCACCATGGGCTTGCCCGGTTCGAAGCGGACCTGTTCCTGCGGTGCGGGGCCGTCGGATATGGAAGGCGGCGACGGCATCATGGAAGGTGTGAGGGGAGCTGCGCCCTGGGGGCGTTGGGCCGGATCGCAACCTGCGGCCCGCAGCTTGGTATCGGCAGCGCCCACATGATGTCGCGCGACGTTGCGTCGATTGCCGCGCCCAGTGTGCTGCGGTCATCCGCACCGGGAGACCCACCGTTCAAAAAATTCCTGCATCATCCACCAGAATAAAATAGCGCGGCGACGACCATGTCGGCCGGAAGCAGGAATCGCAGCATGAATTTCCCCCTTTCCCGCCTGGGTAAGCAGCAGGCGCTCAAGTATTTTGAAGACTCCGGCGGTTGCGGCCTCTGCGGCAATCAATTTGCATGAGCTTGAGCAGGCGCCTCGCGATCCCTGCCCGCAATCCTCCAGAAAGTGAGAGCGCGCCGAACAAAATGGGGAGGAGGGTCTTCCAAATTCAACGCACGAATAATGTTGCAGCTTCGCGCCATCGCGCATATATCGCGCTTGCTTCCTTACATCGTGAAACATGTCGGGGTCGCGGGCGACACGCTTGCGACGGGGGAAAGCGCACATATTCTGCTGGAGACTGCATGGCGGACATCGCCGAACTGACCGCGCTGATCGAACCGGAGGTGAAGGCCTTGGGCTTCGAACTCGTGCGCATCAAGCTGTTCGGGTCGGGTGACGAATATACGCTCCAGATCATGGCGGAAAATCCCCGGACCAAACAGCTGGTGATTGAGGATTGCGCCGCGATATCCCGCCGGCTGTCCGATGTGCTCGATGAAGCCGATCCGATTGAGGACGCCTATCGGCTGGAGGTCAGTTCGCCGGGCATCGACCGGCCGCTCACGCGCCTGCACGACTTCATGGAATGGGCCGGGCATGAGGCGAAGATCGCCACGACCGAGGCCGTTGCCGGCCGCAAGAGCTTTCGCGGTCTGCTGAACGGGATCGAAGGCGACGATATCCGCTTCAAGGATAACAAGGCCGGGGATGTCGTCATCCCCTTCGCGGCGGTGGGCGATGCCAAGCTCATGCTGACCGACGCGCTCATTTCTGCTACCATGCCGCTCTCTTCCGAGGGTGCGGACGAGTTTGACACCGAAGAATAAGGGTTCGACTGCCATGGCCAACGCCATTTCCGCCAACAAGGCCGAACTGCTCGCCATCGCGAACAGCGTCGCCAGCGAAAAGATGATCGACAAGGCGATCGTCATCGAAGCGATGGAAGATGCGATCCAGCGCGCCGCCCGTGCGCGCTACGGCGCTGAAAACGACATCCGCGCAAAGCTCGACCCCGACAGCGGCGACCTGCGCCTGTGGCGCGTCGTCGAAGTGGTCGAGGCGGTCGACGATTATTTCAAGCAGGTCGACCTCAAGCAGGCGCAGAAGCTGAAGAAGGACGCCGTCGTCGGCGACTTCATCGTCGATCCGCTGCCGCCGATCGACCTCGGCCGCATCGACGCGCAGTCGGCCAAGCAGGTGATCTTCCAGAAGGTCCGCGACGCCGAGCGCGAGCGGCAATATGAAGAATTCAAGGACCGCGTGGGCGAAATCATCACCGGCGTCGTCAAGTCGGTCGAATTCGGCCATGTCGTCGTGAACCTCGGCCGCGCCGAAGGCGTCATCCGCCGCGACCAGCAGATCCCGCGCGAAGTTGTCCGCGTAGGCGACCGCATCCGTTCAGTGATCCTGAACGTGCGCCGCGAAAACCGCGGGCCGCAGATTTTCCTCAGCCGCGCGCATCCCGAATTCATGAAGAAGCTGTTCGCGCAGGAAGTGCCGGAAATCTATGACGGCGTGATCGAGATCAAGGCCGCCGCCCGCGATCCGGGCAGCCGCGCCAAGATCGGCGTCATCAGCCGCGATTCGAGCATCGATCCGGTCGGCGCCTGCGTCGGCATGAAGGGCAGCCGCGTGCAGGCCGTCGTGCAGGAAATGCAGGGCGAAAAGATCGACATCATCCCCTGGTCGGAAGACACGGCGACTTTCGTCGTCAATGCGCTGCAGCCCGCCCAGGTCGCCCGCGTCGTCATCGATGAGGAGGAAGAGCGCATCGAAGTCGTCGTGCCCGACGATCAGCTCAGCCTCGCCATCGGCCGCCGCGGCCAGAATGTCCGCCTCGCCAGCCAGCTGACCGGCAAGGCGATCGACATCATGACCGAAGCTGATGCCTCGGAGAAGCGCCAGAAGGAATTCGTCGCCCGTTCCGAACTGTTCCAGAACGAGCTGGACGTCGACGAGACGCTGTCGCAGCTGCTGGTCGCCGAAGGCTTTGGCGAGCTCGAGGAAGTCGCGTATGTCGGCGTCGAGGAACTGGCCTCGATCGAAGGGTTCGACGAGGATCTGGCCGCTGAATTGCAGAGCCGCGCGCAGGAAGCGCTGGAGCGCCGCGAAGCCGCTGCCCGTGACGAACGTCGCGCGCTGGGCGTCGAGGATGCGCTGGCCGACATGCCGCACCTGACCGAAGCGATGCTGGTGACGCTGGGCAAGGCGGGCATCAAGACGCTGGACGACCTGGCCGACCTCGCCACCGACGAACTGGTGGCGAAAAAGCGCGTCGACCAGCGCCGTCGCCGCAGCGAGACCTCCGAAGACAAGGGCGGCGTGCTGGCCGAATATGGCCTCAGCGAAGAACAGGGCAATGAGATCATCATGGCCGCGCGCGCCCACTGGTTCGAAGGTGAGGAAGCCTGATCCCTCATGCCCTTTGTTGACATCCGTCTGGCGGGAAGCGCCACCCATGAGCAGAAGGCGGCAATCGTCGCCGACGTGACCCGCTCGCTCGTCGAGCGTTTGGGCAAGTCGCCTGCTGCCGTACAGGTGGTCATTTCCGAAATCTCGACGGAAAATTACGGTGCAGGGGGCCAGTTGATCGCCGATCGTGACGCGCCCAGATCTGGGCCAGCAGGGGAGGACGCCCATGCTGCGGTCACTTCCCGATGAGAGGCTAAGGCTTAACCGTCACGCTGCCCCGTCACACCCCCTTTCTTTAGAGGGAGGGGCAGGGGGAGGATGCGATTGTGCGACCATCGCCAGCAACGTCTCCTTATTGAAGGAGGCGCGGGCATGACGGAACGCAAATGCATTCTCTCGGGCGACCGCGCCGATCCGGAAACGCTGATCCGTCTCGCCGTCGGCCCGGACGGCCAGGTGCTTCCCGACATCCGCGCCAAGGCGCCCGGGCGCGGCGCGTGGATTGGCGTGCCTCGCGCCGATCTTGAAACCGCGCTTGCCAAGGGCAAGCTCAAGGGGGCACTCGCCCGCGCGTTCAAGACCGGCGAACTGCAGATTCCCGATGCGCTTCCCGCTATGATCGAGGACGGCCTGCGCAAGGCGTTGCTCGACCGGCTGGGGCTGGAAGCGCGCGCATCGATGGTCCTCACCGGCTCCGAAAAGATCGACGTCGCCTGCCGCAAGGGGCAGGTGCAACTGCTGCTTCACGCCAGTGATGCGGCGGCGGACGGCAATCGCAAACTGGACCAGGCGCTGCGCGTGGGGCAGGAAGCGGAAGGCAGCGATTTGGCGGGCATCGTCTTGCCTGTGGACCGACAGGCCCTATCTATGGCAATGGGGCGGGACAATGTCGTCCATATCGCAGTGACCGACTCGCGAGCGGCGTCGCGTCTGCGTGCGGCCATAGGCCGCTTGGAAAGCTATCTGGGTTGCGCTACCGAGGCGCCCGCGCATGGGGAGCAGGACTCCGCCGATGTGCAGGGCGTCTAGGCTGCATGGAATGAAAGGCGCCGACGGGCCTTGCCGGTCGGAACGAAGCGAAGGGTACAGTTC
Organism: Sphingobium mellinum; assembly: GCF_037860795.1. Taxonomy (NCBI): domain Bacteria; kingdom Pseudomonadati; phylum Pseudomonadota; class Alphaproteobacteria; order Sphingomonadales; family Sphingobiaceae; genus Sphingobium; species Sphingobium mellinum. Next base: position 271,021 of record NZ_JBANRK010000002.1, on the reverse strand, counting down.
AGTCGTATGAGTGACAGCAAGGAAGACAAGCCGGTTCTGGGCCGTAAGCCGCTGGGCATCAAGCGGACCGTCGAATCCGGTCAGGTGCAGCAGCAGTTCAGCCATGGCCGCAAGAATACGGTCGTGGTTGAAGTGAAGCGGCGCCGCGTCCTGGGCAAGCCTGGCGAAGCCGCCGGCGGTGCGCCCGCCTCCGCGCCACAGGCTGATCCCACGCCAGCACCGGCGGCGGCCGCGCCTGCGCCGCAGCCGCAGGCTCGCACGCCACAACCGGCCGCGCCTGCTCGTCCGGCGCCGCCGCAGAGCCTGATGTCGCGCCAGGAATTGCAGGCCAAGCTGCTGCGCGAGGCTGAGGAAGCCCGGATGACCGCGCTCGAAGAAGCGCGCCGTCGCGAAGATGCGCAGCGTCTGGCGGCGACCGAGGAAGAAAAGCGCCGCGCCGAGGAAAATCGCCTCGCCGCCGAAGAAGCCGAGGTGCTCCAGACCGAGCAGGAACCCGAGGCGGCACAACCCGAGGCCTCTGTTCAAGAGCCTGCTGCCGAGCCGGCTGCGCCCACCGCAGAGGCGTCGCAGGACGTCGCCGCTTCGCCGGCTGCCGCTGCCCCTGCGTCGGCCGCTCCGCCGCCGCGCCGCTTCACCCCGGTTGCGCCGGTCAAGCGTCCCGAACCGGCCAAGCCGGATCGCGCCAAGCGGTCCGACGATAATCGCCGTCAGTCGGGCAAGCTCACCGTCACGCGCGCCCTGTCGGACGACGACAGCGCCCGCGCCCGCTCGCTTGCCGCGCTCAAGCGTGCTCGCGAAAAGGAACGCCGCGCCCATTATTCGGGCGGCGCGCAGCCGCGCGAGAAGCAGGTGCGCGATGTCGTGGTGCCTGAAAGCATCACCGTGCAGGAACTCGCCAACCGCATGGCGGAAAAGGGCGCGGACCTGGTCAAGGCCCTGTTCAAGATGGGCACCGCCGTCACCCTCAACCAGCCGATCGATCAGGATACGGCGGAACTGCTGGTGGAAGAATTCGGCCACCGCATCCAGCGCGTGTCCGATGCCGACGTGGAAATCGGCATCGAAGGTGATGTCGATTCGCCCGACACGCTCCAGACCCGTCCGCCCGTGGTCACGATCATGGGTCATGTCGACCATGGCAAGACCTCGCTGCTCGACGCCTTGCGCGGCACTGATGTCGTGGCCGGCGAAAGCGGCGGCATCACCCAGCATATCGGCGCCTATCAGGTTAAGACCAAGGGCGGCGACGTCATCACCTTCCTCGATACGCCGGGCCATGAGGCTTTCTCGGAAATGCGCGCCCGTGGCGCGAACGTCACCGACATCGTCATCCTGGTGGTGGCGGCCGACGACGGCCTGATGCCGCAGACGATCGAGGCGATCAACCACACCAAGGCCGCCGGCGTCCCGATGATCGTCGCGATCAACAAGGTCGACAAGCCCGACGCCAATCCCCAGAAGGTGCGCGAGCGCCTGCTGGAGCATGAGGTGATCGTCGAGGATATGGGCGGCGAAACGCAGGACGTGGAAGTGTCCGCGCTCAAGAAGACCGGCCTCGACACGCTGATCGACAAGATCCTGCTCCAGGCTGAGCTGATGGAGTTGAAGGCCAATCCCGATCGCGCCGCCGAAGGCAATGTCGTCGAGGCGCAGCTGGACAAGGGCCGCGGCGCCGTCGCGACCGTCCTGGTCCGCAAGGGCACGCTCAAGGTGGGCGACACGTTCGTCATCGGCGCCGAAAGCGGCAAGGTCCGCGCGCTCATCAACGACAAGGGCCAGAATGTGAAGGTCGCGGGACCTTCCACCCCGGTCGAGGTGCTGGGTCTGTCGGGCGTTCCCCTCGCCGGCGATCAGCTTACCGTCGTCGAGAATGAGGCCCGCGCCCGCGAAGTCGCCGCCTATCGTCAGGAACAGGCGACCAAGAAGCGCACCACGGCGGCCCCGACCAGCTTCGAACATATGTTCTCGGCGCTCAATACCAAGGTCATCGAATATCCGGTGGTGGTGAAGGGCGACGTGCAAGGCTCGGTCGAAGCCATCGTATCGTCCCTGAACCGCATCTCGACCGACGAGATCAAGGTGCGCATCCTGCATTCGGGGGTCGGCGCGATCACTGAAAGCGACGTCACGCTGGCCGCTGCCAGCCGTGCGCCGCTGATCGGTTTCAACGTGCGTCCCAATGCCAAGGCGCGTCAGTTGGCGGAGCGCGAGAAGATCTCGCTGCGCTATTATGACGTGATCTACGACCTGCTTGAAGAGGTGCGCGGCGAAATGGCCGGCCAGCTCGCTCCCGAGCGGATCGAAACGATCGTCGGCCGCGCCGAGGTGCTTCAGGTGTTCCCGGCCGGCAAGAAGGACAAGGCGGCGGGTCTGCTCGTCATGGACGGCATCATCCGCAAGGGGTTGTCGGCGCGCCTTACTCGCGACGATGTCATCGTGTCGCGCACGCACATCGCGTCGCTTCGCCGCTTCAAGGACGACGTTTCCGAAGTCCGCGCAGGCATGGAGTGCGGCGCGGTGCTGCAGGACACGAACGACATCAAGGTCGGCGATACGCTTGAACTGTTCGAAGTCGAGGAGCGCGCCCGGACGCTTTGACCAGGTGCGTCACCCCGGCGAAAGCCGGGGTCTCGTGCCTCCAGGTCGTCCTTCGCCGCCCGAGATCCTGGTGTTCGCCGGGATGACGAGGATTTGCTATGGCCCAACAATCTGAAGGTCCATCCGTCCGCCTGCTCCGCGTGGGCGAACAGGTGCGCCATGTCCTGTCCGACATCCTCCAGCGCGGCGACGTGCATGACGATGTGCTGACCAGGCATGTCGTCAGCATCACCGAAGTGCGCATGTCGCCGGACCTGCGCCACGCGACCGTGTTCGTGAAGTCGCTGCTGGGGCAGGATGAGGAAGCGGTGCTCAAGGCCCTGCGCACCAACACCGCCTATCTTCAGCGTGAAGTGGCGCATCGCGTCCGCCTCAAATATGCGGCGAAGCTCAAATTCCTCGCGGACGAGAGCTTTGACGAAGGCAGTCACATCGACAAGCTGCTGCGCGATCCCAAGGTCGCGCGCGATCTTGAACAGCCGGACGATGGGGACTGACGCGCCGCGTCTTCCGATGCACGGCTGGATCATCCTCGACAAACCGCATGGCCTTGGCTCCACCCAAGCCGTGAGCGCCGTCAAGCGCGCGCTGCGGCAAAGTGGCGCGGGCAAGGTGAAGGTCGGCCATGGCGGCACGCTCGATCCGCGGGCGACCGGCGTTCTGCCCATCGCGATCGGAGAGGCGACGAAGCTTGCGGGCCGAATGCTCGACAGCGACAAGATCTATGATTTCACGCTGGCCTTCGGGGCGCAGACCGACACGCTCGACCTGGAAGGCAAGGTGATCGCGCAGAGCGATGTGCTGCCCCCATTCGCGCAGGTGGAGGCGGTGCTGCCGCGCTTCACCGGCCCGATCGAGCAAGCGCCGCCTGCTTATTCCGCGATCCTGATCGACGGCCAGCGTGCCTATGACCTCGCCCGAGCCGGGCAGGACGTCGAGATGAAGCTGCGCCAGGTCACGATCCACGCGCTCGCAATATCCCCCCCGAATACGCTCGGGGAGGAGTTGGAAAGTGTCACCCTCCGCGCCCATGTCTCCAAGGGCACATATATCCGGTCCCTCGCCCGCGACATCGCGCTGGCGCTCGGCACCGTCGGCCATGTCACCATGCTGCGCCGGGTGAAGGCGGGGCCGTTCACCCTGGAATCCGCGATTCCGCTGGACAAATTGGACGAAGCTGCTAGGGGCGGCGGCTTCGGCCGCCTCGTGCTGCCGTTGACCGCGGGGCTGGACGACATCCCGGCTCTCGCAGTCTCTCCCGATGAAGCATTGGCTCTCCGACAGGGGAAGGTGCTTGTGGGGAAACCGCATACCGGCCTCATGCTGGCGATGGAGGGCGAAATGCCCGTCGCGCTGGTCGAAGCCAGTGGCCCGGAAATCCGGGTGGTGCGCGGCTTCAATCTCTAGATGTTACGAAAGGAAGCCCGATGTCGATTACTGCCGAGCGCAAGGAAGCGCTGATCAAGGAACATGCCCGCGCCGAAGGCGACACCGGTTCGCCGGAAGTTCAGGTTGCGATCCTCTCCGAGCGTATCGCCAACCTGACCGAGCACTTCAAGGGTCACCACAAGGATAACCACAGCCGTCGCGGCCTGCTGATGCTGGTCAACAAGCGTCGGTCGCTGCTGGATTATCTCAAGAAAAAGGATGCGGGTCGCTATACCGACCTCATCACCAAGCTGGGCCTGCGCAAGTAAGCCTGCTAAAGAAGGAGCGGCCCCCATGTCGGGGCCGTTTCCGATTCCGGGACTCCTGCAATCCGGCGGGGCGTTTCGACCAAGGGGCCAGACGATGCTCCGAAACCGTAGCGGGCCGGTTTAGCCCGCATCACAGGCCCCGCCCGGCAATAGGGCCAGGCGGGCGAAGGAAAACATTATGTTCGATGTAAAGAAGGTATCAATCGAGCTGGCCGGCAAGACGCTGACCCTCGAAACCGGCCGTATTGCGCGTCAGGCCGACGCCGCCGTGCTGGCAACCTATGGTGAGACGGTGGTGCTCTGCGCCGTGACCGCCGCCAAGTCGGTGAAGGAAGGACAGGACTTCTTCCCGCTGACCGTCCATTATCAGGAAAAATATTCCGCTGCCGGCCGTATCCCCGGCGGCTTCTTCAAGCGGGAACGGGGCGCCACGGAAAAGGAAACGCTGGTTTCCCGCCTGATCGACCGCCCGGTCCGTCCGCTGTTCCCCGAAGGTTTCTACAACGAAATCAACGTCATCGCTCAGGTTTTGAGCTTCGATGGTGACAGCGAGCCCGACATTGTGGCGATGATCGCCGCCTCGGCCGCGCTGACGCTGTCGGGCGTGCCCTTCCTGGGTCCCATCGGCGCCGCCCGCGTCGGTTACAAGGATGGCGAATATCAGCTGAACCCCAGCCTTGATGAAGTGAAGGAAGGCGAACTCGACCTCGTCGTCGCCGCCACCGGCAACGCCGTGATGATGGTGGAATCCGAAGCCAAGGAGCTGTCGGAAGACGTCATGCTCGGCGCCGTCCTGTTCGCCCATGAAGCCAGCAAGAAGGTCGTCAACGCGATCATCGACCTTGCTGAAAAGGCCGCGAAGGATCCGTGGGACGTTGCCAAGGGCGATGATCTCGATGATCTCAAGAAGAAGCTCAAGAAGCTGATCGGCAAGGACATTGCCGCCGCCTACAAGCTGACCGACAAGTCGGCCCGCTCCAACGCGCTCAATGAAGCCCGCGCCAAGGCAAAGGCTTATTTCGCTGAGGAGGGCCTCGACGCCCAGACCGTCATGGCCGGTATCAAGCTGACCAAGAAGCTGGAAGCCGAGATCGTCCGCACGGCCATCCTCAAGGAAGGCAAGCGGATCGACGGCCGCAGCACGACGCAGATCCGTCCGATCGAGGCGATGGTCGGCTTCCTGCCGCGCACCCATGGTTCTGCGCTGTTCACCCGCGGTGAAACGCAGGCGATCTGCACCACCACGCTGGGCACCAAGGATGCCGAGCAGATGGTCGACGGCCTGAACGGCGTGCATTATGAAAATTTCATGCTGCACTATAACTTCCCGCCCTATTCGGTCGGTGAAGTCGGCCGCTTCGGCGCGCCGGGCCGTCGTGAAGTCGGCCATGGCAAGCTTGCCTGGCGCGCGCTGCATCCGGTGCTGCCGAGCAAGGACGAGTTCCCCTACACGATCCGCGTCCTGTCCGACATCACCGAGTCCAACGGCTCGTCCTCGATGGCGACGGTCTGCGGCGGTTCGCTTTCGATGATGGACGCGGGCGTTCCGCTCAAGCGTCCGGTGTCCGGCATCGCCATGGGCCTGATCCTCGAAGGCAAGGACTATGCAGTCATCAGCGACATCCTGGGCGACGAGGATCACCTCGGCGACATGGATTTCAAGGTGGCGGGCACGGAAGCCGGCATCACCACCATGCAGATGGACATCAAGGTCGCCGGTATCACGCAGGAGATTTTCGAAGTCGCGCTGCGTCAGGCGAAGGAAGGCCGCGCCCATATCCTGGGTGAGATGAGCAAGGCGCTGTCCTCGACCCGCAGCGAGCTGTCGGCTCATGCCCCGCGCATCGAGACGATCCAGATCGACAAGTCGAAGATCCGCGACGTCATCGGCACCGGCGGCAAGGTCATTCGTGAAATCGTTGCAGAAACCGGCGCCAAGGTCGACATCGACGATGAGGGCATCATCAAGATTTCCTCGTCCGACATAGCCCAGATCGAAGCGGCGAAGAAGTGGATCCTCGGCATCGTCGAGGAAGCGGAAGTCGGCAAGATCTACAACGGCAAGGTCGTCAACATCGTCGATTTCGGTGCGTTCGTGAACTTCATGGGTGGCAAGGACGGCCTTGTCCACGTGTCCGAAATGAAAAATGAACGCGTCGAAAAGCCGACCGATGTCGTGTCGGAAGGCCAGGAAGTGAAGGTCAAGGTCCTTGAAATCGACCCGCGCGGCAAGGTGCGCCTGTCGATGCGCGTCGTCGATCAGGAAACCGGCGAAGAGCTGGAGGACACCCGTCCCGCCCGCGAACCGCGCGGCGACCGCGAAGGCGGCCGGGGCGATCGTGGCCGTGGCCCGCGTCGTGACGGCGGTGATCGCGGCGGACGCGGTGGAGATCGGGGCGGCGATCGCGGCCCCCGTCGCGACCGTGGCCCGCGCAGCGAAGGCAAGGGCGGCGATGATGACGGCTCCAATGCCGGCTTGCCCGACTTCCTGACCCAGGACTGATCCGCGTCTCACCATTTAGCAGAAGGGGTGCCCGTAGGGGCGCCCCTTTTTGCTTTGGGGATAAAAGCTTAACGTCAATCAATTGGCGTTCAGGAAACTTCTGATAGCTTCCCCCCCAAAGATGAGAGGGATTTATGCAGCGCAATAACGAACGGTTTGTCGAGCGGCTGCCGCTTGTCCTGCCGCAACCATGGCAGGGTTACGCGCTGACCGGGCTTTTCTGCCTGATTGTGTTCGCCGTGCGGATGGCGGTGCAGGGCCTGCTTCCGATCGGCTATCCCTTCGTGTCCTTTTTTCCGGCGGTCATCCTTTCCTCCTTCTTGTTCGGGGTTCGGCCAGGACTGTTCGCTGGCGTGCTGTGCGGTCTGCTGTCCTGGTACTTTTTCATTTCCCCCCAGAGGGGTTTTGCCTTTGATAGCCGCGTTGCGATGGCGCTGGCCCTTTACGCGGCTGTTGTCGGCATCGATGTCGCGCTCATCAATTTTCTGCAAAAGGCGAATTTCAACCTGGCGATTGAGCGGGAGCGGAATCGTGTTCTGGCCGAAAATCGCGAACTGCTGTTCCATGAGCTGCAGCATCGCGTGTCCAACAATCTGCAGGTCGTCGCCGCAGTGATGTCATTGCAGCGTCGTCACATCGATCATGACGGCGCCTGCAAGGCCCTGGACGACGCGTCGAACCGGCTCGCCCTGGTCGGCCGCATCAGTCGCGCGCTCTACGATCCGGCCCAGGATGGCCAGAATATCGACATGTTCCTGACCCGGCTGACCCAGGATGTCGTTGAGGCCAGCGGTCGCGATGACATCAGCGTGACGGTCTCCGCTCCGCCGCACCTGACGCTCGAATCTGGCACCGCCGTGCCGCTCGCGCTGATCGTGGCGGAGGCGGTCAGCAACGCGATCGAACATGGCCTGTCGGGTCGTGGCGGCTCGATCGAAGTGACGCTCGAGGATATCAGCGGCTCGCTCTCGCTCAGGATAGCCGACAATGGCAATGGCCTGGCACCCGATTTCGACATGGAAAGGGGCGACAGCCTTGGTTTGCGGATCGCCCACGCGCTCGCCAGCCAGTTGAGCGGCCACTTCGCCCTGCATCCCCGGCCCGAAGGCGGCGCGGTCGCCCGGCTTGACCTGCCGGCGCCCGCCCGCTGATCGGGCCGACACGACCGGCAGCCATTCTGCCGCTTGGCGAGTGCCATTCGCTCCGCTATGACCCGGCCATGCTGACGAAAACCATGACGCGCATCGGCGCGGCCACCGCTCCGCTTCTGCTCGCCGCCCTGCTCGCCGGGTGCGCTACGTCGAAGAACAAGGCCGACACCCAATATGTCGCCCGCGACGTCTCCACGCTCTACAATGCGGGCAAATACCGGCTGGATCGCGGCCAGTACAAGATGGCCGCTGCCATGTTCGACGAGGTTGAGCGGCAGCATCCCTATTCGCCCTGGGCGCGCCGCGCCCAGCTGATGGCGGCGTTCAGCTACTATATGAATCGCGATTATAGTGAATCGATCGCGGCCTCGCAGCGCTTCCTGTCGATCCACACCGGCAGCAAGGACGCGCCCTACGCCTATTATCTGATCGCGCTCTGCTATTATGAACAGATCGCCGACGTGACCCGCGACCAGAAGATCACGCAGCAGTCCCTCGACGCGCTGGGTGAACTGATCCGTCGCTATCCCGGCACGCGCTACGCTGCCGACGCCCGGCTCAAGCTCGACCTCGTCAACGACCATCTGGCGGGCAAGGAGATGGAGGTCGGCCGTTTCTACCAGCGCCGTGGTCAATGGCTGGCGGCGACGCTGCGCTTCCGCACCGTGATCGACAAATATCAGACCACGACTCATACGCCCGAGGCGCTGGAGCGTCTGGTCGAATCCTATCTCTCGCTCGGCGTCCCCGAGGAAGCGCAAAAAGCCGCTGCGGTGCTGGGCAGGAACTATCCCGGCTCCAAATGGTATGAGCGTTCCTTCAAGCTCATGCGGGAACATGGCGCCAAGGCGTGATCAAGCCATTTCGTCACCCCGGCGAAAGCTGGGGTCTCAGGCCATCGGGCACGACCTAGCGGCACGAGATCCCGGCCCGCGCCAGGATGACGTTCGCGGGCGAACGTCGTGCTGACCAACCTTTCCATCCGCAATGTCGTGCTGATCGAGGCGCTGGATCTGGAGTTCGGCGCGGGGCTGGGCGTGCTCACCGGGGAAACCGGCGCGGGCAAGTCGATCCTGCTCGATTCGCTGGGCCTGGCTCTGGGCGCGCGGGCCGAAAGTGGTCTCGTCCGCAGCGGCGAGGCGCAGGCGAGCGTCACCGCGACCTTTGACCTGTCGCGCGCCGATCATCGCGCCGCCGACTTGCTCGCCGGCAACGGCATCGACGTGGAGCCCGGCGAGCCGATCATCATCCGCCGTATCGTGAAAGCCGATGGCGGCAGTCGCGCCTTCGTCAACGACCAGGCCTGCTCGGCCGCTCTGCTGCGCGACTTGGGCGCTGCGCTGGTCGAAATCCACGGCCAGCATGACGATCGCGGCCTGCTCAACCCCCGGGGCCATCGCGCCCTGCTCGACGCCTATGGCCGCTGCGACGCCGGCGCGGTGACCAGCGCCCATCTCGCCTGGCGCGCGGCGGCGGAGCGGCTGGCGCAAAGCCGCGCGGCCGTGGAGCTGGCTTCGCGCGACCGCGATTATCTCACCCACGCGGTCGAGGAACTGGCCCGCTTTGCGCCCGAACCCGGCGAGGAAGCGACGCTCGCCGAAGAACGCGCCACCATGCAGAAGGGCGCGCGCCTGTCCGACGATCTGTCGGCGGTGACCGAGTGCCTGGCCGGATCGGACGGAGGCCTTGCCCAGCTGCGGGGGGCGGCGCGTCGGCTGGACCGCATCGTCGCCGAATATGAACCGCTGGCCGATGTGCTCGCGGCCCTCGACCGCGCGGTGATCGAGGCGGGGGAGGCGGAGGAACGGCTCGCCGACGCCGCCGAAGCGCTCAGTTTCGATCCCGCGCGCCTCGATGCCATCGAAACCCGGCTGTTCGACCTGCGCGGCCTTGCCCGCAAGCATCAGGTGGCGCCCGACGAACTCGCCGGGTTGCGCGACGACATGGCGGCGCGGCTGGCGGCGATTGAGGGCGGGGAGGAGCATCTCGCCGCGCTGGAGGCGGAGGTCGCGGCAACCGCGTCCGCCTATCGCCGCGCTGCCCAGGCTCTGTCCGCCCAGCGCGCTCGGGCGGCCGAACGGCTGGACCAGGCGGTGGCGGCCGAACTTGCGCCGCTCAAGCTCGACGCCGCGCGCTTCCGCACCGTGGTCGCCCCGCTCGACGAGCGCCAATGGAGCGCCCAGGGCATGGACCGGGTCGAATTCGAGATTTCCACCAATCCCGGCGCGCCTTTCGGGCCGCTGGTCAAGATTGCGTCCGGCGGCGAACTGTCGCGCTTCATCCTCGCGCTCAAGGTTGCGCTGGCGGAGCGGGGCGGCGCGGACACGCTCGTCTTCGACGAGATCGACCGGGGCGTGGGTGGCGCGGTGGCCTCCGCGATCGGCGAACGGCTCGCCCGGCTGGCGCAAAGCAACCAGATATTGGTGGTGACGCACAGCCCGCAGGTGGCGGCGCGCGGCGCCGGCCATATGCTGATCGCCAAGTCGAGCGACGGCACCGTGACGCGCACCGGCGTCCATGCGCTGAGCGAGAGCGAACGTCGCGAGGAAATCGCCCGCATGCTGTCCGGCGCCGAGATCACGGCGGAGGCCAGGGCACAGGCGGAGCGGCTGCTGGAGGTCTGATCCTTCCGGCCCTTTGGAGCAGATATGAGTGAATCGACCGATCCCGCCCAGATGACCGAAGCCCAAGCGGCCAACCGCCTGATGCGCCTCGCGCGGGAAATAGCGCGCCACAACCGCCTCTATCATGACGAGGATCAGCCGGAGATCAGCGACGCGGCCTATGACGCGCTGATCCGCGAGAATAACGCGCTGGAGGCTGCCTTCCCGCATCTTGTCCGCGCCGATTCCCCCAATGCCCAGGTCGGGGCGACGCCTACGTCCGGTCTCAGGAAAGTCCCGCATGCCGTTCGCATGATGAGCCTCGACAACGGCTTTTCCGACGAGGACATTGCCGAATTCGTCGCCCGCGTGCGTCGTTTCCTCGCTTTGCCCGAAGACGCGCCGGTGGCCTTGACCGCCGAACCCAAGATCGACGGCCTGTCCTGTTCGCTCCGCTATGAACGGGGCGAGTTGCGGCTGGCGGCGACGCGCGGCGACGGCACGACGGGAGAGGATGTCACCGCCAACGCCCGCACCATCGCCGACATTCCTGATCGGCTGGCGGGTGCGGACATCCCGGACCTGTTCGAAATCAGGGGCGAAGTCTATATGGCCAAGGCCGACTTCGCCGCCCTCAACCAGCGGCTGGTCGCCGAAGCGGAGGACCCCGCCAGGGCGCGCCAGTTCGCCAATCCGCGCAACGCGGCGGCGGGATCGCTGCGACAGAAGGACCCAAGCGTCACCGCCAGCCGCCCGCTGCGTTTCCTGGCGCATGGCTGGGGCGAAACGAGCGGCCTGCCGGCCGATACGCAGCTTGGCGTCATGCAGGCGATTGCCAGCTGGGGCGTCCCCGTGTCCGACCGGCTGGCCTGCGTCGATACGCTCGACGCGCTGATCGCCCATTATCGCGGAATAGAGGCAGCGCGCGCCGATCTGCCCTTCGACATTGACGGCGTGGTCTACAAGGTCGACCGGCTAGACTGGCAGCAGCGGCTCGGCTTCGTCGCCAAGGCGCCGCGCTGGGCGATCGCGCATAAATTCCCTGCCGAACGCGCGCAGACCACGCTGGAGGCGATCGACATCCAGGTCGGCCGCACCGGCAAGCTGACCCCGGTGGGGCGGCTCACCCCGGTCACCGTTGGCGGCGTGGTCGTGTCCAACGTCACGCTTCACAATGCCGACGAGATCGCGCGGCTGGGCGTCAGGCCGGGCGATCGCATCGTCGTTCAGCGCGCCGGGGATGTCATTCCGCAGGTCGTCGACAATCTCACCCGCGACGATCCGCGCGCCCCCTTCCTTTTTCCTGCCCATTGCCCCGTCTGCCAGTCCGAAGCGGTGCGCGAGGAGGGGGAGGTGGACATACGCTGCACTGGCGGCCTCATTTGCCCGGCCCAGCGCTTCGAGCGCCTCCGCCACTTCGTCAGCCGCGCGGCGCTCGACATCGAGGGGCTGGGCGAAAAGACGATCCAGGAGTTTCTGGACCTCGGCTGGATCGCCGAACCCGCCGACATTTTCCGCCTGAAGCGACATCGCGCCGACCTGCTCGACCGCGAAGGCTGGAAGGAAAAGTCGGTCGACAACCTCTTCGCGGCGATCGAGGCAAAGCGGCAGCCGGATGCCGCACGGCTGCTCTTTGGCCTTGGCATCCGCCATATCGGCGCGGTGACCGCGCGCGACCTCCTGAAACGCTACGCCACGCTGGCCGCGATCCGCACGCTGGCGGAAGAAATCATCGTCCTGCGCGACCAGCCCTTCGACAGCCAGGCGAAGCGGGACAAGGCCATCGCCGACCATATCGGGGTCGACAATGTGGGCGCGGCGGTCGGTCATGCGCTGGCCGACTTCTTTCACGAACACCATAATGTCGAAGCGTGGGACGACCTGCTCTCCGAAGTCTCGCCACCGGATTTTGTCGTGGAAACCACCGCCAGCGCCGTCACTGGCAAGACGGTCGTGTTCACCGGCAAGCTGGAAACGATGAGCCGCGACGAGGCCAAGGCTCAGGCCGAACGGCTGGGCGCCAAGGCGGCCGGATCGGTCAGCGCCAAGACCGATCTGGTGGTTGCCGGTCCGGGCGCGGGCAGCAAGCTCAAACAGGCCGCCGCGCTGGAGATCAGGGTGATCACGGAAGCCGAATGGGCGGAGATTGTGCGGGCGGCGGGTTAAGCCGCCATCGCATTGGCCAGCGCGTTGTCATGGGCACGCCGCGACGTCATGATGTCGCCGACATGGGCTTCGGCCCAGCGGGTGATCTCGCCCAATATGCCGATCAGCCCACCCGCCAACGGGGTCAGCCGATATTCCACCGTCACCGGCACGGTCGGGAAGGCGGCGCGAATGACCAGGCCGTCGCGTTCCAGGCTCTTCAATGTCTGCGACAGCATCTTCTGCGAGATCGCGCCGATCCGCCGCCGCAAATCGTTGAAACGCACTGGACCGTCCTTCAGTGTCAACAGCACCAGCACCGCCCATTTGTCGCCGATCCGGTCGAGGATGTGGCGGGTCGGGCAGTCGGGATCATAGGCATCGCCGATGCGCGGGGACTGGGGGAGGGTCATGAAGGCGGTATCCTTGGCGTAACCAGGTGAAGGCGAGGTGCCTTCTTGCGGGCATGATAGCCGGATCGCTATCTGGTTTCCATCGGTAACCACGTGGAGACGAGAATATGAAGGTGGCGATCATTGGCGGCACGGGCCGCGCGGGTACGGAAATCAGTGCTGAACTGGCGCGACGCGGGCATCAGGTGACGGCGATTTCGCGCCATCCCGAAAATGCGATCGATGCCGACGGCGTGACGGCGGTTGCCGGCGACGTTGCGCAACCCGCCACACTGGTCGAAGCGATTCGCGGCCATGATGTGGTGGTGAGCGCGGTGATGTTTTCCGACACCGATCCTGCCGCGCTGGTGGGCATAGTGCGCGATTCCGGGGTGCCGCGCTATCTGGTGGTCGGCGGCGCCGGCAGCCTGTTGGTCGCGCCGGGCGTGGCGCTGATCGATACGCCCGAATTTCCCGAAGCCTATAAGGCGGAAGCGAGCAAGGGCGCGACGTTCCTGAACTATTTGCGCGGGGTCGATGACCTCGACTGGACCTTCCTCTCTCCCTCCGCCTATTTCTTCGTCGGCGACCGCAAAGGCAGCTTCCGGTTGGGCAAGGACGACCTGCTGGTCGACGCCGACGGCAACAGCAGCATCTCCTACGCGGACTATGCCATCGCGCTGGTCGACGAGATCGAAACGCCGCGGCACAGCCGCGCGCGGTTCACCGTGGGCTATTGAGGAAGGATTCGGAAGGCTTTCTCCTTTCCCGTAAAAGGGGCGGGGTGGGCTGATGCGACGCAGTGCAGGCCCACCCCCTGATCCCTTCCGGTCATCGGGAGTAGGGAATGATGTCGGCTTCTGGCCATCCGGTCGCCGCCCGCAGCGACGCTGGGATATTCAAGCCGCGTCTTCCAGCTTGTCCTGCGTCTTCGTATCGAAATCGCCTGCGTCATGCCGTTCGTGCAACTGTTCTTCCAGCGGTCCATTCGCCTTGTTGACGATGCGGCCTCGCTTCACCGCCGGACGGGCGTCGATCTGCGCCGCCCAGCGCTGAATGTTGCGATAGCTCGCCGCGTCAAGGAACTCGGCCGCATTTTCATAGGTCCGCCCCAGGACAAGCCCGCCATACCAGGGCCAGATCGCGATGTCGGCGATCGTATAGCTGTCGCCGGCCACATATTCATGCTCGGCCAGGCGGCGGTCCAGCACATCCAGTTGGCGCTTGGCCTCCATCGTGTAGCGGTCGATCGCATAGGGGATCTTCTCGGGCGCATAGGCGAAGAAATGGCCGAATCCGCCGCCCAGGACCGGCGCGCTGGCCATCTGCCAGAACAGCCAGGACAGAGTCGTGGCGCGGCCGGCCGGGTCCCGGGGCAGGAAGGCGCCGAACTTTTCGGCAAGGTAGAGCAGGATCGCGCCCGACTCGAACACCGGTTGTGCTGGGGAGACGCTGTGGTCGACCAATGCGGGTATCTTGCTGTTGGGATTGACCGAAACGAAGCCGCTCCCAAACTGGTCACCGTCGCTGATGCGAATCAGCCAGGCGTCATATTCCGCGCCGGAATGCCCGGCGGCCAGCAACTCTTCCAGCAGAATGCTGACCTTCTGGCCGTTGGGCGTTGCCAGTGAGTAAAGCTGGATCGGATGCTGGCCGACGGGCAGTTCCTTCTCATGCGTAGGTCCGGCGATCGGCCTGTTGATATTGGCGAACGGGCCTCCGCTCGCCTGGTCCCATGTCCAGACGCGTGGCGGGCTGTAGGCTGTGGTTTCGGTCATGCAGGCATCCATCGGTTTGGAGGAAATGGGCGGGTGGCGAATGCGCCCGGCCATGCCCGCAAGGTAGGATGCGCGCGGCCGGTCGAAAAGCCGGTAGGAATAAAAATGAGTCGCCTGTCGGTGCGTCCCATTTCCTGCACGCAGGGAAGCGTCTGGCCGGACGCATGCTGTTTTGGCCGGCAGGAAACGGCTATGCCGCTGGGGTAAGGCTGTTGCGCGGATCGGCTTTTTTCTGCCCGCGACCTCTTGACGCTCCCATCGGCTGATCCATATGAAGGCAGCGCTGGCACTCTTCCTTATAGAGTGCTAACAAGCGCAGGTTCATCGGGAGAAGGAGTGCAAGGCGCAACGGCTCAGGGGGATTTCCCGCCGCGCGCCTTTCCGGATCCCACTAACGTCGTAAGGGAAAGGCACTCAACATGGCATTTCGTCCGTTGCACGACCGCGTTCTCGTTCGCCGCATCGAAGCGGAAGCGAAGACTGCCGGCGGGATCATCATCCCCGACACCGCCCAGGAAAAGCCGCAGGAAGGCGAAATCGTCTCCGTCGGTTCCGGTGCGAAGGCTGAGGACGGCAAGGTTACGCCGCTCGACGTCAAGGCCGGCGACCGCATCCTGTTCGGCAAATGGTCGGGCACCGAAGTCAAGGTCGACGGTGAAGACCTGCTGATCATGAAGGAATCGGACATTCTGGGCGTCGTCGCGTAAAGCTGCGAACCGGACCGCATTTCTGATTTTCGGCGGAAATTCGCGCCCTGTAACGGTGTGAACTTCGCAAGTTTTGCAATTCTCATGAAGAAGGTAAAAGATCATGGCAGCGAAGGACGTAAAGTTTTCGCGTGACGCTCGTGAGCGCATTCTGCGCGGCGTCGACATCCTGGCCGACGCGGTCAAGGTGACCCTCGGCCCCAAGGGCCGCAACGTCGTCATCGACAAGAGCTTCGGCGCTCCCCGCATCACCAAGGACGGCGTTTCCGTCGCCAAGGAAATCGAACTGAAGGACAAGTTCGAGAATATGGGCGCCCAGATGGTCCGCGAAGTTGCTTCGAAGACCAACGACATCGCCGGTGACGGCACCACCACCGCGACCGTTCTTGCCCAGGCGATCGTTCGCGAAGGCATGAAGTCGGTGGCCGCCGGCATGAACCCGATGGACCTCAAGCGTGGCATCGACCTCGCCGTCACCAAGGTCGTTGAGGACATCAAGGCGCGTTCGAAGCCGGTTTCGGGTTCGCAGGAAGTTGCCCAGGTCGGCATCATCTCGGCGAACGGTGACGTGGAAGTCGGCCAGAAGATTGCCGAAGCCATGGAAAAGGTCGGCAAGGAAGGCGTCATCACCGTGGAAGAGGCCAAGGGTCTCGACTTCGAACTGGACGTCGTCGAAGGCATGCAGTTCGACCGCGGCTATCTGTCGCCCTACTTCATCACCAATCCGGAAAAGATGCAGGTCGAACTGGCTGACCCCTACATCCTGATCCACGAAAAGAAGCTGTCGAACCTCCAGTCGATCCTGCCGATCCTCGAAGCCGTGGTGCAGTCGGGCCGTCCGCTGCTCATCATCGCTGAGGACATCGAAGGTGAAGCGCTGGCGACCCTGGTCGTCAACAAGCTGCGCGGTGGCCTGAAGGTCGCTGCGGTCAAGGCGCCTGGCTTCGGCGACCGCCGCAAGGCCATGCTGGAAGACATCGCCGTCCTCACCAAGGGCGAAGTCATCTCCGAAGACCTCGGCATCAAGCTGGAAAACGTCACCCTCGGCATGCTTGGCACCGCCAAGCGCATCACGATCGACAAGGACAACACCACCATCGTTGATGGCGCCGGTGATGCCGACGCGATCAAGGGCCGCACCGAGCAGATCCGCGCTCAGATCGAGACCACCACGTCCGACTATGACCGCGAAAAGCTGCAGGAGCGTCTCGCCAAGCTGGCTGGCGGCGTTGCCGTCATCAAGGTTGGCGGTGCGACCGAAGTCGAGGTGAAGGAGCGCAAGGACCGCGTCGACGACGCGCTGCACGCGACCCGTGCGGCTGTTGAAGAAGGCATCGTCCCCGGTGGCGGCACGGCTCTGCTGTACGCGACCAAGGCCCTCAAGGACCTCAAGGGCGCCAATGATGACCAGACTCGCGGTATCGACATCATCCGCAAGGCCATCGAGGCTCCGCTGCGCCAGATCGCCCAGAATGCGGGCGTCGATGGTGCGGTTGTCGCGGGCAACCTGCTGCGCGAAAATGACGAGACCCGGGGCTTCAACGCTGCGACCGATACCTATGAAAACCTGGTTGCGGCCGGTGTCATCGACCCGACCAAGGTCGTTCGTGCTGCCCTGCAGGACGCTGCCTCGGTTGCTGGTCTGCTGATCACCACCGAAGCCACCATCGCTGAACTGCCGGAAGACAAGTCCGGCGCGCCTGCGATGCCGGGTGGCATGGGCGGCATGGGCGGCATGGACTTCTAAGTTCCAGCCTCCAGGCGAAATGGGATGGGCCGGCGGAGCGATCCGCCGGCCCTTTCCGTCAAGGTGGATGGCGCCGCCGTCCGGGCCATGCTCACGCCCTGAAAATCAGCGTCTGGCTGCGCATTCAGAGCGTTCGCGCGAAACGTTACGAGCGCGAAATTTACCAAATGGAAAACATGTTTCGCCAATGGTGAAGGGGACGTGTCACGCCTCTGCCGCCATTGGAGCGCTAAACTGCGCATGCGCTTTGCGCCGGACACTCAGCAGAGCGCTGAGGTGCAGGACAGTCTTGTCAAATCACTGTACGCCTCACCTGCTTCGCTGATGATTGGGGCTGTGGCCGGCGGCTCTTTGAGCCTGGTGGTCGCCCATCACGCGGATCGACCACCCATCACTGCGATCGCCGTCCTGATCTGCCTTGTGGCGTTCAGTCGATCTGTCTCCGCCGTCTACTTCCAGCGGCAACTTGCGGACCAGGACGGCCCGACCCGGCCGATCTGGGGTCTGGCCTACGAGCTCGGTGCCTGGGGCTATGCGGCCCTGCTGGGACTGCTCGCCTTTGCGACCCTTATCCTGACCGCTGACGCGTCGCTCCACATTCTCAGCGTCTGCCTCGTCGCCGCCTATTCGGGGGGCATTTCCGGACGCAATGCCGGGCGCGTGCATATCGCGATAGGGCAAACCTGCTTCGCGCTGCTGCCTACCTCCCTTGGCCTCACCCTCGCCGGGGGACTAGGCTATTGGGTGCTGGCTGCGATGCTGTTTCTGATGATCTTCGCCATGGCGGAAATCACCCGGACGACCCACCGCATCGTGGTTGAGGCGCTGCGGGGCAAGTATGAAAAGACGCAGCTTGCCGCCAAGTTCGAAAGGCTGGCCCGCTTCGACAGTCTGACCGGCGTCGAAAACAGGATGGCTATGCAGATGCGGTTGCGTGAGTTGTTTGATGCCCGCCTGACTGGTCAGGAGCCGATGGCCGTAATCTGGATGGATCTTGACCGCTTCAAGGAGATCAACGATTCATTGGGTCACATCGTCGGGGACCAGCTGCTCTGCGCGGTCGCTGAGCGTCTCGCAGCGACGATGGATGGACGGGGCCATATCGCGCGTTTTGGCGGCGATGAATTCATCCTCATCTGTCCCGGCGCCGACCGCGACGATGCCGATCAGATCGCCCAGGACGTAATGGCGGGTTTCAGTCATGATTTCCCTGTCGGCGGATATCATCTGGGAGTCACGGCGTCGGTAGGTGTCGCGGTCGCGCCGGAGGATGGTCGGGATAGCGACGAACTGCTCCAGCACGCGGATATGGCGCTTTACCATGCCAAACATTCCGGACGGAATCGCCACGCCTGCTTCAACTGGCAGATGAAGGAGCGGCAGAACCGTACCTACGAGCTGGAGGTGGGCCTGCGCAGTGCCATGGCTAATGGTGAACTGATGCTGCATTATCAGCCCATCTTCGACACGGTGACGGGCAAGATCGCCATCTGCGAAGCCCTCATGCGCTGGGATCATCCGATAATGGGACGGATTTCCCCGTCCGAATTCATCCCGATCGCCGAAAGCTGCTCGCTGATCGAACCGATTACGGCCTGGGCGCTGGAAAAAGCCTGTCACGACGCGATGCGATGGGAAGATCATGTCCGCGTCGCCGTCAATATTTCGCCCGCCCTCATCAAGAGCGACGGGCTTTCCCGTGCGGTGATCGCCGCGCTGATGGCGTCAGGACTGAAGGCAAGGCGGCTGGAACTGGAAGTGACCGAGTCCATTTTTCTGGAGGACAGCGGCCGTACCAGCCTGATCCTGTCTGAGCTACAGCGTATCGGGCTACGGCTGGCTCTGGATGATTTCGGGACGGGATATTCCTCCCTCGGCTATTTGCGCGACTATTCCTTCGACACGTTAAAGGTCGACCAGAGCTTCATGCGCAGCGTTGGGGAGAAGGGGCGTGACCGGGCGATCGCGCAATCGGTTGCCTATCTCGCTCACGCGCTGGATGTGGAAACGGTGGCCGAAGGCATCGAGACCGAAGAACAGCTGCGATGCGCGCGAGAGATGGGCTTCACCAATGTTCAGGGCTTCGTCCTGAGCCGCCCGATGGATGCCGATGCGCTGCTTGAACTGATGCGAGGGATGCGGCGTGACCGAAGTGACGTCGTGACCTTGATCAGGGATCGACGCCACGCCTGAATCTCCGCCTATTTGTGAAGACGTGTCTGGGCGGAAGCCAGGCGCCGCATCATCCGCAAATCCTTGGGATCGAGCTTCAGCGCGGTAGCGGCCCAGTTTTCCACGATGTCCTTCAGCTCGGCATAGTCCAGTGGATCGACCCGGCGCCCCGCTTCGAACACGCCTACATGACCGGCGTGATGCGGTCTGTTCCCCACGATATAGTCGCGCACCGCCTGCTCACCCTCGCCGTTTTCGGCCAAGACCGTGACGATGCCCATGTCGTACATCTCTTCGGCGCTATATACCTTGCCGGACAGGATCATCCGCTCGGCCATGCGCCTGCCGAGTTTGCGCGCAAGAATGGAATAGGCACCCATCCCGGGGAACAGGCCGAACAGCATTTCAGGAAGGCCGAAGCGGGCGCTGCGTTCCGCGACCACCACGTCGAAGCACAGCAGAGCTTCAAACCCTCCCCCCAATGCGTCACCCTGGGCCAGCGCGATGGAGATGAGGGGCATGTCGGCGTTGCGCCAGGCGCGATGGACGACGTCGATGCAGGCATGACCATATTTGACCAGCCCGGCAAGGTCTCCGCGCTCGATGCAGCCGGCGAAGAGTTCCAGATCGCCGCCCAGGTTGAACACGCCGGGGAAACGGGATCCCAGCACCATATATTTGATTGGCAATCTGCCTTCGTCGAACAGCCGCTTCGCCTCTGTCTGCCACAGCCGGATATCCCGCAGCATGGGTAGACTGTAATTGGGCCGAGTCGCAGGCGTCATGAAAGCCCAAAGTGTGTCGATGGGCAAATCCCAGCTTACGTCGATCTGACCCAGATCGAACAGCATGGAATAGCCACTGTCACCGGGATCCGATCGCCTGTCCGTAACGGAAATATGGTGAATGGCGTCGTCGCCCGAAAGAGGCACAGAAGAAGCGTCCTCCACTTCTTCCCGTGCTGGATTAAACCGCCCGGAATCAACCATCTGCGCCCCCAAATTTCGATCCAGATTGAGGAGACCAAGGTTGAGCTGCCAATGCAATCGTTACGGTGTCAAACAGTGGTTCGTTAACGTTTTTTAGAATGACCTGTTGCTAACAAGTCGCCGAAATGACGCTTTGTAGAAGGAGTGTGTTGCGTCACTGCAACAAAACTCCATATTATACATATGTAAAGTAACCATGCAGGGGATTGTTAACCTTTATTAATTACCAGGGTCGGTATGGATAAGCCTCGAACCGACCGACAGATCGTTACGCTCCTGCTGCATGATGAAGGCGGGGAATCCTGGCGCCTCAGCCTGACGGCGGACTGCCTCTGCTTCGTCGGCCAATATCGGCGCGTCGAAGGGTTCAATATCGACGCGGTCGTTGCCTTTGACGGTCTGCGCAAGGAAGGTTGAAAGGCGCTCGCCGCGTTTTGGCGGGCATGCTGCGCAGTTCCGTCTGCTCTAATGCTGAAAAAGCGAGTCCCACTTCCGGATTTGATGCTTTAGAGCGCCCGGCGTGAGTCGATCGCGTTTTTCCTTTTCCATCGCCGCTACGGACGGCAAGGCCCGCACCGGTACGATCCAGATGAACCGGGGTGAGATTCGCACCCCCGCGTTCATGCCTGTGGGGACCGCCGCCACGGTGAAGGCGATGCGCCCCGCCGAAGTGCGAGCCACGGGCGCCGACATCATCCTTGGCAATACCTATCATCTGATGCTGCGGCCCGGGGCTGAACGTGTCGCGCGGCTGGGTGGTCTGCATGGCTTCATGGGGTGGGATCGGCCAATTCTGACCGATAGCGGTGGTTATCAGGTGATGAGCCTCAGCGCGCTGACCAAAATCAGCGAGGACGGTGTCGCCTTCGCTAGCCACATCGATGGCTCGCGCCACATGCTGACCCCCGAACGTTCGATGGAAATCCAGCGGCTGCTCGATAGCGACATTGTCATGGCGTTCGACGAATGTACCAAAAATGAGTGCAGCCATGACGAGGCTGCTCAGAGTATGGAGCGATCGATGCGCTGGGCCAAGCGGTCGCGCGACGGCTTTGACGCAGGGGGCGGTCATGCGGAACGCGCTGCCCTGTTCGGCATACAACAGGGTTCACTGGATCGAAATCTGCGCCAGATTTCAGCGGAAAAGCTGATGGACATCGGGTTCGACGGTTATGCGGTTGGTGGCCTGGCCGTCGGCGAGGGTCAGGAGGCGATGTTTGCGTGCCTCGATTACGCGCCCGACATGCTGCCCCGGGACAAGCCGCGTTACCTGATGGGCGTGGGCAAGCCGGACGACATTATCGGCGCGGTCGAGCGGGGCATCGACATGTTTGATTGCGTGCTGCCCACCCGGAGTGGTCGAAACGGCCAGGCTTTTACGTGGGCGGGGCCGCTCAACATCCGCAATGCGCGCTTTGCCGAGGACATCAGCCCACTTGATCCCCGCTGCGGATGCCCGGTCTGCGCCAATTGGGGGCGGGCCTATCTGCACCATCTGGTGAAGGCTGGAGAAATGCTCGGCGCGATACTGATGACCCAGCATAATGTCCATTTTTACCAGTCGCTGATGCAAGCTATTCGCGATACCATCGCAAGTGGACGCTTCGCTGGTTTTGCTGCGGATTTCCGCAGGGACTATACGCGGGTCTAGCAGGCTGTCCTTAGCGGGCCGGCGCGATCTTTTCCTGGCATTCAGCAGATGACGGTGATGGCGATCGCGTAGTCGCCGGCCTCTGGGTCATGATCCAGAGGCGCGCGTAATTGGCGTGACAAGCCTGTCAGCACCCGGCCGTACCGCTCTTCGATGCGGACACCCATTTCGGGCGAACTCTGCAAGGCGGGTGAACTGATGTGAAGTAACGCGCGATCGTTGCGACCAGGTACCATATGCACCGAAATGCGGATGGCCGTGCGGGGGTTGGAAAGCATTGCCAGTTCTACCAGTTCGGTGAGCAGGAATGCTACCGGCACGGCGACATCCTGGCTGATATGCAGATTATCGCTGTCGATCTGGATCCCGAAACGTCGCGCTTCCACAGGCGCGGTACTGCGCAGGCTGGCGGAAAGTTCGCTGATGAGCGATCGTACGCCGACACCCCGATGTTCTTCCAGTTCGGCATAGTGGTTCCGGTGAACGACGGACAGTGCATCGACACGCCGCTGGATCGAGGAATAGGCTTCCACCGCTTCGGGCTCGTGCGCCGAGCGGGCGTGCAGGCTGATGAGGCTTGCGATGATCTGGAGATTATTTTTGACCCGATGATGCACCTCGCGGGTCAGCTTCCGCTGGGTTTCCAGGCCCTCAGCCATTTCCGCTTCATGTGTGGCGACATCCTCACTGATTTCGCGGAATGTTTCGCCCAGCGCCACGATTTCCTGCGCGGGCGTGCGGATGCGGCGCATCGGCTCCAGCACCTCGCCCGGATGATAGGCGGCAACGGTTCGACGCAGCACGACCAATGGGCGGATGAGCAACCGGTTCACTACAAACCACCCGATAGCTGCTGCGGCGAACCACATCACCAACGGCAGGAAGAGCGAGAGCATGCGCGCTATCGTCGCCGGCGGATCGCGCAGCGTCATGGTCAGCAGAACGTCGGGGGGATCAAGGCGGGCCGACAGGCTGGTGCTGCGACCATCGATATGGTTGAGTGGGGGGCTTACATTAAGTATGCGAATGCCTTGCCGCAGGCTGAGGCGACTGTTCTGAAGGGCCGCGGCGGGGTTGGTAATCGCATCCAGATAGCTGCGGGAATAATAAGCCAGGGCTGCGATCCTGCCGTTACTGCTCATGGCCCGGCTCACCAGATAGCCTGAGCCGGGGAGCAACTCGACTGCTTGCGTGCCAAAGCGTTGGGCGGGTGAAACTCCGGCTGGCTCGGGCTTGGAAGATCCGCACAGGCGGTTTCCATTATTGTCGTAGATGTAAAAGCGGCCGCCCTGATTGTCATGTGACGTCAGAAATACAGCGAGCCGGCTGCAAAGACCGGCATCGGCCATGCCTGAAGAAAGCGCGTTGGCCGTGAGCATCAATGCGGTCCGATCCGATGCCAAATCCGCGGTGAGCTTGCGCGCGCTCTGCGCTACGGAGACACGGAGCAGCGCTTCCTTTTCAAGGTCTGCCGTCCGGATAGCCTGGAGCGAGGCGACCAGTGCTATGAGTCCGAGCGGCAAAAGTGCCAGCGTCAGAATCAGAAACATCTTGACGCCGGTCGAATGAAGGATGTTGTTAAAGCTGCGCATTGGCAAAAGGCTCACCTGTAAAGGGGGCCTGCCATCAGGATGCCGGGAATGGCCGTTGCCACTTTCCAGCGGCTAGAAGTCGTGCTGCACGGATCGTCAATTTGTGGACGCCCACCGACGCACTTTCTTCTACATGATCGAAAAGCGCCATTTGAACCTTCCGTTCTTCACTTGCCGGATCCGCGAGATCCGGACTGCTGTTCACTAGTCCAGCTTGCGAAGAAGGTCGAGCATTTCGGAGGGAATTTCCTCATCTACCGCGCGCTGATAGACCGAACGCAGGGCATTAGAGACGTGGGCCTCATCCTTGGCGGCAGCCTTGCGCCGTCTACGACCGGCGTCGGACTTCGCGCCCGAATCCGGGGTGTTGGCGCCGACATCTTTCTTGTCCCCTCCCTTCACATCCCGTTCCGTCGTTGAAGCAACCAAAACATGCCCCTCTGCAAGGATAATGTCACCAGTGAATTTCTTTTGCGGCTTTCCCGCATTAGGTCAATCGGTCGCGGCAAAGTTTGAAGACCGTCACGCCCTGTCCGCGAAAAAACCGAACGGCTGTGAAACAAATCTCTGCCTCATTGGTTCCCCCTCAGAAGCATTTTTTGCTGCTCACATGTTGACGATCAAAAAGGGGCGGGGGCTTGCCACACCGGCATCGGCGATCCATCCTCCTCTTGTTGGCCAATGGTTTCGAATAACGCGCCCGTCCTGGGCTGGGAGATGATCTTAAGATGTCGCTTGGACAGCAACTGCACCCTCACCTTCCTTTTCTTCGTCGCTACGCCCGTGCGCTGACCGGCAGCCAGACGCACGGAGACGCCTATGTGCGCGCGACGCTGGAGGCGATCGTCGCCGCCCCTGAGGAATTTCCGTCGGACGTCGACCCCCGTCTTGGCCTCTACAAGACCTTCCACGCTATCTGGTCTTCGTCCCATCTGGAAGATGGGCCCGCCCTTACCGGCGCGGACGGGCAGGAGGCTGTCGCCCAGGCGCGGCTGGCGCGCCTGACGCCGTTGCCGCGCCAGGCTCTCCTGCTGACCGCGCTCGAAGGCTTCACCATAGATGATGTTGCCTATCTGATCGGTCTCGATCCCGCCGATGTTGAGGCGCTTGTCGAGGAAGCGCTGAGCGAGATCGAGGCGCAAACCCGTGCGAAGGTTTTGATCGTCGAGGATGAACCTATCATCGCCATGGATATCGAGACGATCGTGCGAGACCTCGGTCATGAAGTCACGGCGATCGCGGTGACGCGCGAAGATGCGGTGCGCGAGGCCATGGCGGAGCGTCCAGGCCTTGTACTTGCTGACATCCAGCTTGCCGACGACAGTAGTGGCATCGACGCTGTGAAGGATATTCTCGCCGAATTTTCGGTGCCGGTGATCTTTATTACCGCCTTCCCCGAGCGCCTGCTGACGGGCGAGCGGCCCGAGCCGACCTTCCTCATTACCAAGCCTTTCCAGCGCTCGACGGTGAAGGCCGCGATTTCCCAGGCCCTGTTCTTCGACGATGCGACTGCGCCGGCATGATCTCCGCTGGGTCCGCAAAAGACTGAACAGGCGGCGGAACCTGCACCATAACCCCGCGTTATTGATGCGTAACGATCGGGAGACGACAGCATGGCGCAAGAGGAACAGCATATCGCTACCGAAGACGCCCGGTCTGGATCGACACCGCACATCGTCCGCTACGTCCTCGGCATCTCTCTGCCGCTGATAGTCATCGGGATGTTGATCGTGCTGTGGAGCTATTACCGGTAGTCGTTGGTTTGCAGGAGCTATGGGTATAGGATGCGGAAGCAAATATGGCTTTGACGACTTCGATTCATGCCGCGAGGACGACAGCCAATGAAAGGGTTGTTGCCATGAACGAAGGGTCTGCCCCGGAAGTGGAACAGCCGGAAGTTCCTCGCGAGTCGCTATCGGACGACGATTTCAAGCACGAGCTTGCTGCCGTGATACCGCATCTGCGCGCCTTCGGTCGATCACTTTCGGGTAATCGTGACGTCGCGGACGATCTGGTGCAGGAAACCCTGCTGAAGGCGTGGGCAGCACGGGGCCGCTTCCAGGCGGGCACCAACATGCGTGCCTGGACCTTCATAATCCTCCGCAACCATTATCTCTCGCAAATGCGGCGTTCGCGCTTTCGGGGGGACTGGGACGATCTTACGGCGGACAGGCTGCTCGCCGCGCCTGCGGGCCAGGACAAACATGTTGAACTGTCGGACATGCAGCGCGCTCTCCTGCAACTCCCCCAACCCCAGCGGGAGGCGTTGATCCTGGTTGGCGCCGGGGGCTTTGCTTATGAAGAGGCAGCCGAAATTTGCGGCGTCGCCGTTGGGACCATCAAGAGTCGGGTTGCCCGTGGCCGTGCTGCGCTTGAGCACATATTGGACAGCGGCGACCTGCCATCCCGGCGTAGTCAGCAAACGACGGACACCGCCGTGCTGGACGAAATCATGGACGATGTCGATCGCCTGAGCCGCGGACGGGAAGCAAAATCCGAATCCGATTCCGAAGCGGACTAAGCTATACTGTCTCGGCCGGCTGCGTTTTTTGGAGAATGCAGTCATTGGAGAAGGAGCATGGCCGAGGATGGACGACGGGGTGAAGATCTCCCTGATGGGGAACCGCCCGATAGTTTGGACGATCTGAACGACATAGAAGCTGCGAGAGGAACAGGCCTGATATTCCTGCTGGTTGCTCTGGCCCTCATTTTGGCCATTGGGTTTTTCTACATGACCAAGGATCGTGAGCCAGATCAGGGCCGAGTTCTGACCGAGGCCGCTGAATCTGCTGACAGTGCGGCGCGAGTGGTCGGTGACGCCGCGCAAAAGGCGGCGGACAAATTCGAACGGAACTGAGGGCGGTGAAAGGGCGAATTGGCTGAGCCAGTTGTCGTCGTGCCGTGACAGGCCGTTCGTCGCTCCACCCCCTATCTTCAGAGAATCTTTGCGAATTCGGTGCAAGGTGCACCGGCGTGTCGGATTTTCTTACAGTGATTGTAAGGTGATCTGATGCCGCCACGCCTGCTCCACCGGGCAGGAACGGGATTGTGCGCGACGGATGATCAGGCTGTTCAAACATTATGTGCCGCACGCGGTACTGCTGCTGGGGCTGCTGGACTTCGCGCTGCTGCTTTGCGCTGCGGAGGCCGGTTGGATTTTGCGCGCGCGGCAGATCGGCATGGATGTCGATCATATAATGACTCGCAGCGCGCCGCTGCTGAGCTTTGCCCTGTCCATTCAGACCGCGATGATTGCCGTGGGCGTATATGGAACGGAGGCGTTGCAGTCGATCCGCTTTGCCTTCGCGCGCCTTCTGGTCGCGACGTCGCTGGGCGTCATTTTCCTTTCCGTCATGCATTTCGCGCTGCCCGACCTCACCTTGTGGCGATCGAACTCGCTGTACGCCATGGGGCTTGCGATACTGTTGCTCCTCGCCGTGCGGCTACTGCTGGGGTCGATGCTCGGGGGTGAAGCCTTCAAGCGGCGCCTGGTCGTGCTGGGAGCTGGCAACAGGGCCAACAGGATCAAGGAACTGGAACAGCGGACGGGCGCCGGATTTCTCGTCGTAGGCTACATCGCCATGAACGATGGCGCGCAGGTGATACCGGAAGCAATCAACCGCAGCGCGATCTACAATCTCGCCGACTTCGTGGTGAGGCTGGGCGCGAGCGAGGTCGTCTTGGCGCTGGAGGAGCGTCGCAACGCGCTGCCGCTTTCGGACCTGCTGCGGATCAAGACGACCGGCGTTCACGTGAATGAGATGTCCACATTCCTGGAGCGCGAGACGGGGCGGGTGGATCTGGACAGCGTCAATCCCAGCTGGCTGATTTTTTCCGATGGCTTTTCCGCAGGCCGCCGCATCTCCAGCTTCGCCAAGCGGCTGTTCGACATCGTCGCCAGCTCGATCCTGCTGCTGCTGACCGGCCCTGTCATCCTGCTTGCTGCGATCCTGGTGAAGCTGGATAGCAAGGGGCCCGCTTTCTATCGCCAGCAGCGCGTAGGCCTCTATGGCGAGGAATTCTGGATCCTGAAACTTCGCACGATGCGGCAGGATGCGGAAATCAGCGGTCAGGCAGTTTGGGCGGAAAAGGATGACCCCCGGATCACCCGGCTCGGCTACTGGTTGCGCAAGCTGCGGATCGACGAACTGCCACAGACATGGACAGTGCTGAAAGGAGAGATGAGCTTTGTCGGTCCGCGCCCCGAACGGCGGCAGTTCGTGGACGATCTGGAGCAGCATCTGCGCTATTATGCCGAACGGCATATGGTGAAGCCGGGCATCACCGGCTGGGCGCAGATCAACTATCCCTATGGTGCCTCGGTCGAAGACAGCCGCAACAAGCTCGAATATGACCTTTATTACGCCAAGAATTATACGCCTTTCCTGGATCTGCTGATCCTCATCCAGACGCTTCGGGTCATCCTCTGGCCCGAAGGCGCGCGCTAGAGCCAATGGGCGCGGCGCTGCAGTTCGTTGGTGACGGCGGCCATGCACTGGCTGCTGTGCTGTTCGCTGCGCTTGGCATATTTGTCCTGCGCCAGCGCGAACATGGCTGGGAAACGCGGCTGTTCGCAGCATCCTTGCTGCTGACATCCTGCTGGTCGCTCTACGTCTCCTTCGGCGGCGTCGCGAGACCGCTGACCGGCATCGGTGAAAATGTCCGCAATGCGGCATGGCTGCTGCTGCTGTTCGTGATGCTACGCCGGCATGGCCAGGTGTCATCGGGCGCGATGGTGGCGATCGCATCAGTCTACACGGCGGTTGCGGGGTTGATCGCGCTGCAGACTTTCACCGATCTCATCTGGCGGCAATTGCCCACGACCAGCGACCTTCACCGCACGCTCGTCCATGTTTCGCTGGCACTGCATATGATGACCGCGATCGGCAGCCTGATGCTGGTCCATCACCTCTACGTCAGCTGGCCAGCGACCGCGCGGCGGCCCGTTGCCTTGTTGCTGGGGGCACTGGCGGCCATGTGGACCTATGATCTCAGCCTATATGTGGTCGGGTCGTTCGCGATCGAGCGGGCGAACGAACTTTACGCGCTGAGGGGAGCAGTCATGGCGCTGCTCGCGCCGGTCATCGCCATCGGTATGCGCCAAGAGACCGAAGGGCAACTGCAACTGTCGCGCACGCTCGCCTTCCGGTCGCTCTCGCTGATCGCGGTCATCCTCTATGTGATCCTCGTCGTGATGGCGTATGTGGCGATAAAGTTGATCGCTGGACCACATGCGCGGTTGGTGGAAATCGGCGCCATTTTCTTCATGGCGGTGAGCGCGCTGGTGCTCCTGCCTTCGCCGCAGTTGCGCGCCTTCTGGAAAGTGCAGGTCGCCAAGCATTTCTTCCAGCACCGCTATGACTATCGCACGGAGTGGATGCGTTTCGGGGATACGATAGGCAGTCCGGACGAGAACGGTTCAGTTCTCGGCCAACGCGTCGCCAAGGCGGTGGCCGATATCACCGACTCTCCCGCCGCGATCCTGCTGTTGAGGACTGAGGACGGCGCGCTGCAGTTCGAAACGCATTGGAACTGGGCAAGCGACCTGCCGGACGGCTGCGCCGTGCCCGCGCCGACGGCCGCGCTCATCGAACGGAGCGGCTGGATCATCGACATCGGCCGTCCATCGGCGCGGTCCGATGAAGCCACGACGCTGCAGTGGATGAGCGAGGATACAAGGGCGTGGGCGCTGGTTCCGCTCATCCATTTCGGTCGGTTGATCGGCGCTATCGTGCTGGCGCAGCCGCCCGTCGACCGGCGGCTCGACTGGGAAGATTTCGACATGCTGCGCGCTGCGGGCCGGCAGGCGGCGAGCTATCTGAGCGAGGCGCAGGGTCAACAGGCGCTGGACGATGCCCAACGGTTCGACGAATTCAGCCGTCGCTTCGCTTTCATCATCCACGACGTCAAGAATTTGGTGAGCCAACTGTCATTGCTCGCGCGCAACGCCGAGCGCCATGCCGACAATCCAGATTTCCGCGCCGACATGGTACTGACACTGAAGGAGTCGGTGGGCAAGATGAATGATATGCTGGCTCGCCTTTCGCAGCACAACAAGGGTCGAATCGAGGAGCCGCGCCCGACGGATCTGCGGAAACTGGCCGAGAAAGTGGCCCGGACGAGGGCGCGCCAGCATGATGTGCGGCTAATTGGCGATGCGCCCCTGGCCATGGCTGACGGGGCAAGGGTCGAGCAGATCCTGCTTCACCTCCTGCAGAATGCGCTAGAGGCGAGCGCGCCCGCTACCCCCGTCGAACTGCGTCTTCGCGGCGATGGGACCGGCGCGATGGTTGACGTCGTGGATCGCGGTAGCGGCATGACCGCCGAATTCATTCGCCGCGATTTGTTCAAGCCTTTCTCGTCGAGCAAGGCAGGTGGCTTTGGCATCGGCGCCTTTGAAGCGCGGACGTTGGCGCAGAGTATGGGCGGGAGGATCGAGGTGGAGAGCACGCCGGGCTTGGGCAGCCGTTTCACGCTCCACCTGCCGCTGGCGCCCGTACAAATGCGGGAAGGAGAGGCTGCCTGATGAGTGATACGCGGCCCAAATTGCTGATCATCGAAGATGATCCCGGCCTGCAGCGTCAGCTACGCTGGGCCTATGAGGATTATCAGCTGTTCATTGCGGGTGACCGCGAGGAGGCCATCGAAATGCTGCGCGAGCATGCGCCCGATGTCGTGACGCTGGACCTCGGGCTTCCGCCCGATCCCGACGGTACGAGCGAGGGCTTTGCCACGCTCGCGGAAATGTTGCGGATCAAGCCGGACACAAAGGTCATCGTGGCTTCGGGCCACGGCGCGCGGGAGAGCGCGCTCGACGCCATTTCCGGGGGAGCCTATGACTTCTATCAGAAGCCGGTTGATATCGACGAACTGGGCCTGATCGTCCGCCGGGCCTTTCACGTTCATGCGCTCGAACGGGAAAACGCGCGCCTCGCCGAAATCGCGCCGCCGGATGGGCGCGTGCTCGGCCGGCTGATCACGGCCGCGCCGGAGATGATGAAGGTTGCACGCATGATCGAACGGGTCGCGCTCGCGCAGGTGTCCGTCCTTGTGTTGGGGGCGAGCGGGACCGGCAAGGAACTGCTGGCTCAGGGTCTGCACGACGCCAGCTCCCGGCGCAACGAGCGCTTCGTCGCGATCAACTGCGCCGCGATCCCGGAAGCCCTGCTGGAAGGCGAGCTGTTCGGGCATGAGAAGGGCGCCTTCACTGGCGCGACACGAAGGGCACCCGGCAAGATCGAGTTGGCGCAGGGCGGCACGTTGTTCCTGGACGAGGTCGGTGACATACCCCTCGCTCTCCAGGGGAAGTTGCTGCGGTTCCTCCAGGATCGCACGATAGAGCAGGGCGGCGGTCGATCGCCTGTTTCGGTCGATACCCGCATCGTCTGCGCGGCCCACCAGAATCTGGAGGACATGATCGCAACCGGCACGTTCCGAGAGGACCTCTATTATCGCCTGGCGGAGATCGTGGTGCGTATCCCGGCGCTCAAGGACCGACCGGGCGATCCGGCTCTGCTGGCGCGCCATTTCCTCCATCGCTTCGCTGCGGAGATGAACCCCCAGGTCAAGGGGCTGGCGCCTGATGCGTTGGCCGCTCTCGATGCCTGGAATTGGCCGGGCAATGTGCGCGAACTGGAAAATCGCGTGAAGCGCGCCGTGATCATGGCTGATGGCAAGCATGTCACTGCCGCCGACCTGGATCTGGACGGCGACCGGCTGCAAGGAAGCGATGTCGTCAACCTGAAAGCCGCGCGCGAGACGGCAGACCGGCGCGCGATCCGTCGGGCGATCGCCCGAACGGATGGCAATATCTCGGGCGCGGCGAAGATATTGGGGATCAGCAGGCCGACCCTGTACGACCTGCTGAAACAATATCAGATGCAGGCCTGAAGCCTCTGCCGCGCCATCAGGCGCGCTGCAGATCCAGATCCTCGATCGAGATGCCAAGGCGCCGGATCTGCGCTGCGACGGGTGGCCAGACGGTGTCCAGGAAGCGGCAGCGCTCCGCCTCGCGAAGGCGGCGCGTCGCGCCTTCGGCGACGAACATGCCGACGCCCCGCTTGACGACGACCAGTCCTTCATCCTGGAAATATTGATAGGCCTTGGCCACCGTCAGCGGATTGGCGCCTTGCTGTGCCGCCAGTGCCCGCACCGAAGGAAGCAGGTCTCCATCACCATAACCGCCATCCAGTATCGAGGCGGCAATGATTTCACGTAACCGGAGGTAAACAGGTCTGGAGTCTTCCGCCATAGTGCCTTGGTGCCATAATACAGCCATGCACGTCAACAATTCCGGCGCCCTTATCGGCGCCAGGCGTGTAACTATCTGTCCCAGGTCGAAACTATCACGTCATAAACTGGCCGAGGGCGTTCTTCCGGCGGTTTCCCCGGGGTCCCTATGAAGATGAAGCCTGCAATCCTTTCGTCCCCCTTCGCAAAGGCAGCGCGGACATCCTCATTATAGGCCGGCCAGCCTGTGAGCCATCCAGCCGCGAAGCCAAGGGCGTGGCTCGCGTGGAGCAGGTTCATGATGGCGGCGCCCGTCGACAGTTCCTGTTCCCAGGCGGGGATCTTGCTACCGCCTACGGGGGCCGACAGAGCCACGACAAGTGTCGGAGCCTGGTGGGCGAACTGATGCATCGATTCGAGTTCGAGCCGCCCGGCGTCGGGCTTTTCGGCGCGATATGCCCTGTCCAGCAATTGGCCAAGTGCTTCGCGCCTATCCCCCGGCACAATAACGAAGCGCCAGGGAGCGAGCTTGCCATGGTCGGGGGTACGCAGGGCGATTTCCAATATCTGGCGCAACTGACCGGCGTCCGGTCCCGGCGCAACCAGATCGCGGGGCTTGCCGGAACGGCGGGTGCGCAGCAGGGAAAGCGGGGTGGTGACGTCGTTGAACATGACGCCCACATGGCGAGGTGGCCGCTCGGAAGCAAGAGCCGGGGCGGCGCTTTGACAGCCGCGTGGCTTCCGCTCTACGCTGGAATGCCATCGGTCCCGCGTCAAGCGGACTGGATGGCGCTCTGGCAGGGATGGGATGGCGTCTTCCACTTCGACATCGGATGATCAATGGCCGACATGGCTTGGCCATCCGCGTGGGCTGTTCCTCTTGTTCTTCGTGGAGATGTGGGAGCGCTTTTCCTTCTATGGGA
This sequence comes from Sphingobium mellinum, assembly GCF_037860795.1. Lineage (NCBI taxonomy): Bacteria > Pseudomonadati > Pseudomonadota > Alphaproteobacteria > Sphingomonadales > Sphingobiaceae > Sphingobium > Sphingobium mellinum. Next base: position 238,144 of record NZ_JBANRK010000002.1, on the reverse strand, counting down.
TGCGCGCGCTGCTGATCTTCTACCTGACGCAGCATTTCCTTTTTTCCGATCGTGACGCGGCCCATGCCTATGGCGCCTATATGTCGCTCATCTACATCTCGCCCCTGATGGGCGGATATCTTGCCGACCGCTACATTGGCCAGCGCAAGGCCGTCCTGTTCGGCGGGATCATCATCGCCATCGGGCACATCATCCTGGGCCTGAAAGGAGATGCGGAGCCAAGCGCCATGGGGCTGGGTCTCTTCTGGCTGGGACTGGCGACGGTGATAACGGGCACCGGCTTCCTCAAGGCCAACGTGTCGGCGCTTGTGGGCGGGCTTTACCCGCGCGACGACATGCGGCGGGACCCGGCTTATACGATCTTCTATATGGGCATCAATGTTGGCGCGACACTGGGGCCGATCATCTGCGGGTATCTCGGCCAGCGTTGGGGCTGGCATTGGGGTTTCGGGGCCGCATCCGTCGGCATGATGGCAGGCGTGATCGGCTTTGCGCTGTGCAAGCCCCTGCTGCATGGTGGAGGCGAGCCGCCCGAGCCGGCCAGGCTCGCGGAGCGCGTGGGCGGTATCGTCAGTCGGGAATCGCTCGTATACGCTTCCAGCCTGCTGTCGATCCTGCTCTGCTGGTGGCTGATCCAGCGTCATGCCATCGTGGGCTGGACGCTGGCGGCGGCCAGCGCTCTGGCGCTGCTCTACATCGTCTGGGAAGCGTTCCGCATGGAGCGGGTGGATCGTGACCGGATGCTCGCGGCTCTGTTTCTGCTCGTGGTCAACCCGCTTTTCTGGGGCCTGTATGAGCAGACTGGATCGTCGCTGAGCCTTTTTACCGACCGCTATACCGATCGTGAAATCCTGGGGTTCAATGTGCCTGCGTCAATGTTCCAGTCGGTGAACGCGGCCTATATCCTGATATTCGGACCGGTCATGGCCGCCATGTGGATCTGGCTGGCGAAAAGGCGATGGGAACCATCGGCTCCCGCCAAGTTCGGGATCGCTCTGGCGCTGGTGGGAGCCGGCTTCCTGGTGCTGGTGGCAGGGACCGGGGCGCCCGGAACGCTGACCCCGGTGCTGTTCATTTTCCTTCTCTACCTGTGTCACACGCTGGGTGAACTATGCCTGTCGCCGGTCGGGCTATCGGCCATGTCTAAGCTTGCCCCGACGCGCATGATCGGCCTTATGATGGGGATCTGGTTTCTCGCGATGGCGCTTGGAGAGTATGTCGCGGGAATGATTGCGGCCGCGACTGGCGGCGCGGAGGGGGCCGCGTCCCGCGAAGGCGTGCTTGGCGTTTATCAGCAGATCGGCTGGTGGTCGGTTGGAGCAGGTATCGCCGTGGTGGCGGTCGCGCCTATCGTCAAGCGGCGGATGCACCAGGGCACATCGAGCGACAGTGGTCGGGCGCGGGAAGAGGCGCCAGCCTGACCATCAGGACGTGGCGCCCCATATGTCGCTCGCGCGCACGAACCCGCGCTGTCCCTTCACATCAAATCCGCACCATCCGTCATTGCAGGAGGACAGCCGTCCCACCACCCCTTTCTGTGCACGATACAGGATGCGCGCATCGCTGCGGCCCGCCTCGCGTATAGGTGCGATGGGCGCCATGACAATCGCGGTCGGTACGTCGCTGAGCAGTCGGACGTGCATCCATCCCTGCGCACCGGCCGAATCCTCAACCTTGCGCCAAAGGCCGAGTACCTGGACGACCTTCACCGGGAGTTCGCGGCGCCGATAGACCCAGTTGGAAGGATAGTCGAGGCTGGGCCCCACGCGCATGCGCGCCTCATCCTTGCTGAGCGATGCCCAATAGGGAACGGGCTTTTGCGCGGCCCATGCGCTGGCCGTGACGCACAGCGCGGCGATCAGCCCCGCGCTCTTGAGATAGCCCTTCATGCCCTGCCTGTCCCTTCGATCATTCACCTGACCTTAGCCGCTGCGTAGTCCCGCGGACAACCGTTGACTTGGCTTCCCGGCATAACCCGCTTGACCATTGCTGCGACGGGGAATAGCGGCCTAGGCATGGCCAAGAAACCGCGCCCAGCCAAGCCGCGCGTCATCGTGACGCGTCGCCTGCCACCCAATGTCGAGGCGCGCATGGCCGAACTCTTCGACGCGTCCTTCAATGTGGGGGACGTACCAATGGATCGGGTCGCCCTGACGCGCGCGATGGCGCAGTGTGATGTGCTGGTCCCGTCCGTTTCCGACCAGATCGACGCGGCGTTGATCGAAGCCGCGCCCGAGCGGCTGCAACTCATTGCCAGCTTCGGCAGCGGGGTCGATCATATCGACTTAGGCGCCGCGCGGCGCAAGAGGATCATCGTCACCAACACGCCGGGTGTGCTGACCGAAGATACGGCGGACATGACGATGGCTCTGATCCTGTCAGTGCCGCGGCGCCTCGCGGAAGGCGAGAAGCTGGTGCGGTCAGGCGCCTGGACGGGCTGGAGCCCGTCAGGCATGCTGGGTCATCGGATCGGCGGAAAGAAGCTGGGCATCATCGGCATGGGTCGCATCGGCCGGGCGGTAGCGACGCGTGCTGCCGCGTTCGGCCTGTCTATCGCCTATCACAACCGCCATCGCCTGCCTTTCGAGGTGGAGCAGGAACTGCAAGCGACCTGGCATGCCGATCTGGATACGCTGCTGCGCGAATGCGACATCGTATCGATCAATTGCCCGCTCAACGCCGATAGCAGGGGCATGATCGACGCGCGCCGGATCGCGCTGATGCCGCCGGATGCATACCTCATTAACACTTCGCGGGCGGAGATCACCGATGAGCCGGCGTTGATTGCCGCGCTTGCCGACGGACGGATCGCCGGGGCGGGGTTGGATGTCTACACTCACGAACCCGCGATCGATCCGAGGTTGTTTGCGTTGTCGAATGTTGTGCTGCTGCCGCACATGGGATCGGCGACGTTCGAAGGCCGCGATGCGACGGGAGCGCGGGTCATCGCCAATATCCGCAGCTGGGTCGATGGGCATCGGCCACCCAATCAGGTGCTGGAGGGCTGGATTTGATCCCGGGCAGGTAAAGGCTGACTTCAGCCGAGCGGATCGAGGGTTCCAATCGCCGCCACCAGAGCCAATATGACTGAGGCCAGCATCGTTTCGACAAGCAGGGACAGGCGTAGATGGGCGAGCGGTCCGCCCGCCAGCAATTTTGGCGTCAGGTGCCAGCGGTTCGCCGCGGCAAGCAGCAGCATGACAGCAAAGATCGCCAGCTTGGCAAGCAGCAGCCAGCCATAGAGACTGTGCAGCAGTACCGGAAGGTTCGCAAGGCCGACGATCATCATGCTATTGAGCGTGCCTGTCAGGATGAGCGTTCCAACGAAAATCGTGCCAAAGACCGAGAAACGCTTCAGCATTCGGCCTGTCTCGATCGCTTGCCGTGGCCTCCTGAAGGTGGCAACGAGAAGTGCGAGCAACGCGCCGAACCAGCCTGACGCAGCCCAGACATGGAGCGCGTCGGCAAGGCGGTGGAGGGTGCCGGCCACGCCTTCGCTTGCGGCGGCATGGCCCGACCAGGCGAGTGTTGCCGCCGCGAAGCTGGCAGCCAGCGCCAAAATGGCGGGATGCGCAGCCCTGTCTCGGCCGACCGTGAGGAGGGCCAGCACCAGGCAGAGGGCAGCCGCGCGGACGCCGAGCACCGCTCCCACTGGCGTGTCCTTCAGCAATATCGTCACGATGCTCCAGTCGGGCGACAGCAGCGGGGTCCCCGCCATACCGGCGGCACTTGCGAGCAGCCAGAGCGCCGAAAGGATCAGTCCGCCAACCGCCAGCGCCGCAAGTTCCGTCCGGGTAGCCATGTCGCGCCCCATGCTCCACCAGAAGAGCGGCAAGCCCGCGAGCGCGGCGAGATCGGCATAGAGCGCGAAGCGGACCGCGACGAGAACCCCGTCGAACGGCACGGCTTACTTGACCGAGAAGCTGAACTTGCCCGCGATCTTGTGCTGGTCGGCGCCTACGATGTGCCAGTTGAGGTCATAGCTGCCTGCGGGCAGGGCACGGGGGAGGGTGACGATCAGGGTCTTGCCGTCGCCTTCGACAGAAGTCTTGAATCCCTTGATCGGCATGGGGGCATGGTCGGCCATGCCCGGCATGCCGGTCATGGTGAGTTCGACGCCGCTCAATGGCGCCATCAGCTTTTCGGAGAAACTCAGGCTGAGCTTGGTTGGCTTCGAAACAGTTCCGTTCGCGGCGGGCGTGGACGCGAGCAGCTTGGGATGGGCCATCGCGACGGAGGGCAGGGCGGCAAGGCCGAAGGCGGCGGAAAGCAGAAAGCGGCGCATGGGATTGTCTCCGATCATGTTACGGTCAGGGGAGATTACGCGGCGCGTCGTCCTACCCCTCGACGGCGACGCCTGAATTTTTGCATGAGTGATACGACGCTGTCATGCGTATCCTCGATGAAAATATGGGAGTGCATGCGATGAGCGATCTCGATCAGTTGCTGGGGCAGGTGCGCGCCGTGCCGGTCGATGCGCGGCTGGAAGAGATTGAGGGCGCGGTGATGGCGGGAGTCGCGATTCGACGCGAGCGCGCGATAGCACGGCGCAGCTTGGCGCTGGCGGGCGTGCTGGCGATAGGCATCGGCTGGATCGGCAGCGTCGTGCCCGGCACATCCGCGCAGGCTGCGTCGCCGCCGCTGGTGATCGGCATGTCGAATTATGCGCCCTCGCAATTGCTGGGCCGGTAAGGATGAAGGGGCTCTGGCGATATCTGCTGGTGGCGCTGGTCGCCTTTGCCGCCTCGCTGGGAGCGGTGCTGGTGGCGAGGACATGGATGGCGCCGCGTCCCCAAGTCGAAAGCGAGGTGCACCGGCTGATCCACAAGGAACTGAAGCTCGACGCTGAACAGGAGCGGCGCATCCACGCGCTTGAAGACGCGTTCGCCCGGCGTCGCGCCGCGATGGAGTCGGAAATGCGCGCTGACAATGTGCATCTGGCGCAGGCAATCGCCGCTGAACATGGCTATGGCCCAAAGGTGTCCGAAGCGGTTGATCGATCGCATCATGTCATGGGCCTGCTGCAGAAGGAGACGCTAAAGCACATCTTTGCCATGCGGGCGGTCCTGCGCCCCGAACAGGCCGCGCAGTTTGACGTGGCGGTCGTCAAGTCTTTGACCGAACCTGCTCAGGCTGCACGCCAGAAGTGAGCCTTTCGCTCATGGATCGCAGCGATGCTGATCTGGTTGGCCTGGCGCTGGCCGGCCAGCAGAATGCTTTTGGCGAATTGATGCGAAGGCATCGCGATCCGGTCTTCCGCATCGCGCGCGGCCAGACAGGTGACGCGACCGAAGCGCTGGACGTCACGCAGGAGACGTTCGTTTCCGCCTTTGCGGCGCTCGAACGCTATGACCGAGTCCGTCCCTTCCGCCTGTGGATCGCACGGATTGCGATCAATAAATGCCATGACTGGGCGCGGCGGCGGACGGTACGTCGCTTCTTCACCTTCGCCCGGCCGATTGAGGAGGGCGGGACAGTCGCCGACCCCGCACAGACGCCCGAGGAGGCAGCCGCCTCGCGCCGCGAACTGGCGCGGATCAATGCGGCGATCGCGGCGCTGCCCGCGAACCTCAAGGATGTGCTGACGCTGCGTGCGCTCGAAGGGCTGTCGCAGGCCGAGGCGGCACAGATATTGGGCGTCAGCGAAAAGGCGGTTGAAACCCGGCTCTATCGCGCGCGCCATAAATTGAACGAGCTTCTGAGGGATGAAAGAACGCCGCGCGTATAGATGGGAAATCCTCCCCGTGCCCGCCATGAGAAGGATTTCAATCCGACCCAACAGCAAAGCGTCCATTCCATGCGCATATCGTCATCCATTGATCGCCGTGCCCTCATCCGCGGCACCGCCGGGATCGCTGGCGCGCTGGCGCTGAGCCGGGCCTTTCCCGCCTGGGCGCAGAGCGGCACGGCAGGGATTGCTCCGGCTACGGGCGTGCTGAGCGGCGAGCAGATTGCGCTGACGGTGGCGGAGGGACATTTCGAAACCGGCGGGCGATCGGCACATGCGATCATGATCAACGGCACGCTGCCAGCGCCCCTCATCCGGTTGAGGGAAGGCCAGAATGTGCGCCTTTCCGTTACCAACACGCTCAAGGAAGACACATCAATTCATTGGCACGGACTGATCGTGCCGTTCCAGATGGACGGCGTGCCGGGAGTGAGCTTTCCGGGTATTCGTCCGGGGGAAAGCTTTACCTATGAGTTCCCGATCCGCCAGTCGGGGACCTATTGGTACCACAGCCATTCCGGCATGCAGGAGGCGATGGGCCATTATGGACCGATCGTCATAGATCCCGTCGAGAACGATCCGGTGCAAAGCGATCGTGAGCATGTCATCATCCTGTCGGACTGGAGTCCCCTCCATCCCCATGTGCTGCTCAAACGGCTGAAGCAGTCCGGCGGCTATTTCAACATGCAGCGGCAGACGCTGGCCGGGCTGATCGCAGGCAAGGACCAGAGTACAAAGGAGCGGCTGGAATGGGGCGCCATGCGGATGGACCCCACCGACATCTCCGACGTGACCGGGTCGACCTACAGCTTCCTGGTCAACGGCCATGGCACAATCGAAAATTGGACCGGGCTTTTCAGCCCGGGCGAACGGGTGCGGCTGCGGATCATCAATGCGTCGGCGATGACGAACTTCAACGTGCGGCTCCCTGGATTGCCGATGACTGTCGTGCAGTGCGATGGCCAGCATGTGCAGCCGGTGGAGACGGACGAATTTCAGATTGGCATCGCCGAAACCTATGACGTCGTGGTGCAGCCGACCGAAGCAAGGGCCTATGGCTTGATCGCCGAGGCTATTGATCGGTCCGGGCTGGTACGGGCCACGCTGGCGCCGCGCATCGGCATGGCGGCGGAGGTGCCGGCGCTGCGCGGGCGTCCCCTGCTGGGCATGAAGGACATGGGCATGGACATGTCCGGCATGGACATGGGGCAGGGTGGTGTCATCGACCTTAGTCAGCCGGCCAATGAAAGCATGGCCGGCCATTCGATGAAGATGCGCGATAAGTCCGTCGCACCGCAGGTGAAGATGGGGCCAGGGGTGGCGACGCTCTCGCCCACGCCCGCCGACCGGACCAGCGAGCGGCCGACGGGGTTGGAAAATGTCGAACATCGGGTGCTGACCTATGCCGACCTCAAGTCGTTGGAGCCGTTCAAGGACAGACGCGCGCCGACCCGGACGCTGGACATCCATCTGACCGCAAACATGGAACGCTACATGTGGTCCTTCGATGGGGTGAAGCTGTCGGACGGGGCCGAGCCCATCGCTTTTCGCAATATGGAGCGGGTCCGGGTGAACCTCATCAACGACACGATGATGCCGCATCCCATTCACATCCATGGCCATTTCTTCCAGCTGGTGACCGGTGCGAACGAGCATGATCCGGTCAAGCATACGGTCAACGTTCTACCTGGCGGCAAGGTCAGCTTCGACCTGACGGCGGACGCGCTCGGGGATTGGGCGTTCCATTGTCACATGTTGATGCACATGCATGCTGGGATGATGCGCATCGTGACCGTGCGCCCTGAAGGAGATACGGCATGAGGAGCGCCCTGTCCCTCGCCGCGCTGCTTCTGGCGTCAACAGCCATTCCTGCCGTGGCCCAGGAGATGGATCCCGGCCAGATGGACGATGGCGCCATGGCCATGCCGCAGGATCAGGATCATTCGGCCCATCAGCCCGTCGACGACACGTCTCCCGACAATCCCCATGCCGGGCACGGCGTGACTCCCGACGACGGCGCCGTCCCCAAGGGCATCGCGCCGCCGGTTCCGGCCGATCATGCAGCCGAAGCCTTGTACAATGCCGCGGAAATGGCGCGCGCGCGTACCGCGATGCTCAGGGAAAATGGCGGCATGACCTTCTCGCGGGTCATGCTCGACCGGCTTGAATATCGATCAGGCAAGGGCGCGGACGCCTATCATTGGGAGGGCGAGGGCTGGATCGGCGGCGACATCAACCGATTTGCCTTCAGGACCGAGGGCGAAGGTCAGGTCAGCGGAGGACTGGAGCGCGCCGAGGTACAGGCGCTCTACAGCCGGGCGATCGACCCCTGGTTCAACGTGGAAGCGGGGGTGCGGCACGATATCCGTCCCGATCCGCAGCGGACCTACGCGGTTATCGGTATCGAGGGGTTGGCGCCTTATTGGTTCGAGGTCGGCGCCCAGGCGTTTCTGTCCAACAAGGGCGACGTGCATGTACGGCTGGAGGGAAGCTATGACCAGCGGATTACCCAGCGGCTTATCCTGCAACCAGCGGCCGAACTGAATATCGCGGCGCAGGACGTGCCGGAGCTTGGCATCGGATCGGGCTTTTCTGACATCGAGCTGGGTTTGCGCCTGCGCTATGAATTGGCGCGTGAATTCGCGCCCTATGTTGGCCTGAACTGGGAACGCAAGTTGGGCGGCAGCGCACGTTTCGTCCATGCTGAAGGAGAGCGCGCGTCGGCCGCCAGTTTGGTCATGGGTATTCGTTTCTGGTTCTGAAAAGTGCGAGCGGCACGATCTGCCGCGGCTCTGCGAAATCTTGTCATGATCGGCGGCGGCATGAGGCCATTTCGCGCGCAAGCGCCGCGCCCGCCTGCCTAGTCTTGCCTCACCCTGGAAACTGGATCTTGATAGACGTGCGCTGTGCCCTTGCTGGATTTTTGATCGTCTTTGCTGCCCTTTCCGGCAGTGACAAGGCGATTGCCCAAGCGGCGACGGATGAGCACGAGGCTGCCCTTTCGGGCGGGTTCGACCTTATCGAATTGCGCTCTGGCAAGGGTGACGAGCTGTTCCTCTGGGACGGCAGCTTCGCCTGGGGCAATTCGACTGATCAGGCGGTGCTTATGGCGGAAGGCGGCGGCGCCGTCGGCACGCGGATAGACGATGTTCAGGCTCGCCTTCTCTACTCACGATCGATCGCGAATAACGTCGTGCTGCTTGCTGGCGCGCGCCATGACTTCCAGCCGCATCCGCATGATAGTTATGCCGTGGCGGGAATCCAGGGTATCGTTGGCAGCCGGCTTAGTTGGGAAGCATTCGCCTTTCTGTCGGATGACGGCCAGCTTACAGGGGACGCCCAGCTGATCTACCAGCTGCCCATTTCCGCGAAACTCTATCTGGAACCGCGTGCCGGAATAGCATGGTCGGCGCAGCGGACTGAGTCCGATGGCGTGGGTGCGGGATTTACGGACGCTGAAGCCTCACTAAGGCTTCGGCTCAAGCTGAGCGCTAAGGTTAACGCCTATGTGGGGGTAGCGCATGAGCGGCTACTGGCTGACAGCCGTGAGATCGGGCGCGCACAGGGGGATAGGCTGCAGTCCACCATGGCGGTGGTCGGGTTCGGGTTCAGCCTGTAAAGGGCAGCGCTACGGAGCCAGATGCTGCTCGACCAGCGCGACATGCAGCCGGATGCCGAGGCCGAGAACATCGTCGTTGAAGTCGTAGTGCGGATTGTGCAGCGGCACCGATCCGTCCGGCTTCGCCTGTCCGAGCCAGATGTAGGCGCCTTTGCACGCCTGCAGCATGAAGGAGAAATCTTCCGAGGTGAAGGCGGGCTCGGGCGCGAGTTGCGCCTCGCCGACGGTCGCAGCGGCGGCAAGCGCCTCCTGCGCGGCCTGCGGGTCGTTGATCGTCGCGGGATAATAACGGTGATAGTCGACGGTTGCCTCCACTCCGGCGGCGAGCGCGACGCCGTCGACAATCCGGCGGACCGCCTGTTCGATCACATCCTGCACGGCAGGGGCGAAGGTGCGGACGGTGCCGGCGACCTTCACTTCCGCCGGCAGGACATTGTGGGTGTGGCCGCCATGGATCTGCGTGATCGACAGCACGGCCGAAGCCGTGGGCGCGATCTGGCGGGAGACGATAGTGTTAAGCTGCTGCACCAGACTGGCCGCTGCAAGGATGGCGTCCGGCGTGTTCTGCGGGATGGCCGCATGGCCTCCGCGCCCTTCGATCCTTATCTCGAACTTGTCCGCCGCGCCCATGATCGGCCCCGGACGGGTGGCGATGGTGCCCGCAGGCAGGTCAGGCCAGTTGTGCAGGGCAAAGACGCGATCGCAGGGGAAGCGATCAAACAGGCCCTCCTGCACCATTTCGCGCGCACCGCCCTGGCCTTCTTCGGCGGGCTGGAAGAAAAAATGCACCGTGCCGTCGAAATTGCGGCTACGCGCCAGATGCTGCGCCGCGCCCAGCAGCATGGCGACATGGCCGTCATGGCCGCAGCCGTGGAATGTGCCTTCGGTCCGGCTGGTATAGGGCAGGTTGGTCTGCTCATGAATGGGCAGCGCGTCCATATCGGCGCGCAGGCCGATGCTGCGGGTCGACGGCCCATTCCGAAGCACTGCGACCACGCCGGTCCTGCCGATCCCTTCGTGCACCTCCAGGCCCAGCGCGTGCAGCTGCTCCGCGATACGGCCGGCGGTACGATGCTCGCAAAAGCCCAGTTCGGGATGCGCGTGAATGTCGCGGCGAAACGCGATCAGGGGCTCAAGCAGGTCTTCGATCATTTCTGCTCACCAAAGAGGTGCTGGATCGGATAATGGTGTTTGATGAAGGGTGACTTGATCACGACATAGCTGAAATATTTCTCGATACCATAATCGCTTTCCAGCATTCCTTCGATGATCGACTGATAATGGGCGACGCCCCGCGTCACGAATTTCAGCAGATAGTCATAGCCACCGCTGACAAGGTGACATTCGACGATCTCGTCAAGCTTGCGGATGCGCGTTTCGAAGCGCGAGAAATCCCCCGCCCGATGCTCCGTCAAGGTGACTTCGGTAAAGACGGTCAGGAACTCGCCCAGCTTGTGCAGGTTGATATGCGCGCCATAGCCGGTGATGTAGCCCGCTTTTTCCAGTCGCTTGACGCGGGTAAGGCAGGGGCTGGGCGACAGGCCCACCGCGTCGGCCAGCTCAACATTGGTGATGCGGCCGGATTGCTGAAGCTGCGTCAGGATCTTGAGGTCGATCCGGTCCAGTCTTGGCCCCCCGAACATATGCTTGGCTCTCCCTTATTTGACCGCGGCGCGAATATCCGACTCTTCCAGCAGGTCGTCGAGTGTTTTCCGGACGCGGGTAAAGATCTCGTCCATCTCCTCGTCCGACGCGCAGAGAGCCGGCGCGAGCCCGATGATGGTATCGGGGAAGGACCGGAAGATGACGCCGTTTCGGTAGCCCTGGGCGAACAACCGGTCGGGGATGTTGAGGTGGGGATCGAAGCGATCCTTGGCCTTCTTGTCGGCGACCAGTTCGATCGCGCCGAGCAAGCCGCGCCCGCGCGTGTCGCCCACCAGCGGATGGTCGGCAAGGGCGTCGAGGCCCGCGGCAAAGCGCGAGCTAACGCTCTGCCCATTGGCGAGAATGCCGCCGTCGGTATAGAGCCGCAGCACTTCCAGGCCGACCGCCGCGCTCACCGGATGCCCCGAATAGGTCATGCCGTGGCCGATGGCGAGTTCCGGGGACGCGCCGGCGGCGATGCCCTGATAGATCTTGTCCGACATGAGCAGTGCGCCCATCGGGACATAGCCGGCAGTCAGTCCCTTCGCCAGGGTCATGAGGTCGGGCGAAACGCCTTCCGCCTCGCAGGCGAACAGCGGGCCGGTCCGGCCGAATCCGGTGATGACTTCGTCGGCCACGAACAGAATGTCCAGTTCGCTGCAGGCGTCGCGCAGTGCCTTTAGCCAGCCCCTTGGCGGTACGATGACGCCACCTGATCCCTGGATCGGCTCGCAGAAGAAGGCCGCGACATTGTCGGCGCCCAGTTCGGCCACCTTGTCCTTAAGCTGCTGGACGGACCGGGCGATGATCGCGGCGTCATCGGTCAGGTCGCTGCGATAAGGGTAGGGCGAGGGAATATGGTGCTGCCAGGCACGGGGCAGGTCGAACAGGCGGTGGAAATTCGATAGCGCGGTCAGGCCCGCGCCTGTGGTGCTGGAGCCGTGATAGCCGCGGTCCAGAGCGATGAACTGCTTCTTGGAGGGACGGCCGGTGGCGTTGAAATAATGCACGATATAGCGAATTGCCGAATCTACGGCGTCCGAACCGCCCAGGGCGAAGTAGACATGGTCGAGCCCTTGGGGGCTAAGGTCGACCAGCTTCTGCGCAAGGCGCACGGTCGGTTCGCAACCGAAATGAAAATAGCCGGTTGCGTACGGAAGCTCGCGCATCTGCGCCGCGGCGGCTTCGACGATGCTGTCCTGACCATAACCCACATTGACGCACCACAAGCCCGCGAAGGCATCGAGCAGCCGGTTCCCGTCCACATCCGTCAGCCACATGCCCTTGCCGCTTTGCAGCAGCGTCGCACCGCGCGCCTCGTGGCCGCGGAAGGAGGTGACAGGATGAATCAGATGGTCGCGGTCGATGTCGATCAGGGACCGGTTGGAAGTCAGCGTCATCAGAAAACTCGCGGTGTTGATTTCGCGACCGAGACTATCCCGCCGTCGCGGTCGGATGCGCCAATTTGACAGGGAGGATGAAGGGCTCACGGCGTTTTGAGTAAGGGGCACGGCATTTTCTGCCGCACCGGGCGGACCGTCACGAAAGCGCGTCGGCGATCGCCTTGCCGCACTGTTCCGTACTGGCCTTGCCCTTGAGGTCGCCAGTCCGCAGCGCCGGTTCGGCGAGAACGGCCTCAATCGCCCGCATGATGGCGGCGGCGGCCTTCGTCTCGCCCAGATGCTCCAGCATCATCGCGGCCGACCAGATCTGGCCGACCGGATTGGCGATACCCTGGCCGGCGATGTCCGGCGCGGAACCATGCACCGGCTCGAACAAGGACGGCGCGGTGCGGTCCGGGTTGATATTGCCCGACGGCGCGACGCCGATGGTGCCGGTGCAGGCCGGCCCAAGGTCGGACAGGATGTCGCCGAACAGGTTGGAAGCCACCACGACGTCGAAGCGATCGGGGTTCAGCACGAACTGAGCCGTCAAGATGTCGATATGATATTTGTCGTGGGTGACGGTCGGAAAATTCTTCGCCATCTCCTCCACCCGTTCGTCCCACCAGGGCATGGTGATGGCGATGCCGTTGGACTTGGTGGCGGAGGTGACATGCTTGCGTGTCCGCGTTGCGGCCAGTTCGAAGGCATAGCGCAGCACCCGGTCGGTGCCGTGGCGCGTCATCACCGTTTCCTGTATCACGACTTCGCGGGGCGTGCCGGCGAACATCTTGCCCCCGACCGAGCTATATTCGCCTTCGGTATTTTCGCGCACGACCCAGAAATCGATATCGCCCGGCTCTCGTCCCGCCAGCGGGCAGGGAACGCCAGGCATCAGCCGCACCGGCCGCAAGTTGACATATTGGTCATATTCACGCCGGAACTGGAGCAGCGATCCCCATAGCGAGACATGGTCGGGCACCGTATCGGGCCAGCCGACCGCGCCGAAGAAGATCGCGTCGGGGTTGCCGATCCGGTCCTTCCAATTGTCGGGCATCATCTGACCGTGTCGGGCATAATAGTCGCAGCAGGCGAAATCGTGCCACTTCTGATCGATGGTAAAGCCGTAGAGGCTCGCGGCGCGTTCCAGCACGCGGACGCCTTCGGGCATGACTTCCTGACCGATGCCGTCGCCGGGTATGACGGAGATGGAATAATTGCGTGCCATGGCGGCCCTCCCACTGGCCCCTTGGGGGCAGTATTCGTGAACGGATGCGCCCGTCGGATGGGCGCGTGATGGTCGGTTCGTCTGACCGCTAGAGCTTGAGCCCGCCGACGTGGAAAGCCTTGGTCTCCAGATATTCCTCGATCCCGGCATGCGCGCCTTCGCGGCCGAGACCCGACATCTTGACGCCGCCGAACGGTGCCATTTCCATCGAGATGCCGCCCGTATTGAGTGCGACCATGCCGCTTTCCAGCCGTTCCGCGACGCGGAAGGCGCGGTGGAGATTTTCGGTATAGAAATAGCTGGCCAGCCCGTAGCTGGTGTCGTTGGCGAGCGCGATGCCCTCTTCTTCATGGGTGAAGCGGAACAGCGGCGCGACGGGGCCGAAGGTTTCCTCGTCGGCAAGGCGCATGTCCCGCGTCGCGCCGGTCAGTATCACCGGCCTTGCGAAACGCGTGCCTGTCGCGCCTTCGGGCGCCTCCGCGAAGATTCGGGCGCCGTGAGACAGAGCGTCTTCTACATGCGCCTTCACCTTGTCGGCGGCGGCGTCATTGATGAGGGGGCCGATCGTGCTGCCGGCCTGATCGCCGGGCGCGACCCTGAGTGCGGAAACCGCCTTGGCGAGACGTTCGGCAAAGGCGTCGTAAACCCCGTCCTGCACCAGGATTCGGTTGGCGCAAACGCATGTTTGCCCGGCGTTTCGGAACTTGCTGGCCATGGTCGCGGCAACCGCGGCATCCAGGTCGGCATCGTCGAACACGATCAGCGGGGCATTGCCGCCCAGTTCCAGGCTGAGCCGCTTTATGGTGTCGGCCGACTGGCGCATCAGCAGCGCGCCCACCCGGGTCGAGCCGGTGAAGGACAGTTTCCGCACGATCGGGCTGCCGGTCATGACGCCGCCGATCGCGCTGGCATTGCCCGTCAGGATGTTGAAGACCCCCGCAGGGAAGCCCGCATCCTGCGCCAGCTTCGTGAGCGCGAGCGCGGTAAAGGGCGTCAGTTCCGATGGCTTGATGACGATGGGGCAGCCCGCGGCCAGTGCCGGCGCGCATTTGCGGGTGATCATCGCCGCCGGGAAGTTCCAGGGGGTGATGGCCGCCGAAACGCCCACCGGTTCCTTCATCACCAGGATGCGGCGGTTGGTTTCGGGAGCAGGGATGATGGCGCCATCGATGCGCGGCGCTTCCTCCGCGAACCATTTGATGAAGCTGGCCGCGTAGCGGATTTCTCCTTCCGCCTCGGCCAGCGGCTTGCCCTGCTCGGCGGTCATGATGCGCGCGAGGTCGGCGATATTCTCCAACACCAGGCCATGCCAGCGGTGCAGCAAGTCGGCGCGCTCCGCAGCGGTTTTCGCCCGCCATGCCGGGTAGGCCGCCTCAGCCGCCGCGACGGCGGCCTCGGTGTCTTCGGCACCGCAGTCCGGCACGACCCCGATGATGGCGCCCGTGGCGGGGTTATCGACCGGCAGGGTCGCGCCGGACGTGGCGCCGACCCATTCGCCGCCGATAAAGGCCTGCTGGATCAGCAGGGATGGATTGTTGAGGGAGAGTGTCATCCGAGCGCCTGTGTCGTGAGGGAGAAGGCCTTGACGGTGGGGTCGGTCTTGGGCGCCGGCCCGCGGGTCATGCGAAGGACCCGGCCGACGCAGGGCAGGCCCAGTTCGTCAAGCCAGGCGGAAAGACCGCTCTCCTCCGGGACATCAAGGCGGCAGAAGATACCACTGTTCGAACCCAGCCAGTGCGAGATCAGCGCCCTTGCGCCGCCTGTGTCCGGCGCGATCGTCGGCCCCACGACATAGCCGCGTCCGAAGCGGCGGAAGAGCGCGAAGCCGACCGGCTCGTTACTGCGCGTCAGCACCACGCCCTGCGCGCCGGGCACCAACGCCTCAAGCAGCCTGTCGCGGTCCATGCCGGTCGCACGCCGCGCCAGATCGCGCAGCACGTCCATGTCCTTGGCGCCGAGCGGCCGCACTCGTTCGTCGGGGATGAGTTCCGCCATGGGCACGGCGAAGGCAGCGCCCTGATGCTGGTAGATCGGTCCGCCCGGTTCGAACCCCATCCTGCGATAGAGCGGTACGCCTTCGTCTGTAGCGTTCAGCATCACCGTCCGGTCGCTCAGGTCGGCCAGCACCGCGTCCATCAGGCGGCGGCCGATGCCCATGCCCTGCGCCTTGGGCGAGACGATCACCATGCCCAGAGTCGCGAAATCATCGCCATAGGACCAGCTCATCGCCGTGCCGATGATTTCCCCTTTACTTTCCGCTACATAGCCGGATCCAAGGCCGAGCATCATTTCCCAATCCTCGATCCGATGCGGCCATTTCTGCTCTTGGGAAAGCTCGTGGGCGGCGGGCAAATCCTCGGCGGTCATGCGCCGCAGGTCCACCATTGCTTCTATGCCTGTCGCCATGCGTCTTGCTCCCTGGCGGTAATGGCCGCCTCTGGTCATGAATCAGTGACCCGGACATTAGGGGCTGCCTACAAGCATTGGCTGCCGCCTTCGCGTTATTTTTGGAAGAATATCGCGCCGGCTTTCCTGCGCAACTGCCACAAATGCCGCGGCGCTGACCTATTTTAGCGGGAAGGCGTGCAGCAGGAGATTATGCCGTGGACGGTTTCAACCCTGATCTCATCCCCCTGGCAGAGGCCAGCAATTTCATTGGCGGCCGGCGGGTACAGGGATGCGGGAACAGGATCATGGTGCGGCGTCCTTCGGACGGCCGGGTGCAAGCGGAACTGGACTGCGTCGACGCGGGACAGCTGGCCGAAGCGGTTGAAAATGCGCACGCCGCCTACAAGACGAGTGGCTGGGCGCAGACCGATCCGCGCGGGCGGATGAAGGTGCTGCGCCGCTGGGCGGACCTAATCGAGGCGGATGTCGACGGCCTCGCCCCGCTGGAAGCGCTGGGATCGACCCGTACAATCAACGAGATCACCGCCTGGGACCTCAGCTACACCGCCGAGACGATCCGCTTCTTCGCCGAATGGGCTGATAAGGTGGGCGGCGAAGTCGCGGCGACCACGCCCGACAAGCTGGGCCTCACCATCACCGAACCCTATGGCGTGGTG
Source organism: Sphingobium mellinum (assembly GCF_037860795.1). Lineage (NCBI taxonomy): Bacteria > Pseudomonadati > Pseudomonadota > Alphaproteobacteria > Sphingomonadales > Sphingobiaceae > Sphingobium > Sphingobium mellinum. The sequence goes on along the minus strand of NZ_JBANRK010000002.1, from coordinate 221,478 downwards.
GCTGCCATTAGTCCCTGGAACCTGCCGCTGGTCATGGCGGGCTGGAAGATTGCGCCAGCGATTGCGGCGGGAAACAGTGTGGTTCTCAAGCCCTCTGAAATGACACCGTTCAGTATCGTGCGCCTCGCCGAGCTGGCCATCGAAGCAGGCTTGCCCGCCGGCGTGTTCAACATCGTCCAGGGCGATGGCCGGTCGGTGGGCGATCCGCTGGTGCGGCGACCGGAAGTCGCGAAGGTGACGTTCACCGGCTCCACCCGCACCGGCGCGGCGATCATGGCCGCCTGCGCCGAGATGGGCCCCAAGCCGGTGACGCTGGAACTGGGCGGCAAGAGCCCGCAGATCGTCTTTGCCGATGCCGCGCTGGACAAGGCGGCGGCGATCGTCGCACGGGCGATCACGCTCAACGCCGGGCAGGTCTGCGTCGCCGGGTCGCGGCTGCTGGTGCAGGACAAGGTGGCGGATCAGGTGATCGACCGGGTGCTGGCCGCCTTCGCGGCGCACCGGGCGGGGCCGACCTGGCGCACCGACACGACGCTGGGGCCGATCATTTCCGAAGGCCAACTCGATCGCATGGATGGCATCGTTCAGCGCGCCGTCGCGCAGGGGGCGGAGTTGCTGGCGGGCGGTGGGCGCGCCACTGCCCCGCAGGAGGGCAGCTATTTCGCGCCGACGCTTCTTGGCAATGTCGATCAGCAGAGCGAAGTGGTGCAGGGCGAGATTTTCGGGCCGGTGCTGACGGTCCAGACCTTCAGTGACGAGGTGGAGGCCTATGCCCTTGCCAACGACAGCGATTATGGCCTTGCCGCCGGCGTTCATACCGGCGACGTGGCGCGGGCGCTGAGGGCTACCCGCTCGCTCGAGGCGGGGACGGTCTGGGTCAATCGATATGGCCGCAGCAATGACTTCATCCTGCCGACCGGTGGCTACAAACAATCGGGTATCGGCAAGGATCTGGGGAAGGAGGCCTATATGGCGAACCTGAAAACCAAGACGGCGCTGATTGAGTTCTGATCCGCTTCCTCCGTTGCCGTCGAGCGAATTCGACAGGCGCTCGATAGGAACAGAGGCGTTAGGAAAGTCAGGCGGTCATGGCGAACCGCCTGATCTGGTATGGTGCCAGCGGAATGTCCGTGCCGCCCTTCGCTATGATTTCCGCCATCGTCTCGCCCACGCCGGGCCCGATCTGGAAGCCGGATCCGGAAAAACCGAAGGCATAATAGAGGCCGCTGGTGGTCGCGCTCGGCCCCATGACGGGCTGGCTGTCCGGCAGATAGCCCTCGATCCCCGACCAGACGCGGATGATGTTGAGCTTGCCCAGCGCTGGCGCGAGGCGGCGGATATGCTTCAGCTGGCTGAGCGTGTTCTGCGGCAAGACATAGGCGCGATAGTCTTCGGGATAGGATGGCCCGCGCGTGCTGCCGCCCAGCACGATATTGCCGCGCGCGACCTGGCGGAAATAGACGGTTTCCTCCTCGACCGGCGTCATGACGCCTACCGCAGGGAGGATCGCGTAGGGCACAGGCTCGGTCACGCTCATCGTCGGCCCGCGCGGCACGATCGGCACCGGCTCGCCGAATTGCGAGGACAGCGCGTTGCCCCAGGCCCCGGCCGTGATCAGCAGTACCGGCGCGCGGAAGGTGCGGCCGTCTTCCGCCGTGACGACGAAATCCTCGCCGACTTTTTGCGCGTCGATGATCTTCGTGTTCTCGTGGATCATCGCGCCCATCCGGTCCGCCGCCCGCGCAAAGGCCGGCGCCGCGAGGCGCGGATTGGCGTGGCCGTCCATCGCGGAATAGGAGCCTGCCAGCACATCGGCGCCGAAAAAGGGAAATTTCGCCCGCAGCGCGTTGCCGGTGAGCAGTTCCAGGTCGAGGCCCTCGTGCCGCGCCTGGCCGGCATAGTCTTCCATTGCGCCCAGCAGTTCGGGCCGTTCCCGATAACAGACGCGGATGTGGCCGGACTGGAGATATTCGACGTCGGCGCCCAGCAACGCGCGCGACCTGCGCCATATGGACAGCGCGCGATTGGCCAGCGGAAGCTGGTGGATCGGCCGGCCCTGACGCCGGACATTGCCGAAGTTGGTGCCGCTTGCCTGTCGGCCGATCAGGTCGGTTTCCAGCAGCGTGACTGACAGGCCATGACCGCGCAGGAACAGCGCGGCGGAAGAACCCATCAGACCGCCGCCCACAATGATGACGTCGCTTGCCGCGCTCATTCTTCCTCTCCGATGGCGATGGGCAGCGGCTTGACCGGCGCCTGCCCGCGCAGACGGCCGACCTGTTCGACGGGAATCCTTGCCTCCGCGGCGATCAGTTCCGCCGCCGCGAGGCCGCAATAGCGCCCTTGGCAGCGGCCCATGCCGACGCGGCTGAAGGCTTTCGCGCGATTGGCCTCGACGGCCCCGGTTTCGCGCATCACGACGCGCAGGTCCCCTGCGGTGACGGCTTCGCAGCGGCAGACGATCGCCTCGTCGGGCAGGGCGACAGCCTGTCGCGCCGGCCAGGGAAAGGCCGTCGCCAGGCCGCGCGCGAACCGTGCATAGGTGCCGATCTCGCGGCGCAGCCCCGCCATCTCGCCGCCGTCGACCGGCAGGCCATGGTCGGACAGCGCGGCCAGCGCCGCCAACCGGCCGCTTGCCTCCGCCGCCCGGGCGCCAAGGATCTTTGCCCCGTCGCCCGCCAGATAGACGCCCGCCACGCTCGCTCGCCCGTCCGGATCGCGCCGGGGGAGCCATTGATGCGTGGCAGGATCGAAGACAAGCTCGCAGCGCGCCAGGTCTGCCAGCTGCGTTTCGGGCCGCAGATGATAGCCCAGCGCGACGGCGTCGCATCGAAGCGTCTGTTCGGCGCCCGAGGGAGCCCGGAACCGCACGCCGGCGACGCCATTGTCGGCATCGCCGGTGATCTCGACAGGCGTGATGCCGTGATGGACCGGGACTGCTGCCCGTGCCAGGGCACGCGTCAGCTGAATGCCGTTCCATAGCACGCCGGGCAGGGCGAGCATGTCGGGCAGCGCCTTGATCCGGGCGGCCTTGGACGATGTATCCAGAATCGCGACGACTTTCGCCCCTGCCTCCACATATTGGGACGCGACCAGGTAGAGCAGCGGCCCTGTCCCCATGAGCACAACCTCGTGGCCGATGGAGACGGCCTGAGACTTGAGCGCCACCTGCGCCCCGCCCAGGCTGTAGGTGCCGGCCTGGTGCCAGCCCTTGACCGGCATCAGCCTATCCGTAGCGCCCGTGCACAGGATCAGCGCGTCATAGGGCAGCGTTTCCTGCACAGCACCGCGCGCCGTCCAGACCTGACCGTCCGTGATGTTCCAGGCCAGCGTCTCGGGGCGATAGTCGATCTGCCCCTTCAGCGCGTCGAAACTGTCATGCAGCGCCTTCGCGCGGCCGGCTTCCGTCCCGTAGAGCTTTTCGTAGGGGCGAGTGAAATTGTCGGGCTGGCGGCGATATATCTGCCCGCCCGCTCGCCGCCCTTCATCGATCACGGTCGGCCGCAGGCCAGCCTTCGCCACCGCTTCAGCCGCGCGCACACCGGCCGGCCCGGCGCCGACGATGATTATGCGGGGTTCGGCCATGACGCCTCCGGCTGGCTGGTGAGAATGCGCTGGCCCGCCTGTGCGAGCGTGGAGCAGGCGCGCAGACGGTCGCCCGCCTCGGTCCAGACCCAGCAATCCTGGCAGGCGCCCATCAGGCAGAAACCAGCGCGCTTGCCGTCGCCGAACTCCGACTGCCGCAAGGTCCCGCCCGCGCTCAGCAGTGCGACCATCAGCGTGTCGCCCGCCAGCGCCTCAACGGGCTTGCCATCGACGTGCAGCATGACGGGAGGGCGTTCGGTTTCGGCCAATCGAACAAAGCGCGCGCTCATGCGGCTACCCCCTGAACCTGGATCAAGCTTTCTTCTCCATGATGGCACAGGATGCTGTTGCCCTTGCTCAGCCTGTGGCGCGGCGGCGGGCTGACATTGCACAGCCCGTCGATCCGCGCCGGACAGCGCGCCAGGAACCGGCAGAGATCAGGCTCATCGGCCGCCGCGCCGACCAGCGGCAGCGGGCGACCGGCTCCGCCTTCCTCCAGCCAGCCGGCCCGCATTTCCGGCACCGACCCGATCAGCAGGTCGGTATAGGGATGGAAGGGCGCGGCGCGGAAGCCGTCGCGCTTGCCCGTTTCGACCATGGTGCCCGCATAGAGGACGAGGATGTCGTCACAGATCGCGCGCACCGTGGAAATGTCGTGGCTGATGAACATGTAGGCGACGCCCAGTTCCTTGCGCAGTTCCGCCATCAGATCGAGGATCGCCGCGCCGACCACGGTATCGAGCGCCGATGTCACCTCATCGCAGAGGATCAGTTCCGGGTCCGCCGCCAGCGCGCGGGCAAGATTGATGCGCTGCTTCTGCCCGCCTGACAGTTCGCAGCAGCGCCGGTCGACCACTGTGGCGGGCAGGCGGATGAGGTCCAGCAGTTCCAGCACGCGCAGCCGCGCCGCGTTGCCCTTCAGCCCGTGATAGAAGGCCAGCGGACGCGCAATTATGTTGCCGACGCTTTGCGCGGGGTTGAGCGCGGTGTCGGCATTCTGGAACACCAGCTGGATGCGCCGGAATTGGTCTCGACTCCGCCCCCTGAGGCCGGGGGGAAGCGCTTGGCCGCCCAGCAGGACTTCACCCTGAGCCGGGGGCAGCAACCCCGCGATCACTCGCGCGATGGTGGACTTGCCCGAACCGGATTCGCCGATCACGCCCAGCGTCGCCCCGCGCTCGATGCGCAGGTTGATGTCGCGCAGCACCGGCACGCGCGGGCGGCCATCCTTGCCGATCTTGCCATAACCCGCCGTCATGTTCCGGATTTCGAGCAATGGGGCGGCGGGCATGTCGGCCCCTGCTGGCGCGGGACGGATGGCGGGCCGGGCGGCGGCCATCAGCGTGCGGGTATAATCGTCGGCGGGGCGGTGGAGGATCTGATCGGCGCTGCCTTGCTCCCGGATGCGGCCCTGGTTCAGCACAATGATCTGGTCCGCCATCTGCGCGACGACGGCCAGGTCATGCGAGACATAGATGGCGGTCGCGCCACGCTCCAGCACCACTGCCTTGAACGCGCGCAGCACTTCGATCTGGGTGGTGACGTCGAGCGCGGTGGTGGGCTCGTCGAGGATCACCAGTTCGGGATCAGTGACGAGCGCCATCGCCGCCATCAGCCGCTGCAACTGCCCGCCCGAAAGCTGGTGCGGATAGCGCGACCCGATCGTGTCCGGAAAGGGCAGGGCAAGGGCGCGGAACAGTTCGACCGCCTTCTTCTCGGCGGCGGCGCGCGGCATGAGATTGTGGATGAGCGCCGGCTCGACAACCTGGTCCATGATCGTGCGCGACGGGTTGAAAGCCGATGCCGCCGACTGGGCGATATAAGCGATGCGGTTGCCGCGCAGTTGGGCCAGGTTCCTGGCATCGAGCGAGAGGATCTGCTTGTCGCCCACGCGGATGGCGCCGCCAGAGATGGTCGCGCCCGGCCGGGCATGACCCAGCAGAGTGAGGGCAATGGTCGTCTTGCCCGAACCGGACTCCCCGATCAGCGCCAGTACTTCGCCCCGCTCGAGCGCGAAGTCGATATCGCTGACGATCGGAAAGACCTCTCCCGCCGCATTGCGGGCGGTGACGCGCAGTCCCTTGACTTCGACATGCGCGGTCATGGACGCTTCCCCTTGAGGCCATCGATCAGAAGGTTGACGCCCACCGTCAGCGTCGCGATCGCAATGGCGGGCATCAGGATCGCCGGGGCGCCTTCGCCAAGGCCCGATATATTCTCACGCACCAGCGAACCCAGGTCCGCATCGGGCGGCTGGACGCCGAGGCCGAGGAAGCTGAGGCCAGAGAGCAGCAGCACGATGAACACGAAGCGCAAGCCGAAATCGGCCAGCAGCGGGTGGATCATGTTGGGCAATATCTCTCGCACGGCGAGGTGGATACGCCCTTCGCCCCGTGCGCGGGCAACCTGGACATAGTCCATCTGTGCAAGGTTCACCGCCAGCGCGCGGGCGATCCGGTAGTTGCCCGGGACATAGGTGACGGCCGCGATGATCAGCAGCAGCGTCAGCGAGGATCCGAAGGCGGCGACCAGCACCAGCGCGAAAATCTTGGACGGGATGGAGATCAAGGTGTCCATGAAGCGCGACAGCGGCTCGTCGACCTTCGGCCCGCCCACCGATGCCGTCAGCGCGAGCGCCGTGCCGGTCGCGCTGGCCAGCAGCGCGGCAGCGGCGGCGAGCCCGACCGTGTAGCGCGCGCCTGACAGCAGGCGGCTCAACACGTCGCGGCCGAGATAGTCGCTGCCCAGCCAATGCTGCGCCGACATGCCGTCGAACACGTCATAGGCGACGAAAGCGCCAACCGGATAGGGCGCCAGCATCGGCCCAATAACCGCGACGGCCAGCCAGAAGAGCACGAAGGCGAGGCCGACCTTGGCGGATAGCGGCAGGGTTCTGGCCCAGCGGAGGGAGGAAGCTGTCATTGCGCGCGCAGCCTGGGGTTGGCGAGAATGGCGGTGACATCGGCGATGAGCATGAGGATGAGATAGGCCACGCAGAAGATCATGGCGCAGGCCTGCAACAGCGGCATGTCGCGGCTGGTGACGGCGTTCACCATCAGGCTCGCGAGGCCGGGATAGTTGAAGATGGTTTCCACGATGATCGCGCCGCCCAGCAGGTAGGACAGGCTGAGCGCCATCGCGTTGACGATCGGCGCGACCGCATTGGGCATGATGTGCCGCAGCACCACTCGGACCGGGGGCACGCCCTTGAGCACAGCCATCTCCACATAGGGCCGGTCCATCTGGTCGATCACGGCGGCGCGGGTCATGCGGGCCATCTGGGCGATGACGACGATCGCCAGGCACAGGATGGGCATGGCCGCCCCACGCAGATAATCGCCCCAGCTCATGTCGTCGGACACCAGCGCGATGGAAGGCAGCCAGCGCAGCTTCACCGAGAATATCAGCACCGCCAGCGTCGCAACCAGAAATTCCGGCACCGCGACCATGGAAAGCGTAGAGATGTTGAGCGCCCGGTCCAGCTTGCCGCCCCGGTTCATCGCGGACCCGATGCCGATCGCCAGCGCGACGGGCACGGCCACCAGCGCGGTCAGCGCGGCCAACAGCAGGCTGTTGGGCAGGCGGCTGGAAATGACTTCCGACACCGGCATGTTGGCAACCAGTGACTGGCCGGGATCGCCGTTCACCATATCGCCGAGCCAGCGGGCATAGCGCTCGTGGGCCGGGCGATCGAGGCCCATCTCGTGCCGCAGCGCCGTCACCTGTTCGGCCGTGGCGCTCTGCCCCAGCGATTCCTGCGCGGCGTCGCCGGGCAGCAACTGGGCGATCGTGAAAACCACGACGGACACCATGAACAGCGTCAGCAGGGAGGAAGCGAAACGCCGCGCGATCAGGGTGAGTGCAGCCTTCGTTCCGGATGAGGTGGACTCGCCTGCCATCAGCCTTCCCACCACACATGTTCGGCGAACTGATAGCCCATAAGGCCGCCGGTGGGCATGGCTTCCAGTCCCTTCAGCCGGCGGTCATGGCCGTCGATCAGGCTGATGAAGACCGGAATGGCGACGCCACAGCGATCATGCACCAGTTCCTGCATCTCGCCATAAAGCTGCTTGCGCCGGGCCTGGTCGGCTTCGCCGCGCGCCTCTATCAGCAGCCGGTCAAAATGCGGGTTCTTCCATCCGGACTCGTTCCATTCCGCGTCGGACTTGTAGAACAGGCTGAAGACGAGGTCGGCTGTCGGGCGCGGGTTGGTGTTGCCGAAGGTCAGCGGATGGCGCATCCAGTGGGTGGACCAATATCCATCCCCCGGTACGCGGTTGACCGCCAGGTTGAGCCCGACGCGCGACCCATATTCCTGCAGGATGGACGCCATGTCGACCGATCCGTCCGCTGCCGGAGACGCATAGACCGGCAGCCGCACTCCGGTCAGCCCGGCGCGCTGCAAATGCCATTTCGCCTTATCGAGATCCAGCGACGTCTGCGGCAGATCGGGGCGATAATAAGGGTGGAAGGGCGGGATAGGATGGTCGTTGGCGATCGTCGCATAGTCGCGATAGAGCGCCCTTTTAATCAGTGGCCGGTCGAACAGATATTTCATCGCCGCGACGAAATGGGGATTGCCCGTCGGCATGCCCTTTTGCTGCATGATGAGGTTGCTGTAGAGGCCCGATTTCGTTTCCATCAGCGCGTGGCGGCTTGAGGCGCGCACCCGCTTGGCCGAGCGCGGATTGACCGCGATGATGAGCTGGACGTCGCCCGACAGAAGCGCGTTGACGCGGCTGACCTCGTCGGGAATGCCGATCAGTTCTATCTCTTCCAGATAGGGGCGCCCGTTGCGCCAGTAATCCGGATTGCGCCGCGCGAGCGTCCGCACGCCGGGCCGGAACTGGGCGCAGCGATAGGGACCGGTGCCGTTGGGCTTGCGGAAATCGGTCTGGCCGGCGCGCAGGATCAGGAAATGGGACTGGGCAAGGATGGTAGGAAGGTCTGCATTGGGCCCGATCAGGCGGATGGTCAGGTCCAGCGGCCCCGTCGCCTTCACTTCGGCGAACTGATGGGCAATGGTTGCCATCTTGGAGCCGACCGCCGGGTCCTTGTGCCGCAGCAACGACCAGACGACATCCTTCGATGTCAGGATCGCGCCGTCATGGAACGCGACGCCCCGCCGCAGCTGGACATGCCAGGTCTGCTGGTCCCGGCTTTCCATCCGCTCCGCCAGCGCTGGTCGCGGGGTGAGGGTGCGGTCGAGCTGGGTCAGCCCGCTGTAGAACATATAGTGGCGGACATAGTCGGTCGACAGCGCGCCCTTGGCCGGATCGAGCGTGTCGGCGGTCGAACTGGAGAGGCTCGCGACGCGGATGCGCCCGCCAACGCGCGGCGCGGCCGGCGCCGCCAGCGCGCCATGCGGCAGCAGCAGCCCGGCGCCGATGCCGCCGATCAGCGCGCGCCGCGAAAAAGGCGGGGAAAGGGGAGGCTCGTCCATCAATGGATGATGTCCTGCCATTTATACCACAGGCCGACGATCGGCAGGAACCAGGGCTTGCCGAAATGGCCGGGGACGCTTAGCCAGTCGAGGCCGGCCCACGGATTGGCGGCGGCGTCCCCTGCCATCACCCGCGCCATCATCTGCCCCATATAGGTCGCCATCTGCACGCCATGGCCGCTATAGCCCATGGAATAGAAAAGCCCATCCTGCTCGCCCGCGCGGGGCAGGCGGTCGGCGGTCAGGTCGACCATCCCGCCCCAGACATGGTCGATGCCCACGCCCTTTAGCGCGGGGAAAATCTCTGCCATCGTCTGCTCCAGGATGCGGCCGCTCTTGAGGTCGGAGCGCGGATCGCTGATCGCAAACCGCGCCCGCCCACCAAAGATCAGGCGATTGTCGGCGGTCAGGCGAAAATAATTGCCGATATTCTTGCTGGTCACATAGTTGCGCCGCCCTGGCAGCAGCCTGTCGATCAGCGCGCGGTCGAGCGGTGCGGTGGCGATGATGAAGCTTCCGACCGACACGATCCGGCGCCGGAAGAAGCCGAAGGGCGCGGCGGCAGGGGCGCCGCCGGTCGCGACCAGCACCTGATCGGCGATAAGCCGGCCCTTGGGCGTGGTCACGCTCCAGCCGCTCGCTGTCCGGTCCAGCCCGGTGACTTCCGCCTTTTCGTGGATTTTCGCGCCCGCGCGCGCCGCAGCTTCTGCGAGGCCCACGCCGTAGCGCCCCGGATGCAGCTGGGCGCTGGTCGTCTGGATCAGCGCGCCGTGAAAAGCGTCGGACGCCACTTCCTCCGCCATGCGCTCGGGCGGCACGAGCCGGACATTCTTGTCCACTTCCCGGACGAGCAGGTCGTGCGCGCGGACCAGCTTGTCATAATGTTTAGGCTTGGCCGCCAGCTTCACCCGTCCGCAGCGGTTGAAGGAACAGTCTATGCCTTCCTCGAGAACCAACTGCTCGACCATGTCCACCGCGTCGCAATGCGCGCGATAATAAGCCTTGGCGACATCCTTGCCGAAGCGCGCGGACAGCGCGCCATAGTCGTGGGCCGTGCCATTATTGCACTGACCCCCGTTGCGACCCGAAGCCTCTCCGACCACGCGCTCGCCTTCCAGCAGCACGACGCTCGCGCCGCGTTTTGCCAGCGCCAGCGCCGCCGAAAGCCCGGTGAGGCCGCCGCCGATGATGGCGACGTCAGCCTTGCCTTCCACGCCGCCCTGCGCCCCGCTGGTGAAGGCGGGGGCGCTTGCCAGCCAATAGGAGAGGGGAGACGCGGCCATCGCTTGGATCAGAGGCCCACGACTGCCGGCAGCGCGCCGATATGTGGGATTTCAACGTCGCGGTAGAAGGGATTGGACGGCTCATGCCCGCGCCCGACGAACACGCGGCAGCCGAAATGCAGGTCTGTCGCGGTGTTCTGGTCATAACGGAAGCTGGAGGAGACGTGCATCATCTCTTCGGGCTTCGCGCCGAGCTGATCGAACATATATTCGAACGCCTGCATCCGGGGCTTGTAGGCCTGCGCCATCTGCGCGGTATACACTGCGTGGAAGGGTGCGCCCAGCATGCCGACATTATGATGGATCTGGTCGTTCATGGCGTTGGACAGGATGACGAGCGGGATCTTGTCGCCGATTTTCGAAAGGCCTCCTGCCACATCCTCATGCGGACCCCATGTCGGCACGGCGTTGTACACGGCATCGGCGTCGGCTTCGCGATACTCCACGCCCCAGCGCTTGCAGGTTCGCCGCAGCGAGTTGCGGATCACCTCCTGATAGGGCTCCCACGGACCCAGCACCTGGTCGAGCCGATAGGCGCCCCAGTCCTTGCAGAAGGCGGGCAGGTCTTGCGCCGCGACGCGGTCCGCCATGAACGCGCTCGCCATTTCTGTCATGCGAAACCGGGTCAGGGTGCCGTAGCAATCAAAGCTGATATATTTGGGCCGGAAATTGGGCATGGGTCTGATCCCCCTGTTTGGCGACTGGTGGCCGGTGGGCCGTCTCTTGATGCAGCCATTACGACATGGGCTGTCCGGAACATGTTTCCGATTGGTTCGGGGCGAGGGGCAGATTAGCCGCTTTTTCCTGGCCGCTTTCGGCATAGTTTGCCGTGGGTCGGGAAGGAGGGCAATCGGTGGCATAAAAGCGGGCTTTCGACAGCGGGACGCGCAAGGACCCGGCAGAAAATATTGCGGCGGCGCTCTGCGTTTGACGGCAGATCAAGCCGTTCGTTGGTCGCCGCGCGGGCCACGTCGACCGCCTAATAGCCCCGGTCGCGGCTGACTTCCCCGTCTATCGGCTGCCCGGCCTCCAGCCTTCGGATGTTGGCGATCAGCGCGCGGGCGGCGCTGCCGGCTCGGGTCATGCTGGCGACATGCGGCGTGAGGATGATCCGGGGGTGATCCCAGAAGGGATGGCTTTCGGGCAGGGGCTCGGGCTCGGTGACGTCCAGGATAGCGGCGGAGATATGCCCCTCGTCGAGCAATCGCAGCAGATCCTGCTCCACCAGATGCCCACCCCGGCCGACATTGATGAGCGCGGCCCCTCGCGGCAGTTTGGTCAGCGTGTTCCGGCACAAAATGCCGCGCGTTTCGGTCGTCAGCGGCAGCAGGCAGATCAGGATGTCGCAGCGCATGAGGAACGCGGCCATCTCCGCTTCCCCCGCATGACAGGTTACGCCGTCGATCGCATGTCGGGACCGGCTCCATCCGGACAGGGCAAAGCCGAAAGGCCGGAGTGCGGCAAGAACCGACTGGCCCAGTTGGCCGAGGCCCATGACGCCGACCCGGCGCGTGGCGGCGGGCACCAGCGTGATCGGCGCCCAGCGATGCGCCCGCTGGGCGATTCCATAGTCGAGGAAATTGCGGTGCAGCGCCAGCACCGCGCCGCAGGCATATTCAACCATGCCTTCGGTAATGCCCGGTTCGATCATGCGGACCAGCCGGACGTGGGGCGAAAGCTTGGTCATGTCGAACTGGTCGATGCCCGCGCCCACGGAAAACAACGCGTGAAGTCCCGTCAGCCGCTCCAGCAGTTCGCTGGACGGGTCCCAGGCGGCAAGGTAGCGGATTGCCTTCGGGTCGTACGGCTCGTCGGTCGTCACGAAGGGAATGTCGGGCGCCTCCGCCGCGAAGATGGCGCGCCAGATGCGGCCGCGATCGGCATCGGATGTGTAGAGCAGGGTCATGCCATTTGCTTCCTCGGCGCTGAACGGCGGCGAACGGCGCGCGCCTGCCACCACATGAGCGGCCCGGTTATGGAAAGGGCGATCAGCATCATCGCCACGATCACCAGCGCCATCGGTCCTGCCGGGCCGAAGCTGTTGCCCGTATGCAACGGCAATATCGTCATCCACAGCGCGCCATTCTGTTCCGCGCGTATCGCGCTGACCATATGGGGCCGGTCGATCATCACCACGGCGCGATGCACGGCGCGGCGGTTGCGTTCGGGCGCCTGGAAGTTGACGATGAGCCGGTCGCCAGCGATGCGAAAATCCCGCGGCGGACTTGCGGGAAAGGCGCTCCGCGCCAGCGCCAGGCTCCGATCGATCGCCGCTGCGCTGCGGGTCGGCCGGGCAAGGGTCGGTAGGGACGGATCGATGAGGTCGGGCACCACGAGCAACAGGCCCGTGACAGCCATGAAACACAGCAGCAGCGACACAAGCACGCCCGTTGTCCGATGCACTTGCCGGAGCAACAGTCGGAAACTCAGCGACCAGCGGATGGACAGCTGTTTACCGAACGGGCCCTTTTTGGGCCACCAATAGGCCAGGCCGCTGCCGGCCATGGCGAGCAGCGCCAGGGCGTTGAGCAGCACAACGGCCATGCCCGGCCTGCCCGCCATCAGCCGATAGTGAATCTGCAGCGCGGCTTCGATCGGGAAGACCCATGTCGAACCGGCGCGCAACACGCCGCCACCCGCAGGGTCGACAGACGCATAGCGGGTCGCGCCCTGCGCGTCCGACATCTCGGCCATATAGGTTGCGCCTTCCGCATCGGGGGCAAAGAGGCGCGTCACCGCAAAGCCAGGCAGCGCCTGTTCCGCCTTGGCCACGGCCGTGCCCGACGAGATGAGCCGCGCGCTGCCGTGGCTCGTCATGCCGGCCGGGTCGATCCAGCGCGCCACCGGCCCGCGATAGAGCAGCAGCATGCCTGTTGCTGCCTGCACCAGCAGCAGCGCCGCCATCGCGAGGCCGATATATTTGTGCAGGTGGAGCCATCGCGCCCGGTTCATGATCATTCTCCCTGAACGCATGAAAGACCGCCGGCAACCCTCGAGGCTTTGGAGAGGTGGGGCGCCGGCGGCCGGTCGGAACTCAGGTGTTCCGATGTTCAGCGGATCAGAAGTCGAACGTCGCGCGAACCGTGAAGGCGCGCGGCGTGCCGGGCTGGACCCACAGCGCGGCGTAGGAACTGGCGTAATATTTCTTGTTGAAGAGGTTGTTCACATCCGCCGAAATCTTGATCTGGTCCGTGACGTTGAACGAGCCCAGCACCTTCACCAGCGTGTAGCTGGGCAGGAAGAAGGTGGTTGCGGTTTCGCCGAGACGACGACCCACATAATTGACCCCCGCGCCCAGCATCGCGTCATGCCCGCCAATCTCGAAATTGTTGAACAGCAGCACGTTGCCCTGATGCTTGGGGATGTTGATGAGCGGGTCGCCAATGCGGATGGGGGCGGCGAAGTTTGGATCAAGCGCGTTCGTGGCCCACCCCGCGTCGGTATAGGCATAAGTCACGAACAGTTCGAACCCGGCAGGCAGCTTGGCGTTCAGGTCGAACTCAACGCCCTTGCTCTTAGCCGATCCGACCGGCTTGGAAAAGCCTGCATTAACCGGGTCGGTCGTCAGCACGTTGCTCTTCTTCATCTTATAGAGCGACAATGTGCTGGTGATGCGGCCGTCCGGCGTAACGAACTTCGCGCCGACTTCATAGGATTTGCTCAATTCAGGCGCGAAGGGCACCCCGTCGAAGCCTACGCCGCTGTTGGGTCGGAAGCCTTTGCCGTAGCTCGCATAAAGCGAAAGGCTGCGGGTCGGTTCAAACACGAGACCGGCCATGGGGCTGAATTTCGTATAGGCCTTTTTCGGGTTCGTGTTGTTCAGCCGCAGATCGATGTCTTGCTTGAAGTCGTCGTAGCGACCGCCAAAGCGAACTTTAAGCTGATCGGTGATTTCGATCTGATCCTGGGCGTAGATGCCCCATGCCTTCTGGATCTCCGTCGCGTTCTGGACCTCTTGGTCCGGCGTCGGCAGCAGGCCGGTATAAACCGGATTGTAGATGTCGACGGAGTAGGGATTGGGGCGCGGACGATAGCGGATCTGGAAGGTGTCGATCTTGAAGCGATCCCAATCCGCGCCGATGCGGATATTGTGGACGATCGATCCGGTTTCGATCTTGCCGCTGATTTCGCCACGGAACACCATATGGCTGGTGCTGTAGTCGCGGTACCGCCGCTGGCGGGTCAGGGTGCGGCCGTCGGTATAGATCGCCTGACGGGCGGGCGCCAGCTCGGGATCGCTGGAGAAGCCCCGGAAGATCGTGTCCTTGTAACCGGCGCCTAGCATCAGCGTCCAGTCGTCGGTGAAATCATGCTGATATTGTAGCTGATGACCGAGAACTTTGACCTTGGTGGGGCCGTTCCGGGGGTCGTCGAGGAAGCGCGACTGCGGGATCAGGCCCAGCGCATAGGTGGTTGTGCCATTGGCCTGGCGGGTGGGCACGGCCACCACGCCGCGCTCGAACGGCACTTCCTGGTTCACATACTCCATTTCATAGGTGAACAGGTCGCGGTCGGAAAATTTCGCTAACAGCGAGGGCGTCAGCACATATTTGCGCGTATGCACCGTGTCGCGGAAGCTGTCGGCATCTTCGACCGCGCCATTGAGGCGCACGGCGAACATGTCGTTCAGGGGCAGGTTGTAGTCGCCCTCGACCCGGTAGCTGTTCCAGCTGCCGCCCGAGACAGAAAAGCTGCCGAAGGTCTTTTCGAGGATCGGCTTCTTGGTCACGATATTGATCGTGCCGCCCGGCTCGCCACGGCCGAACAGCGCTGAGTTCGGGCCTTTCAGCACTTCGATGCGCTCGACGTTCGACGCGTCGCGCGGACCGCCATAGCCACGGCCCCCATTGAAGCCGTTGACCAGGAACCCGCTCGGGAAATTCTCGTCGCCGGCAAAGCCGCGAATGGCGAAGCTGTCCCAAAGGCCGCCGAAATTATTCTGCTTCGACACGCCACTGGCCAGTTCCAGCGCGGTGTCGAGGCGTGTGATGTTGAGGTCGTCGAGCAGCTTGCCTTCCAGGAATTGCACCGCCTGCGGGATTTCCTTGACGGGCGTGTCGCCGAAATATTGGCGCTTGAGGCCGGTGACGACGATCTCTGAATTGTCCGCTGGCGCCGGCTCCTGGGCAAAGGCGCCCGGTGCGAAGGCGATGCAGGCGACGCTGGCGGTCAGGGCCAGACGAAAAGCCGAATGTGTGCGCATGATGCTACCCCTTTGAAAATCGCTGTTCCCACTTGTCCTGCGAACGGGGTGAGCCGGCCTTGTCTTGTCGTCTCTCCAAACGGACATTCTTTGCGTCCTTTCTATCCGGGGGCCGGTCCACTGGGTGATGTCCACCTCTTGTGAGATGCGAGGCTACGATCAGTTGCAGAAATATTACGTCAAACTTCGGGGGTGCAGCGGTGCAGAAACGCTAATCTTGGGCATCGGACGGGGGAATATGCCGCGCCCGCTTTTCAGCTTCGGATCCACAAAACCCCAAGAAAAGGGCCGCCTTCGGGAGGAAGGCGGCCGCAGTTGGGCAGGATTGTTACGTCAGAGATATTTCAGCCACCAAATATCCTTCCGCCGCTGCTTGAGCCGCGCGAACCAGCGGGTCGGGAAATAGAGGATGGGGATCAGGATGAAGACCCAGATCCATACCCAGCGTAGATGATCGACGCCGAACACCGTACCCTTGGTGGGGCCGTAGAGGGCGAGCGCGACATTGTAGATGACCTTGAGTGTATAGAGGTGCAGCACATAGTAGAACATCGGCGCGCCGCCCAGCATGGCGAGGTGGGGCATGACCTTGCTGTCCTGATAGCTTTCGAACAGGGCAAGAAGCAGGCAGCCCGCGCCGATCGTCGGCATGAGGAACAGCAGCGACGGGGGATATTTGGTGAGCGCCAGGAAGCTCATCACCGTCCGCAACGGCGTTTCCCCGTAGAACCAGGGCTTGTCGCCATAGATGTTGAGGTAGCGGATCAGGACAAAGCCGATGACAAGACCAAGGCCCAGCATGGTCAGCCGCCGGATCCGCCGTTCCGGATCGCTGCCCCGCGCGAACCACGGCCCGCACGCATAGCCCAGCAGGATCACCCCGATCCATGGGAGCACGGGATAGGTGGTCTTGAATGCCATGCCGGCGATCTCGAACTTGTCCCGCTGGTGCAGGATCGCCCAGGGAATGAAGAAGGGCGAATCCGAAGTCAGCCGGATCGGATCGAGCAGATTGTGCAGGCAGACAATGGCCAGGCCGAGCGCGAACTGTGCCGGGCGGGGAAGATGGATGAGGCCGGCGAGGCAGATCATGCTGAGGCCGATGGTCCAGATCACCTGCATCCAGAATGTCGCCGGGGGAAAGCTGTTCGCCTGGGTCGGCCACGCATAGCAGACGACGGTGAATTCCAGGATCAGCAGGAACAGTCCGCGCTTGAAGAGGAATTCCGACACTTGCGATTTGCTGTGCGACTGGCCGTAGAGCCATGCGGACAGGCCCGTCAGCGCAACGAAGGTCGGCGCGCAGAAGGTCGACAGCAGCCGGGTGAAGAACAGGCCGGGATCCGTCGTGGTCGCGTTGACGGGGTCGGTCACCTGCAAGTGCAGGAACCATGTCTCGCGGACATGGTCGACCAGCATGAAGAGCATGACGAGCCCGCGCAGCGCGTCGATGGCGATCAGGCGAGTGCGCGCTTTGGCGGCGTCCACCGGGAATGTTGGGGAGGCCCTAAGGCCGATGGAGGGCGCTTGGCCCGCAATGCTGCTCATGGCACCTGTCCTTTAACTCTCTTACTCAGGCTTGGGCTGGAAGAGATCTTTGTAGAAGCCGACGGTCTTCACCGAGACGGTCACGGGCGTGTCGCCCTTGTTACGGAAATACCAGCCGTGGATGCCGGCGAAGGGAGCGGTGAAGTCACCCTGGCCGCCGCTGGTCGCCAACTCCTTCCAATAGTCGGTGAAGGCGTCGTCGGCGGCGTTCAGTTCCTCGCCGTGCATTTCCGCCTTGATCGGGCCGGTCGAGCGCCAGCGGAAGACGAAGCTGTCGCCCTTTTCCATATGGGCCTTGACCTCCTGCCCGCTGTGCGGGGGCAGGGTGATGGCCAGCGCGTCCTGGCGCCAGGGCGTGGTCTTTGCGATCGTCGCCCTGCTGGGCGTGGCAAGCATCGCCGCGTCGAGGGCGGGGCTGGAAGCGGGAGCGGCCTGGCCGGTCTTGCCCGCCACCATGCCGGTCAGGCCCAGCGCCGTGCCGACGCCGGTCGGGTCGATGCCATATTCAGCCGGGAGCACGAACAGCGTCAGGATTGCCGCGGCGGCGGCGAAAGCGCCTGCGGTCGCCTTGGCGAGTGTCGAGGGCAAGGGTGAAATCCGCGTGGGATACGGCAGGTCGGAAATGGTCTGCGCGGTCATGTCAGGCCCCTTGAGTGAAATAGCCGGCCAGTTGGTAGCCGACCAGGACAAAGCCGGCGGTCATCAGCGCCGCGTTGGCGAGGATGGCGCTGCGACGAAAGCTCCCGCTCATGCGCCACAGGTTCATCACCAGCAGGATGACGGTGAGTGCCATGAACTGGCCCATTTCAACGCCGACGTTGAAGCTGACGAGGTTGGGGATCATCCCGTCCTTGGCGAGCGTCAGTTCCTGCAATTTGGTCGCAAGGCCGAAACCATGAAAGAAACCGAAAATCAGAACGGCGGCCTTCGGGTTGGGCGAAATACCGAACCATGTTCGAAAACCATCGAGATTGTCGATTGCCTTATAGACCACCGACAGGCCGATGATTGCGTCGATCAGGAACGGGTTGGCGCGAATGTCGAAGGCGACGCCCAGCAGCAGCGTGGTGCTGTGACCGATCGCGAACAGCGTCACATAGGCGCCGACATCCTTCAGCCGATAGAGGAAGAAGATGACCCCGGCGAGGAAGAGCAGGTGGTCATAGCCCGTGACCATGTGCTTGGCGCCCAGATACATATAAGGGATGATGTTGACGCCCGACGCACCTTCGATGAAGGCCTTGTCATTCTCGTTGACGCCATGCGCCCAAAGCGGTGCGCTCACGAGTGCGATCATCAGAGCCGGGAGCAGCAGCGCGACCCGCCGCATGCCGGGGGAGAGGGGCGGAGCGGGGGAGGCGCTGTACATGGCTGGCCTTACTTCGTCTGGAAGGTGGCGAAGGCCTTGGCGCCGCTCTTGTCCACCAGCGCGACGACAATCTTCGCGCCCTTGGCAGCCTTGAAGCCCGGGGCGGAGAGCTTGTTGCCGCCCATGGCCTTGAGCGTGGCGCCGCTCTTCTTGCCAGCGGCCGTCTGGGTCAGCTTGCCGGTAAAGCCGGCGGCAGGAATGGGCTCGTCCTCCTCGCTCACATAGACGTCGACGCCCTTGGGCGTCGTGACCAGTTCGACGAGCGTTTCACCCGACATCTGCACCAGCCCGCCATGTTGCGGCTTCATGCTGCCATGCGCCGCCGCGATGGAGGGCAGGGCAAGCAGGGCCAGGGCGGCGCCGGCGAGCGCAAGGCGGCCGCTGCGGAAAAGGTCAGTGTTCATGGAAATGCATCCTTGTCGATAAGGGAGGGGGGGGATCATTCCGGCGCGTGCGGCAGGACGAACGACAGCGAGGCGCGATATTCCTCATGGTCGACCTTCTTGTCCGTGGTCTGACCCACATAGATGGCCATCAGCACGTTGATGCCCTGGTTGCGCAGCTTGACGGTCGCGGTGCCGTCGGCGGCGGTCTTCACCGGACTGGCCTCGTCGGGATCATTGACATAATCCTGCATGACCGTCGCGCCGGCGACCGGCTTGCCCTTGTAATAGACGCGCACCTTCATCGGCTCGCCCATCTTCTGGGGAATGGGCAGGTCGGCGGGCACCAGTTGGAGCGTGTGCCCTTCCATCAGGGGCACGGGTTTTGTCGGCATCTGCGTCAGGTGGACGGCATATTTGAAATTGTGCTCGGCCAGCGTTGCCGTGGGCACGACATCACGCCCGGCATTGTGCCATTCGCCGTCCGGCGTCTTGCTCCAATAGCCATAATCCATCACGGCCGCGACGGCGGCGACGGGTTCGTCGCTGTCGACCACGGGAATCGCGCCGGCTGGACGCAGCGACACGGCGACAGGCGCCCAATCACAGTCATAGCCGGTCACGGCCTTGATCATCGGCAGGCGCTTGACGGCGTCGAGATCGTCGGCGCCCACGCCATAGATAAGGGCCAGTTGCCGGGCGCGCTGGGCGAACCAGATGCCGTGGGCGCTCAGTGGCGCGGCGGCGGCGAGCAGGGTTCCGGTGCAAAGGGCGGCGGTCATCAGGCGGGTCAATTTCACTGGCGCGCTCCTGTGGGACAAAATGTCCTCTTGAGCAGACAGGCTATGACGCCGACTGGTCGATTGATGCCGAATTGCGCCCGCGGCAAAGCAGATTGTGTCAAATAATCGTCATGAAAGAGAGCAGGTGGCTGCCCTGTCCCGGGGATTCCTTGGGCGCGGAGCAGCAGCGGTCGCCGGAACTGGGTCTGCGGTCATCCGTTTAGAGACTATCTCAAATATCTCAGAGGATTGCCTCATGATCCGACTTGCCATTATCTCGCTCGTCATCGCCGCCGTGCTCGCCATCCTGGGCTTTGGCGGGGCGGCCGGTACTTTCGTCGGCATTGCCAAGATCCTGTTCTTCCTCGCGATCGCGCTGTTCGCCGTCTTCCTGGTGCTCGGCCTGATTGCTGGCAAGGGGATCAAGAACGCGATAGATTGACGCTATGCATGACGAAATCGGCGCCGGAGTGGATGAAACCGGCCGGCTGATACGCGACGATGCCGGTTTTCTGCTCCAGCGCGATCTTGGCGGCACCTATCGACTGGTTATGCTGCGCGTGCCGGTCGACCATGTCGAAAAGCGCGTGCGCATCCAGGGCTATCACGCCGGCGGTGGCGTGGTGGAAGTCGAAGGTGTCGCCGCCGCCTGAGCAGGCCCCTGCGGCAGCGATAATGTCAGGCTATGGCCGGCCCGCCCTGCTCGAATGGCAGAGTCGGCGCGTGGGTGTGAACAAAGCGGGCGCAAGCGCCCACGCCACGGTTGTTTTCCAGTGGCAAGGCGGTTTCACAGTAGGCGCATTCGGCCATCAAACGACCGACGATCCACTGACTGCGACCGCAACTGGGGCAATGATTGGATTCCCCCATATGATAGTGGATTATATAACCCCTTAGAGCCGGGTCGAAAGACTTGCCGGCAGCGAGGCCTGAAACTGGGCGCATCGTCTCTTCCTCCTCAGACATATATTCTAGGCATCGGGCGTAAAACGGAAATTTCCGAACCGAATTGATGCAATGAACACACAGTCAGAGCGTGCGACCCGCTTCGATCTGATGGTAGCCCGCTCCTTCAACCAGAACGCGGCTTGGGAACAATGTATCCCCTGCCGATCAGCCACGTCTACAAGAAAGATTGTCGGACCGTCCCATTTCGCGCCTTCGCATTGACTCAAGGCGCGCAAGCGCTATGGCGGCGCGCATCAAGGGACATACCCGCTTCGGCCATGGGTTGGGGCGCATTCCCGCCACCTTGCCGTCCGGTCTCGTTCGCCGTCCGGCGAGCCTCTGGTGGAATACGTCATCCTCCTCCCCATGGTGGGGCCACTGCGAGGAGACGCACGACTCATGACCGCCATCGGACAGGACACACTCGGCACGCGCGACATCTTGAAGGTCGGGGGCAAGGACATTGCCTATTATTCGCTGAAGAAGGCCGCCGCGAAGCTGGGCGATGTGTCGCGCCTGCCCTTCTCGATGAAGGTGCTGCTGGAAAACCTGCTCCGTTTCGAGGATGGCGTCACCGTCACCACCGACGACATCAAGGCGATCGTCGACTGGCAGAATGACAAGGGCAAGGCAGAGCGGGAAATCCAGTATCGCCCCGCGCGCGTGCTGATGCAGGACTTCACCGGCGTACCCTGCGTCGTCGACCTTGCCGCCATGCGCGACGCGATGACCGCGCTGGGCGCGGACGCCAGCAAGATCAATCCGCAGGTCCCTGTCCACCTTGTCATCGACCATTCGGTCATGGTCGACGAGTTCGGTACGCCCAAGGCGTTCGAGCAGAATGTGGAAATCGAATATCAGCGCAATATGGAACGCTACGACTTCCTCAAGTGGGGTTCCAAGTCGCTCGCCAACTTCTACGCCGTGCCGCCGGGCACCGGCATCTGCCATCAGGTGAACCTGGAAAATATCGCGCAGGCGGTATGGTCCAGCGAAGGCCCCGACGGCGTGACCGTCGCCTATCCCGACACCTGCGTCGGCACGGACAGCCACACCACCATGATCAACGGCCTGGGCGTCCTTGGCTGGGGCGTGGGCGGCATCGAAGCTGAAGCCGCGATGCTGGGTCAGCCGGTTTCCATGCTCATCCCCGAGGTCGTGGGCTTCAAGCTGATCGGCGAACTGAAGGAAGGCGTTACGGCCACTGACCTGGTGCTGACCGCTACGCAGATGCTGCGCGCCAAGGGCGTGGTCGGCCGCTTCGTCGAATATTTCGGTCCCGGCCTTGCCAGCCTGTCGCTCGCCGACCGCGCGACGCTCGCCAACATGGCGCCGGAATATGGCGCGACCTGCGGTTTCTTCGGCATCGACGACAAGACGCTGGACTATATGCGCCTGACCGGCCGGACCGACGAAAATATCGCGCTGGTGGAAGCCTATGCCAAGGAGCAGGGCTTCTGGATCGACCCGAATGCCGATCTCGTCTTCACCGACACGCTGGAACTGGACCTCGCCACGGTCGTCCCCAGCCTTGCCGGCCCCAAGCGCCCGCAGGACCGCGTGTCGCTGCCGGAAGTCGACGACGTGTTCAACGCCGACATGGCGAACGTCTACAAGAAAGCGCAGCAGCGCGTTCCGGTCGAGGGCAAGGATTTCGACATTGGCGACGGCGATGTCACGATCGCCGCGATCACCAGCTGCACCAACACGTCGAATCCCGGCGTCCTGGTCGCCGCCGGCCTCGTCGCCAAGAAGGCGAATGAGCTGGGCCTGAAGCCCAAGCCCTGGGTCAAGACCTCGCTCGCGCCCGGCAGCCAGGTCGTCACCGACTATCTGGAAAAGGCCGGCCTGCAGTCGCATCTCGACGCCATCGGCTTCAACCTGGTCGGTTATGGCTGCACGACCTGCATCGGCAACTCGGGTCCGCTCGCCGAGCCGATCAGCAAGGCGATCAACGACAACGGCCTGGTCGCCGCCGCCGTGATCTCGGGCAACCGCAACTTCGAAGGCCGCGTGTCGCCTGACGTGCGCGCCAACTTCCTGGCCTCGCCGCCGCTGGTCGTCGCCTATGCGCTCAAGGGCACGGTGATCGAAGATTTCATCACCACGCCGATCGGCCAGGGCAAGGACGGCAATGACGTCTATCTCAAGGACATCTGGCCGACCAATGACGAAGTCGCCACCACCATGGCCGGCTGCATGGACCGCGCGATGTTCCAGGCACGCTACGCCAATGTCTACAAGGGCGACGCGCACTGGCAGGCGATCGACGTCACGGGTTCCGACACCTACGCCTGGCGCGCGGGCTCGACCTACGTCGCCAATCCGCCCTATTTCGAAGGGCTGACCATGACCCCCAAGCCGGTCACCGACATCATCGAGGCCAAGCCGCTCGCCATCTTCGGCGACTCGATCACCACCGACCACATCTCGCCGGCCGGGTCGATCAAGGCGACCTCGCCCGCCGGCAAGTGGCTGAGCGAGCATCAGGTCGCACAGGCCGACTATAACAGCTACGGCGCGCGTCGCGGTCATCATGAAGTCATGATGCGCGGCACCTTCGCCAATATCCGCATCAAGAACCTGATGCTGGACGGCGTCGAAGGTGGCATGACCCGTTATGAAGGCGACGTCATGCCGATCTATGACGCGGCGATGAAGCACAAGGCCGACGGCACGCCGCTGGTCGTCATCGGCGGCAAGGAATATGGCACCGGATCGTCGCGCGACTGGGCGGCCAAGGGCACCAACCTGCTGGGCGTTCGCGCCGTGATCGTCGAAAGCTTCGAGCGCATCCACCGCTCGAATCTGGTCGGCATGGGCGTGCTCCCGCTGCAGTTCAAGAATGGCGAGAGCAAGGACACGTTCGGCTTCACCGGCGATGAAAGCTTCACCATCCAGAATGTTGCCGGTCTGAAGCCCCGCCAGGACGTGGACGTGATCGTGACGCGCGCCGACGGCTCGACCTTCACCTTCACCGCGCTCTGCCGCATCGATACCGTCAACGAACTGGACTACTTCCTGAACGGCGGCATCCTGCAATATGTGCTGCGCAAGCTGGCTGCCTGACGGCGGCTTGAGCTGTTGAACAAGGGAAGGGGCTCTCTCTGTCAGGAGGGGGCCCTTTTTTCATGCAGTTGACGGTGACGTGACGAGGCATCGTTCGTCCGCCTCGGCCGAAACAGAGCCGAAGGCGAGAGCGGCTCGCCGAATCGGGAGCATATCAGTGGCAGGGGGTGGCGTGGTCCTGTTGATCGAAATCATTGGCTGGCTGGGCGCCATTCTGGTGCTCGGCGCCTATATCCTGGTGTCGAGCGGCCGGCTGTCCGGCGGTTCCGCGGTCTTCCAGTCGATGAATGTGCTGGGTTCGGGCCTTTTCGTGCTGAACACATGGTGGCACGGCGCCATTCCGTCGATGGTGCTGAATATCGTGTGGAGCGGCGTCGGCCTCGCGGCGCTGTGGCGCATTCGTCAGACCCGCAAGGGCCGGGCAGGATAGGCAGGATATCGCCCGTCCAAGAAACGCTGGGGTAGCGACAGCGACGATGATTGGCTACCGATGGTCGCAGCAATGAAGAAAGCGCTAATCGTCCGTCATGTGCCGCGGGAGGGAGCCGCGGGGTTCCTTCGGCCGATCGAGGCGGCTGGCTATGTGATCGAAAGGATCGACGTCGCCAGTCCGGATTTCGACCATGTTGACCTCTGCACGCCCGACCTGTTGATCATGATGGGCGGGCCGATGGGCGTATATGAACATGACGCCCATCCGTGGATCCCGGTTCAGATCGGTAAGCTCGCCGCCCGGCTGGAACAGGACCTTCCCACGCTGGGCGTCTGTCTGGGCAGCCAGATGATCGCGGCTGCGCTGGGCGCCCGGGTCTATCCCGGCCACGTGGTGGAACTGGGCTTCGCGCCGGTGACGCTGAATGGAGCGGGTGCGGATTCTCCGCTGCGCCATTTGCGCGACGTGCCGGTGCTACACTGGCACAGCGATACGTTCGACCTGCCTCGTGGCGTCGATCTGCTGGCGTCGAGTTCGGCTTATGACCATCAGGCATTCCGGCGCGGGCGCAATCTGCTGGCGCTCCAGTTTCATGCGGAAATGGGCGAGGACCCGCGCTTTGAAGACTGGCTGGCCCATTTCTGGGCGGATCTCGACCTCGCCCGGCAGTGCGGCATAGCCCTGCGCCGGGACCATGATGAACATGGCCCGCGTGCGGTGGCAGCCGGGCGGGCGATGATTGCCGAGTGGCTCGATAATCTGCGCGCCTGACGCGTCAGAATTCGATGTCCAGCTCCTCGACCTCGTCCGCTTCCTTGCGAGCCTCGTCAATCCACTCGCGCATCAGGTCCCAGCTGTTGATGGTCTCGCAATAGGCCGCTGCCGGGGGTGAGAGTTTCACCGCATAGGTCAGGAAGCGCTGGGCGACCGGTGCGAACATGGCGTCGGCGACAGTCGGATCCTCGCCGAACAGCCACGGCCCGCCATAATCCTGCAAACATTCCGTCCAGATCGCCTCGACTCGCTCGATGTCCGGCTTCGCGCCCGAAAATATCGGGAATTTCTCATGCCGTACCTTTAGGTTCATCGGCAGCGCGGATCGCAGGTTGGCGAAGCCGGAATGGATTTCACCCGATACCGATCGGCAATGTGCCCGGGCGATGCGGTCCTTGGGATACATGCCCGCATTGGGATAAAGTTCGTGCAGATATTCGGCGATGGCCAGCGTGTCCCATACGCTGGCGCCCTCATGCGTCAGCCGGGGCACCAGCACCGACGGCGTCAACAGCAGCAATTCCGCCCGATTTTCCAGATTTTCCAGCGCGATCATCTTTTCCACGATCCGCAGGCCAGCGAGGCGGCACAGCAGCCATCCCCGCAGCGACCAGGAAGAATAGGTTTTACTGGAGATAGTTAGCTCAGCGACCGCCATGGCATTCCTCCCTGAGGCTCTTAACTTCCATTAAATTTGATGCGGTGCAATAGGTAAAACCGGTATACGAATGTCCAACACCGAATCGCATGGCGGGAACATTTTGGGGCGCACTTCATAGTATGAATATGTTGTATAGCGGATATCAAGCCTTCGACGACATGCTGGCTCCTGCTCGACTTGGCGCTCAGATGGCTCTGAACATGCGGGATCGTATCGGTCCGGTGGCTGACTGGCCGATGTCCCGGCGGATGTTTGCCCTCATGGACGTGTTTCAGGGCGCCAAACTGACGCATAAGCGGCCGGATTATAACATAAATCAGGTGCGCTGCGGGAACGCGCTGGTTGCGGTGCGAGAGGAAGTGCTGCTGGATCTGCCGTTCGGCAACCTTCTGCACTTCGCCAAGGACGATGTCGAAACCGAACAGCCGCGCGTGTTGCTGGTGGCCCCGATGTCGGGCCATTTCTCGACCCTGCTGCGCAGCACGGTGCAGACGCTGCTGCGCGACCATGACGTCTATATCACCGACTGGAAGAATGCGCGCGATGTGCCGCTGGCCGATGGCCGGTTCGGCTTCGATGATTATATCGACTATGTGATCACCTTTCTGCAGGATATGGGGCCGGGTGCGCACATCCTGTCGGTCTGCCAGCCCTGCGTGCCGGCCTTCGCGGCGGTGGCGCTGATGGCGGAAGATGGAGATCCCGCAACCCCCCGATCGATGACGCTGATGGGCGGTCCCATCGATCCCAATGCCGCGCCGACGGTGGTCAACGACCTTTCCAGCGAGCGGCCCGTCGACTGGTTCGAACGCAATCTGATCACGGGGGTGCCAATGCGCTATCGCGGTGCTGGGCGCCGCGTCTATCCCGGCTTCCTGCAACTGTCCGCCTTCATGTCCATGAACCTTGAGCGTCATGGCGCCCAGCATCGTGAGCTGTATCAGCTGCTGGCGGACGGCAAGGACGACGAGGCGGAAAAGATCAAAAGCTTCTATAATGAATATTTCGCCGTCCTGGACATGACGGCGGAATTCTATCTTGAAACCGTGGATCGGGTATTCCAGCGCACCTTGCTGGCGAAGGGCGAATTGACCCATCGGGGCAGGCTGGTCAATCCCGGCGCGATCCGCAGCACCGCGCTGCTGACGGTCGAAGGGGAGCGGGACGATATCTGTGCGGTAGGTCAGACGGCTGCGGCCCATTCGCTCTGTACCGGCCTTCGCCCCCACCTCAAGCGTCATCACCTTCAGATCGGCGCGGGTCATTATGGCGTCTTTTCCGGTCGCAAATGGGAGAAGGAGGTTTTCCCCCAGGTCCGCAACATGATCCTGGCGATGAACTGACGCTTCGCCTGGCGGACTTGGGCCGGTCAGGGTCCTTCGTCTTCCGGCCGGGTCCAGATCCATGTGCCGCCGATCACCGCTGCCGCCAGCGCGATCAGCGACCAGGGCAGGCGCGACAGAAACATTGCCAGCAGCGCGCTGAACGCGAAGGCGGCGAGCGCCGCCTTCTTCCCACGGCGGCTGATCACGCCTTTCTGTCTCCAGCGCCGGATATGCGGGCCGAAATGGCGGTGATCGATCAGTCGGGCTGCCAACGCCGGGTTCGATCGAGCGAAGCAGAAGGCCGCCAGGATCACGAACGGCACGGTTGGTAGCAGTGGAAGGACGATGCCGAGCGCTCCAAGGCCGAGGGCGCCATAACCGCCGGCAAGATAAACCAGCCGCATCAAGCCGTAGGAAGGCGCAGTCGTACCAGCAGGCCGCCCAAATCCTCGCTTTCTTCCATTCCGACCGACCCGCCATAGATTTCGGCGACGTCGCGCACGATAGCCAGACCAAGTCCCGTTCCCGGCTTGCCCGAATCGAGCCGTACGCCCCGATCGAAAATGCGGGTGCGTTCCGCCTCGGGAATGCCCCGGCCGTCGTCTTCTACCCATATCTCGACTATGCGGCCGTTCTGCCTTACCGTCGCGAACACGCTGCCGCCGCCATATTTGGCTGCGTTTTCGATCAGGTTGCCGAGCATTTCGTCAAGGTCCTGTCGTTCGACGCGGACCGAGGCGCTCTTGTCGCCGTCCATGTCGATCCGCACGTCGGGATAAAGGCGTTGTACCGCGCGCTCCACCGCCTCCAGGCTCTGCCACACATCGGCCCGGCTTTGCGCCGCTCCGCGCCGCCCGACAGCGCGCGCCCGGGCGAGGTGGTGATCGACTTGTCGCCGCATCGTGGTCGCCTCGCGGATCACTGTGTCTCCCAGATCGGGCGCTTTCGCGGTCGCGGCATTCATGATGACGGTCAGCGGCGTCTTGAGCGCGTGAGCCAGGTTGCCCGCATGGGTGCGCGCCTCTTCGGCCTGTCGCTCATTATGGGCGAGCAGGGCGTTCAGTTCTTCCACCATCGCAATGACTTCCGAGGGCATGGGATCGGTCACGCGGTTCTTTTCCCCCGCGCGCATCCGCACGATTTCCTTGCGTACCCGCCGGAGCGGGCGCAGGCCGTAGAGCGTCTGGAGCGTCGTGAGGACAATCAAGCCCAGCGCCAGCAGCGCGAAGCTCTTGGTCAAAGTGGAGCGCAGCGTGGTGATCTGGGCATCAAGGCCAGAGCGCGCCGCAGCCACCATGAACATCCAGCGCGTGCTCGATCCGGGCAGGATGATCGTCCGTTCCATGATGCGCAGGTCCTCATCGGGGAACTGCTTGCTGTCATAGACGTGGAAACCGCGATCCTGATGGTCGGGCGCTACCTTGAGCGCCCGGTCCCACAGCGACCGCGAGCGCCAGTCCTCATGTCCCTTGGCGCTGATCTGGTAATAAAGCCCGCTATTGGGCTCGAGGAATCGCTGGTCCGCGAGCGGGCGATTGAACAGCACTTCGCCGTCCGGGCCGATCTCGGCAGAGGCGATCATCGCCGTCAGGACATAATTGAGCCCGTCGTCGAAATTGCGCGTTACCGCGTCCGACAGCACCCGGTCGAGCGCCAGACCACCGCCCAGCAGCAACAGGCTGATCCACAGCGCCGCGATGCCGATCATGCGGCGGCTCAATGATCCGGTGGACCGGACCGAGGGGAGGGATGGGGTGGCCATGCCGTTCTATCCCTCGCCGTTCAGTTCGACCTTGTCGAGAAGCCTTCTCGACATCGCTTCCCGGAAAGCTCGAATCGGCGTGAACCGCGGGGATGGGGAAAGGGTATCTTACCGCCCCGGCTCGTCCAGGCTGTACCCCAGGCCGCGAATGGTCGTGATGACATCAGCGCCCAGCTTCTTGCGGATGCGCGTCACGAACACTTCGATGGTGTTGGAGTCGCGATCGAAATCCTGATCGTAGATATGTTCGATCAACTCGGTGCGGCTGACCACCTTGCCCTTGTGGTGCAACAGATAGGACAGCAGCTTATATTCCTGCGCCGTCAGCTTCACCGGCTCGCCCTTCAGCGTCACCTTGCCCGACCGCGTGTCCAGTCGCACGTCGCCGGCGGTCAGTTCGCTGGACGCGTTGCCCGACGCGCGGCGAATGAGCGCGCGCAGGCGGGCGATCAGTTCCTCGCTCTGGAACGGTTTGGCCAGATAGTCGTCGGCGCCAGCATCAAGGCCCGCGACCTTGTCCGACCAGCTATCGCGCGCGGTAAGCACCAGCACCGGAAAGCCGCGCCCTTCCTTGCGCCAGCGGTCAAGCACGGTAAGGCCGTCGATTGTGGGCAGTCCCAGATCCAGCACCACCGCGTCATAGCTTTCGGTTGCACCCAGAAAATGCCCGTCCTCGCCATCGGTGGCAAGATCTACGGCATAGCCCGCGCCCTCCAGCGTGTTGCGCAGCTGTTGTCCGAGGCTCGGTTCATCTTCGACGATCAGTAGACGCATATGCCCCGTTTTTCCTGTTGTTTTCGTGGCGCGCGGATTACCGCGCCCAGCCGGTTATATCACCTGTGCGCCCGTCCGCATCAACCCAAACGACCTTGCCGTCCTTCACATATTTCAGGCGATAGCGGTTGGAGGCCGGGTTGAATTCGGCGCCAAGATAGGTGGCGCCCCCCATGGCGGTATCGACCCGGCGCTTGATCAGCGAGAAGGGCATTGTCTCCCCGTCCAGCATCGCCCGCCGGGCGGCATCCTGCTCGCCGCGCTGCCCCGCATGAGTGGCGACAGGCGCGGCCAGCATCGCCGCAATGGCGCCAAGGCCGGCAATCAGGCTTTTCTGCGTCATCTTCATGGAGCCATGCCATAGGCTCCAAGCATTGAACAGGTGGTGAATGGCGCGTCACCGTTCCAGCGCATATTGCACGGTCAGATTGACCGACGAACCCACCTGTCCCGGCTCCACGGGCGTTGCGGCCTGCGCCGAATCCTTGAACCGGGCGGTCAGCATCGGCATGGGCGGATTGCCGCCGCTGCTGCTTTCCGCGATCGAAACGAGGCGAGCGGAACGGTAGCCCGCTGCCTGGGCATAATAGTCGGCCTGCGCCTTGGCGCTCGTCAAGGCTGCCGCGCGGGCCTGGGCCAGCATCGGCGAGGGATCGCTGATCGAAAAGGTCGGGCCGTTGATGTTGGTCGCGCCCGCTTCGACCATCGTGTCGAGCAGCGTGCCGACCTTCCTGATGTCGCGCAGTTTGACGCTCAGCTGGTTGGACGCTTCATAACCGATGAAGCGGGGGCCCGCCGGCTGGCCCGGACGGTCGCTATAATCATATTGGGCGGACAGGTTGATGCCGCTCGTCTGGATGTCCTTCTTTGGAATGCCGGCCTTGGCGAGCGCCGCGATCAGCGCATCCATCTTCGTCGCATTGTCGCGCATCGCCTGGGTGGCGGTAGGGGCGCGGGTCTGGACCCCGGTGCTGACCTGCGCCTGGTCGGGCGTTGCCTCCACCGTCTGGGTGACATTCAGCGTCACGACAGGCGCCGTTTCCGCGATGGTCACACTGGTTTGCGCGATCGCGGCGGCCGGCAGTGCCGTGGCGGCGAGCGCCATCAGGGCGAGTGCGGACTTCATGAGGCTTGTCTCCTTGGAAATGCTGCGCGTGCCTGTTTGTAACGGCAGCGATGAATGGTTGCTGACATGCGTTGAAAGCCTTGTGACAGCTTGTGGTTCCCACGGCCCTTGCCCCGACGCGCCGGAACAACTAGCTGCACCGCCATGGCCGCACCCATCCTGTCCTTCGAAGATCTTGGCCTCAGCCAGGGCACCCATTGGCTTTTCCGTCATCTCGACATTTTCGTCGGCGAGCGGGATCGGCTGGCGCTGATCGGTCGCAACGGCGCGGGCAAGACGACGCTGCTGAAGCTCATCGCCGGACTGATCGAGCCGGACGAAGGCACGCGGTCGGTTCGCCCGGGGGCAAGGGTCATCATGCTGGAGCAGGACCCCGACGTCGCCGGCTTCGCCACGCTGCGCGATTTCGCGCTGGCGGGCGATTTCGCGCCCCCCGCCCATGAGGTAGAGGCGATCGCCAGCCAGCTTGGCACCGACCTTGGCCGCGATGCTGCCACAGCCTCGGGCGGCGAGCGGCGCCGCGCCGCCATCGCCCGTGCCCTGGCGAGCCAGCCCGACCTCTTGCTGCTCGACGAGCCGACTAACCATCTGGACATCGACGCGATCGACTGGCTGGAAGGATGGCTCGGCCGCTATGCCGGCGCCTTCATCGTCATCAGCCACGATCGCGCCTTCCTCACCCGCCTGACGCGCCAGACGCTGTGGCTGGACCGCGGCGGCATCCGTCGCAACGAGATCGGCTTCGGCGGCTTCGAAGAGTGGATGGAAGCGGTCTATGCCGAGGAGTCCCGCGCCGCCGAAAAGCTGGACGCCAAGCTCAAGATCGAGGCGCACTGGCTTGAACGTGGCGTCACCGCCCGGCGCAAGCGCAACCAGGGTAGGCTGTCCAAACTCTGGGAAATGCGGGCCCAGCGCGCCGCGATGGTCGGGCCGCAGGGGGTGGCGAAGATTGCCGTTGCCGCCGACGACAGCAAGACCAGGAGCGTCATCGCCGCCGAACAGGTGACAAAGCAGTTCGGTGACCGCGCGGTCATCAAGGACTTTTCCCTGCGCATCCAGCGCGGCGACCGAATCGGTATCGTCGGCGGCAATGGTGCGGGCAAGACGACGCTGCTGAAGCTGCTCACCGGCGAACTCGCGCCCGACAGCGGTCAGGTTCGGCAGGCCAAGTCGCTGGACATGATCTTCATCGACCAGCAGCGCAGCCTCATGCAGCCGGACAAGCGGGTGCGCGACGTGCTGGCCGAGGGCGGCGACTGGATCGACGTGCGGGGCACGCGCAAGCATGTCCATGGCTATCTGAAGGAATTCCTGTTCGATCCCTCGCTGGCCGAGGCGCGGGTCGGGACGCTGTCGGGCGGCGAGCGGTCGCGGCTGCTGTTCGCGCGCGAATTCGCACGCGAATCGAACCTGCTGGTGCTGGACGAGCCGACCAACGACCTTGACCTCGAAACGCTCGACCTGCTGCAGGAGGTGATCGCCGACTATGACGGCACCGTTCTGATCGTCAGCCACGACCGCGATTTTCTCGACCGCACGGTCACGGTGACGCTGGGTCTTGACGGGTCGGGCACGATCGACGTCATCGTGGGCGGCTATGCCGACTGGGTCGCCAAGCGCCAGCCCAGGAACGCGCCCAGGGTGGAAAAGAAGACCGCCGCCGCGCCGCCGCCCAGAAGCGCGTCGACCAAGCTCAGCTACAAGGATCAGCGCGATCTTGACCTGCTGCCAGGCCTGATCGAGGAGATCGAGGCGGCGATAGCCCGGGATGAAGCCGTGCTGTCCGACTCCGGCCTCTACAGCCGCGATCCCCAGAGGTTCGACGCTCTGACCAAGGCGATCGAAAAAGCGCGCGCCGAAAAGGACGCCGCCGAGGAACGCTGGCTGGAGCTTGCGGAAAAGGCCGAAGGTCTGGCAAGCTAGATTGCCAACAGGGGAAAAGGCGCATGGAACAGTCTGCCGCGATGGGGGACAGCGACATCATCGATGGCCATCATGCCGTCCATTACGTCAACCGGGTCGGCTGGCTGCGCGCGGCCGTGCTGGGCGCCAATGACGGCATCGTGTCGACCGCCAGCCTGCTGACCGGCATAGCCGCGTCGGGCGCCTCTCGCGACACCATCCTCCTGTCGGGCATAGCCGCGCTGTTCGCCGGCGCCATGTCCATGGCTGCCGGGGAATATGTGTCCGTCAGCGCCCAGTCGGATACAGAGCGGGCTGACCTTGCCAAGGAAAGGAAGGCGCTCCACCAGCAACCGGAGGTCGAATGGCAGGAACTGCGCGACATCTATGTCGATCGTGGCCTGTCGGTTGATCTTGCCGGGCAGGTGGCGAGGCAGCTGATGGATGCCGACGCGCTCGCCGCCCACGCCCGCGACGAATTGGGCATTTCCGAGGTCAGCACCGCGCGGCCGATACAGGCGGCGCTGACATCGGCCGCCACTTTTTCTGCCGGCGCCTTTGCGCCCGTCCTCGCGGCGGTGGCCAGTCCGGGATCGAGCGCTATTATCGCGGTCGTCCTGACCTCCCTGCTGTGTCTGGCGCTGCTCGGATATGCCGGAGCGAAGCTTGGAGGCGGCGGCACGGCCCGGTCAATCGGCCGCGTCCTTTTCTGGGGCGTTCTCGCGATGGTGATCACGGCGGGCGCGGGCAGGCTTTTCGGCGCGGCGATATGATGGCAAGGTCCGCGCCGACCATCCCCTTAAACAGGAACCGATCATGACCGATATTCAAAATATCCCGCTCAAGACCATCAAGGGTTCCGATTCCAGCCTCGCCGATTATGCCGGCAAGGTGGTGCTGGCGGTCAACGTGGCGTCGAAATGCGGCCTCACTCCGCAATATGAGGGGCTGGAAAAGCTTTACGGCGACTATAAGGACAAGGGGCTGGTAGTCGCCGGCTTCCCCGCCAATGATTTCGGCGCGCAGGAGCCGGGCAGCAATGACGAAATCGCGAATTTCTGCACCACCAATTTCGGTGTGGACTTCCCGATGTTTGAAAAGATCGTCGTGACCGGCCCCGAAAAGCATCCGCTTTACGCCGCGCTCACCAGCGCCCAGCCCAAAGCCCAGGGGGAGGGCGATGCCTTTCGGGAAAAGCTCAAGGGCTATGGTATGACCCCGACCGAGGCACCGGAAGTGCTCTGGAATTTTGAGAAGTTCGTGATCGCCAAGGACGGTACGGTCGCCGCCCGCTTCGCCCCCGACACCACCCCGGACGACCCGGCGCTGATCTCCGCGATCGAGGCCGAACTCGCCAGGTAACATGGCAATGACGGGCGCGCAGGGCCGGGGCGGCTGCTCGCGACCGCGTGGCCGCTGACTGGCTCGATCGCGCGCTGCCGCCAATGATGGGCAGGGAAAGGGCAGCGGCCGGACGAGGCCGTACAAATGCCGCGCCCGACTCTGCCTGGACGCACCCTGCCTAGGGAGGATCTTCTGCCCCCGGCTCCCTCCAGATCGGCGCTACCAGCATGCTTTCATCGCCCCACGCCTTTCCGGCCCAGATCGGCCCCGTGCTTGAAACGCTGGGCATCGTCGGGACATTCGTCTTTGCCGCGTCGGGGGCGTTGGCCGCGGCACGGCTGCGGCAGACGCTGGTCACCTTCGCCTTCTTCGCGCTGGTGACAGGGGTGGGGGGAGGCACGGTGCGCGACCTGCTGATCGGCGCGCCGGTGTTCTGGGTCCATGATCCGATGCCGGCCATGGCGTGCATGGTAGCCGCGCTGCTGGTCTGGTTCACGCCGCGCCGGCTCTGGAGTGACCGCGCGCTGGACTGGCTCGATGCGGTGGGGCTGGCTGCGTTCGCCGCTTTCGGCGCGGCCAAGGCGCTGAGCTACGATATCCCGCCTTTCACGGCAGCCCTCATGGGCGTCGTGACCGGCTGCGTCGGCGGCATCATGCGTGACCTGCTGGCACACGAGCCCTCCATCCTGTTGCGGCCCGAACTCTACGTAACCGCCGCCGCCCTCGCCTCCGGCCTGTTCGTCCTGCTGCGCTGGTGGGGGCTGGATGTGCCAACTGCCGGCGTGATCGCGGCGCTGCTGGGATTTGCGCTGCGCGCGGTGGCGATCTGGCGGGGATTGGGTTTGCCGGAATATGACGGAGCGGGACGTCCGCGACCCGATGATAGGTGAACGGGTTCAACCATGTCGCCCGTATCGGCTATTGGCGGAACCCGCCGCTCCTTTATCTGAGCAATCCCGCCAGCATCGCCATCAGGCCGTGCTCGTCCGCCCTGGTCGACGCGCGCGGCGCGCCATAGCCCCGGCATTCCAGGCAGTCGGCGCGCACGCCGGCGTTGCCCAACATCGCCCGGACGTCCGCCACCGCCTGTAGTGCCCAGCGGCGCTGAATCATGGCCTGCCGGCTCAGCATGTCGCGGGGCGCGTCGGCGTCGTCATCCTTTCGGTCGGCCAGCGACTGGATGAACTCGACGAACTTGTCCGGTTCCTTCTCGATCCTGTAGGCTCTGGCCTTCGCGGGATCGATCTTCGCCCGACGGGCCGATTCGGCGATCGCATCCTCCAATCCGCCGAAACGATCCACCAGCCCGATCTGGCGCGCCGTGCCGCCGTCCCATACCCGGCCCTGCGCGACGGCATCGACCTGCTGCGGCGTCTTGTGCCGCGCCTTGGCGACCAGGCCGATAAAGCGGCCATACATGTCCTCGACGCCCATCTGCATGATGCGGTCGAATTCGGGCGTGGTGCCGCCGAAGATGTCGGGCTGGCCGGAGAGGGGCGTGGTGCGCACGCCATCGGTGGTGATGCCCAGCTTGGCCAGCGTCCCTTCGAAGCTCGGCAGGATGCCGAACACGCCTATCGATCCGGTGATGGTGTCAGGCTCGGCGAAGATCATGTCGGCGGGCGTGGAGACCCAGTAGCCGCCGCTCGCCGCGACATTGCCCATCGACACGACCACCGGCAGACCTTCCGACTTGGCCTCCATGATCGCCTGGCGGATTTTTTCCGATGCCATCACCGATCCGCCCGGCGAATCGACACGCACGACCAGCGCCTTCAGGTCGCGTTCGGCCAGCGCCTTGTAGAGCAGCGAAGAAATCGTGTCGCCCGCGGCCTTGCCCGGCCCGCCTTCGCCATCGACGATTTCTCCGGCGATGGTGATGACGCCGATCTGCCCCCTGTTTGCCGGCTTGTGGGCTTTGACATAGGTGGCAAGGTCGATCGTCGCGAAGTCGCCGGCCCGGTCATCGGATGAATCGCCGGCCACCTTGGCCACCCGCTCGCCAAAGGCCGCCTCGTCCCCCAGATGGTCGACCAGGCCCGCGCTCATCGCCGCGCTGGCGAGATTGCCGCGGGTCGCGGTCGCCGCGCCTGCGGGGTCTTTCACATAGGCGGTCAGCCGCGCCTGCGGCCGGGCCTTGCCGACATCCTGCTGCCAGCGATCCCACAGGCTGTCCGCCAGCGCCTGGTTGGCCTGACGCGCCTCGGGCGACTGGTCGGACCGGATGAAGGGTTCGACGAAGCTCTTGTAGGTGCCGACCCGGTAGACATGGGTGTTGACGCCCAGCTTGTCGATCAGCCCCTTATAGTAGAGGCCCGAGCCGCCCCGGCCCAATATGGCGACGCCGCCCAGCGGGTCGAGCCAGGTTTCGCTGGCGTGCGCGGCGAGCTGGTAGCTGTCGTCGCTATAGATGGTGGCGAAGGCGAAGACCGGCTTTTTCGCTGCCCGCACCGCGTCCAGCGCCTTCCCGACGCGCGCAAGTGCCACTTGCCCGCCACCCAGGAAGCCGTCCAGGTTCAACACCACCGCCTTGACCTTGCCATCGTTCCGCGCTGCTTCGAGCGCGGCGACGATGTCCGACAGGCGATATTCCTTGGCCTCGGGACCCGAGCTGGTGAGCAGGCTCATCGGGTCGATCTCCGCGGGTTGTTCGACGATGGAGCCGTCCAGTTTCAGCAGCAGGGCGCCGCTGCTGACGGCGCGCGCGGGCCTGGGCGACCAGGACAGCGCCGCATAGAGCAGGCCGAAGAAGCCGATCAGGAACAGCAGGACCAGCCCGTCCTTGATCGTGACCAATATGCGCCACATCGCCTTTACAAATGCCAAGATGCCCGTTCCTTATCCGCTATGCTTTCGCGCTATCCGATCGCCGGACCGACTGCAATGTGGGGGGAAGGGCAGGGGACACAAGCTTGCGCCCGCGATTTCCCGCGTTATGGGAAGGCGCAAATCGTCCGCTCTTGCGCAGGAGACGCGTTTCATGCCCACCCTCGTTCTTATCCGTCACGGCCAGTCGGCCTGGAATCTGGAAAATCGCTTCACCGGCTGGTGGGATGTGGACGTGACCGAAAAGGGCGCGGAGGAAGCGCGCGAAGCAGGGCGGATGATGGCGCAAAAGGGTCTGGACTTCGACCAGTGCTTTACCTCCTTCCAGACCCGGGCGATCAAGACTCTGAACCTGGCGCTGGAGGAGATGGGCCGGCTATGGCTTCCGGTCGAAAAGGACTGGCGCCTGAATGAACGCCATTATGGTGGCCTCACCGGCCTCGACAAGGCGGAAACGGCGGCCAAGCATGGCGACGCGCAGGTCAAGATCTGGCGCCGCAGCTTCGACGTGCCGCCCCCGCCGCTGGAGGCGGGCAGCGAGTTCGATCTGTCAAAGGACCGCCGCTATGCCGGCATTGCCATTCCGTCGACCGAATCGCTCAAGGACACGATCGCGCGGGTATTGCCCTATTGGGAAAGCCGGATCGCGCCGGAGCTGAAGGCCGGCAAGCGGGTGCTCATCTCTGCCCACGGCAATTCGCTGCGCGCCCTGGTCAAGCATCTGTCGGGCATCCCCGACGACGAGATCACCGAGCTGGAAATTCCGACCGGCCAACCGATCGTCTATGAACTCGACGATGATCTGACGGCGAAGGACCGCTATTATCTTTCGGAGCGGTAAGCCTTTCCTTCCGAACGGTGTGGACCGTACGGAATGGATATTCGATCGTACATCCCGCATTGCCCCGCAGCGGTCCTGCCGCTAAGGGGCATTGCTTTCCGAGCGGCTTTTCAAGGCCGCGGGATCAGGGGAAGCAGGAAAAATGAGCGCCGCCAGTACAGCGCCCGCAGTCGGCATCATCATGGGGTCCCGGTCGGACTGGGATACGATGCGCAACGCCGCCGAAACCCTGGCTGCGCTGGGCGTACCGCATGAATGCAAGGTGGTGTCCGCCCATCGCACGCCGCAGCGTCTCTACGACTATGCGACAGGCGCGGTCGGGCGCGGGCTGAAAGTCATCATCGCCGGGGCGGGGGGCGCAGCGCATCTGCCGGGCATGGCCGCGTCGATGACCCGCCTGCCGGTGCTGGGCGTTCCGGTCGAATCCAAGGCGCTCAAGGGGATGGATTCGCTGCTGTCGATCGTCCAGATGCCCGGCGGGATTCCTGTGGGCACGCTTGCCATCGGCAAGCCGGGCGCGATCAACGCGGCGTTGCTCGCCGCCTCCATCCTCGCCACCAGCGACAGCGAACTGGCCGAGCGGCTCGACATGTGGCGCGAAAAGCAGACCAACGACGTAGCGGACACGCCCGAATAAGATGACGACCATTCCGCCCGGCTCCACCATCGGCATTCTCGGCGGCGGCCAGCTCGGCCGGATGATCGCCATCGCCGCCGCCCAGCTGGGCTACCGCACGCATATCTACGCCCCGGAAACGAGCGGCCCTGCCGCCGATGTGTCCCCGCGCTGGACGCAGGGCGCCTATGAGGATGGCGGGGCGCTCGCCGCTTTCGCCGACGGCGTCGATGTCGTCACCTACGAGTTCGAGAATATCGATCCCGCCGCCATCGAGGTGCTGGCCACCCACGGCCTTGTTCGCCCCGGCGCGCAGGCGCTGCGCGTGGCGCAGGACCGGATCGCGGAAAAGCGTTTCGTCTCTGATCTCGGCGGCCTCACCGCCCCTTTCGCGCCGGTCGAAAGCCTCGACGAGCTGGAAAGCGCGATTGAGCAGATCGGCAGTCGCGCCGTTCTCAAGACCAACCGCATGGGCTATGACGGCAAGGGGCAGGCGCGCCTGACCGAACCGGGCGATGCCGTGGGCGCCTGGAACGCCATCGGCCGGCAGAGCGCCATCCTGGAAGGCTTCGTGACCTTTGAGGAGGAGTTTTCCGTCATTCTGGTACGCGGGGTGGGCGGCGAGATCCGCTTCTGGGATTCGCCTGCCAATGTCCATGTCGACGGCATATTGTCGACCTCGACCGTGCCGGCCGGCGCCCTTATCCAGCGACAGGTGGACGCCGCGCGCACACTCGCGGCGCAGGTGGCGGCGGCGCTCGACTATGTCGGCGTGCTGACGCTGGAATTTTTCGCCAGCGCGGACGGGCCGGTTTTCAACGAAATGGCGCCGCGCGTTCACAATAGCGGGCACTGGACGATCGAAGGCGCCGTCACCAGCCAGTTCGAAAATCATGTCCGCGCCGTCTGCGGACTGCCGCTGGGCGAAACCTGTCTCGCGGCGGCGGGGGCGCGGATGCGCAACCTCATCGGCGCGCAGGCGAACGACTGGCAGGCGATCCTGTCGGACCCGGTCGAACATCTGCACCTTTATGGCAAGCATGAAGCGCGTCCGGGCCGCAAGATGGGTCATGTCACCCGCCTGACGCTGTGACCGCCGCGCCGGAGATTGTTCTGGTCCTCGCCCGCGCCGACAATGGCGTCATCGGCCGGGACGGGGGCCTGCCCTGGCGCCTGCCCGCGGACCTCAAACATTTCAAGGCGCTGACACTTGGCCATCCCATGGTGATGGGGCGCAAGACGTTCGACAGCCTGCCCGGCCTGCTCCCCCGCCGGCGCCATATCGTGCTGACCCGTGATCGCGAATGGCACGCATCGGGCGCGCAGGTCGCGCATGACGTAGAGGACGCCATCCGCATCGCCGACGCGCCGGCCGTCATGGTGATCGGCGGCGCGCAGATCTACGATCTTTTCCTGCCCCGCGCCGACCGCATCGAACTGACAGAAGTCCATATGGACGCTCAGGGCGATGCCGCGATCGCCTATCCCGACCCCGCCCGCTGGCGGGAAGTCGACCGGCAGGATCATGGCGCCGAGGACGGCTATCCCCCCTACAGCTTCGTCACCTTCCGTCCCCTATCCGCCCGGTGAAGCTGCATTGCCAGCGCCGGGGTAGCTGCCTATAGGCTGCGCCATGGAGCGGCTGGAAAGCGGTGCCCCGATCCCCGCGCATCTGCGCGGCAGCATCATGGCGCTGGGCAATTTCGATGGATTTCACCTCGGCCACCAGGCGGTCGTGGGCAGGGCGATCGCCCGCGCCCGCGCAGAAGGGCGGCCGGTCATTGTCGCCACTTTTGATCCGCATCCGATGCGGCTGTTCCGGCCCGAAACTCCCTTTTTCCGCCTGACGACGCTCGACCAGCGCCAGAAGCTGTTCGCGCGCGCTGGTGCCGACGCGATGCTCGTCTTCGCCTTCACGCGCCAGCTCGCTTCGCTCGACCCGGAGCATTTTGTCGAACTGCTGGTGCGCGGCATGGGTGTCGCGGGCGTCGTCACCGGGCAGGATTTCACCTTCGGCCAGGGGCGTAGCGGGACGATCCAGACCCTGGCCGATCTTGGCTCCGACTGGGGCATGGGCGTCGAAGCGGTGCCCGCCGTCACGGACGGTCAAGGCATTGCCGTCTCGTCCAGCCGCGTGCGGGAAGCGTTGCGGGCGGGGGACTGCTCGACCGCGACCAGGCTCCTTACGCGACCCTTCGCAATCCAGGGCATTGTACAGCATGGGGACAAGCTGGGGCGCACGATCGGCTTTCCGACGGCCAATATCGATCTCGACCATTATCTCCGCCCGGCTTACGGCATCTATGCCGTGCGCGGGATCCTGCCCGACGGCCGCGTGCTGGACGGTGCCGCGAACCTTGGCATCCGCCCCAGCTTCGATCCGCCCAAGGAACTGCTGGAGCCACATTTCTTCGATTTCGCCGAAAGCCTCTACGGCCAGTGCATTGACGTGCAACTGATCGACTATCTGCGGCCGGAAGCGAAATATGAAGGGCTGGAGGCGCTCACCGCCCAGATCGCCAGGGACTGCGACGCCGCGCGGCAAATCCTTGCGGCAACGCCCTACCTCGCGTAGGGCACGGCGCTAATCAGCTCAACCTCCGTTCGGTTCGAGCAGCTTCGAGCAAAGTCGAGAAGCGCCGTCGAGAACCATTTTCGACAGGCTCGAACCGAACGGGTCCAGATGTAAGCGCCCCGATGACCGACCAGCCTGACTATAAGAGCACCGTTTTCCTTCCTGTCACCGACTTCCCGATGAAGGCGGGCCTCGCGCAGAAGGAACCGGCGATCCTCGCCCGCTGGGAGGGAATGGACCTCTATGGGCGTCTGCGTGAGCGCCGGAAGGGCCGGACACGCTTCATCCTTCACGATGGCCCGCCCTACGCCAATGGCGACATCCATATGGGCCACGCGATGAACAAGGTGCTGAAGGACATCATTGTCCGCAGCCAGTCATTGCTGGGTAAAGACGCGCCCTATGTGCCCGGCTGGGACTGCCACGGTCTTCCGATCGAATGGAAGATCGAGGAGGATTATCGCAAGAAGAAGCTGAACAAGGACGAGGTTCCTGCGGCCGAGTTCCGCGCCGAATGCCGCGCCTATGCGGACAAATGGGTCGGCGTGCAGAAGGACCAGTTCAAGCGTCTGGGCATCATGGGCGACTGGGATGATCCCTATCTCACCATGAAGTTCGATGCTGAAGCTACCATCGTGTCTGAACTGCTGAAGTTCGCCGAAAGCGGCCAGCTTTATCGCGGTGCCAAGCCCGTCATGTGGTCCCCGGTCGAAAAGACCGCGCTGGCCGAGGCGGAGGTCGAATATGAGGACATCGTCTCGACGCAGATCGACGTGGCGTTCGAGATTGTCGAAGCGCCCAACGCGCCGGAACTGGTCGGCGCCTATGCGGTGATCTGGACGACGACGCCGTGGACGATCCCGGTCAATCAGGCTTTGGCTTATGGTCCGGAGGTTGAGTATGTGCTGCTGGAAGGCGATGGGCGGAAGTTCATCGTCGCTGAAGCGCTGATCGGCCCGTTCAAGGAGCGTTCGGGCCTCATCCATGTCCAGCCGCACAAGCATTTCAAAGGCTCCCAGCTCGCCGGAGCCGTCGCCCGCCACCCGATACACCACCTCGGCGGCTTCTTCGCCAGGCCGCGCCCGTTCCTCGCGGGCGATTTCGTCACCACCGATGCGGGCACCGGCCTAGTCCACATGGCGCCCGACCATGGCGAGGACGACTTCGCGCTCTGCAAGGCGAACGGCATCAACCCGGTCTTCGCCGTTGAAAATGACGGCAAATATCGCGAGGACTGGCTCTGGCTCGGCGGGCAGGGGTCGGTCATCAATCCGAAGTTCGTCAGCAAGGACGGCCCGATCTGCACCGACCTGCGCGAAGCGGGCGGCCTCCTCGCCGCATCCGATGATTTCAAGCACAGCTATCCCCACAGCTGGCGCTCGAAGGCGAAGATCATCTTCCGCTGCACGCCCCAATGGTTCATCCCGATGGACCGCCCGATCGGTGACGGGATCATCCCACGCTGCGCCGAGGAAGAGGCCATCCTTGCGGCCCAACGCAACGGCGCGACCCTGCGCGGTATGGCGCTCGACGCGATCGAGAACACGCGTTGGGTGCCCGAACGCTCGATCAACCGCATCCGCTCGATGGTGGAAGGCCGCCCTGACTGGGTGATCAGCCGCCAGCGCGCTTGGGGTGTTCCCATCGCCCTCTATGTTCATCGCAAGACTGGTGAGTATCTCGTTGATAAAGCGGTAAATGCTCGCATTATCGAAGCGTTTAAGGGCGCAGGCGCCGACGCATGGTTTGGTGCCGATCATCAGGCGCTGCTTGGTCCGGACTACGACCTCAATGACTATGAGGTCGTGAACGACATTCTCGACGTCTGGTTCGACAGCGGCTCGACGCACAGCTTCGTCGTAGAAGGGCGTTACGGGGAAGGGGTCCGCGCGGACCTCTATCTCGAAGGCTCCGATCAGCATCGCGGCTGGTTCCAGTCCTCGCTGCTCGAAGCCAGCGGCACCCGTGGCCGCGCGCCCTATGATGCCGTCCTGACCCACGGCTTTGCGCTCGACGGGCA
Organism: Sphingobium mellinum; assembly: GCF_037860795.1. Lineage (NCBI taxonomy): Bacteria > Pseudomonadati > Pseudomonadota > Alphaproteobacteria > Sphingomonadales > Sphingobiaceae > Sphingobium > Sphingobium mellinum. The sequence goes on along the minus strand of NZ_JBANRK010000002.1, from coordinate 178,886 downwards.
AGGCCGGAAAATGTCGAAAAGCCTCGGCAATGTGGTGGACCCGCTCAAGGTCATCGCCGAAAGTGGCTCGGACATTCTGCGCGTCTGGGTCGCCAGCACCGACTATTTCGACGATGTGCGCATCGGCAAGGAAGTGTTGGCCGGATCATCCGACGCCTACCGAAAACTTCGCAATACTTTCCGTTACTTGCTTGGTGCTCTTTCCGATTTTTCGGAAGAAGAGAAGGTGCCTGCCAGCGACATGCCGGAACTGGAGCGCTACATGCTCCACCTGCTCGCGAAGCTCGATTCAGAACTCAGGAGCGTGGTCGACAAGAGCGCTGACAGTGAAAACTGGCTCGAATTCAGCCGCTACACCCGCGCACTGATGGACTTCGCCAATAGCGACCTGTCGGCCTTCTTCTTCGACATTCGCAAGGACTGCCTCTATTGCGACGCGAAGAGCGATCCCAAGCGCCGCGCCTATCGCACGGTCCTCGACACGCTGTTCCACGCGCTGGTCCGCTACGCCGCGCCTATCATCCCCTTCACCGCTGAGGAAGTCTGGCAAAGTCGCTTCTCAAACCCCGAAGAAAGCGTGCATTTCCTGGAATGGCCGGATGTCGATACGGCCTGGCTCGACCAGGGCCTTGACGACAAATGGACCCAAATCCGCAACCAGCGCGATCAGGTCAACGAAGCCATCGAACCGCTCCGCCGCGAAAAGATCATCCGTTCCAGCCTGGAAGCCGATGTCACCATGGGTGAACAGGTTCCCAGTGACGGTGTGAACTTCGCCGAAATCGCCATCGTCGCCCGCATCGAAACCGGCGCCGGCGAAGGCATTTCAGTCAAGCCCAGCGACTGGCACAAATGCGGCCGCTGCTGGCGCCTGCTGCCGGAGGTCGAGGAGGACGGCACACTCTGCAACCGCTGCGAGCAGGTGCTGGGCGTTTGACCGTTCATCGCCGCGCTCCACGGGCCAGCGGCCGGATGGAGTGAAAACTTCCCTGTCCTACCGGCATCTGCATCGGCTATAGGCTGCGTTCAGTCGCCTGAAGACAGGTGAAACAGAATAATGATGGCGCTTTTCCGGGATTTTTTTGTGTCACCTTCCTCATTCCATTGCGTGAGCTGCTGATGGCGTCCGTTAACCACCGCCCGTTGGGCCTTGTCGTTGCGATCGTCGCGCTCGCGCTTGATCAACTGGTGAAATATACGGTCACCTATCCCCTCGCGCTCAAGAGCAGGATGGACGACGGCATCGAAATATTGCCCATCTTTCGCCTGCGCTGGCTTGAAAATCGTGGCGTGTCGATGGGCTTCTTCCATGCCGACACCAACATGATGCGCTGGGTGCTGGTGGGCATGACGATGCTGATAGCAACGTTCGTGGGCGTGTGGATGTGGCGCGAAAAGTCGCGGCAGGATGTCGCCGCGCTCGGTCTGGTTTTGGGCGGCGCGATCGGCAATATCGTCGATCGGGTGCGCCTCGGCTATGTCGTTGATTATGCCGACCTCCATTTCGGCGAGTGGCGTCCTTTCCTGATTTTCAATCTGGCCGATGCGGCCATCACTTTCGGCGTACTGATCCTGCTTGCGCGCGCGCTTCTGCTGCGCGAGAAGGGCGCAAAGACGGAGTCATTGAACTGATGCGTAAACTGATCCTCGCCGCCGGCCTTGTTTCCACCCTGTCCGCCTGCGGTTCTTCGGGCCTTTTCAATCGTGAGCGGCCCGATGAGTTCGCTGTTTCGCGTCAGGCGCCGCTGGTGATTCCGCCGGATTATGCGCTTGTGCCCCCCGCGCCGGGTACGCCATCGGCCTCTGCCATCGATTCCGGCCGCGCCGCGATGGACGCCATGTTCGGCGGGCCGGCGCCGCGCAGCGCTACGGAAGCCGCCGCGTTGAGCGCTGCCGGCCAGGCCAATGCCGCTGCGGGCATCCGCTCCTCGGCGGGCGATCCGGGCACCAATGTGGTGGATAAGGGTACGACCACGCGCGACATCATCGCTGCGCCCGAAGGGGACGGCCAGGACGCGCGCGCCACGGTTCCGCAGCAATAGAGCGCGAGCAAGTCACCGATCGATTGGGTGACTTGCGGCAGATCCGGTTCAGCGAGAACAGCGCCCGCCACCCTGGCCAGTCGATCGACGTGGCGAGGGGGGAGGAGCGGTCGCTTTTTTGCGTCAGCCCTTTGCCATGACAGGCAGGGATGCGCGAATTACACGCACGGCGGACGTCAAAAACAATGCCGCGATAGTCGCACCGACGACGATATCGGGCCAAGGTGATTGCGTCAGCGCTACGGTCGCTGCTCCAGTTCGACGGCTTTGGATGCGCAGCAACTGTCCGCCATCTGGCCTCCGTTCAGGCTCGGGCTTCGGTTCCCAGGCCGGCGCTGTTGTGGCGCAACGCCGTCAGCACGGTGTCGATGATCGCGGGTGCGTCCAGCCGCGCGTCGGCATATTGCTTTTCCGGCTTGTCCTGATCCTGGAAGATGTCCGGCAGGCGCATCGTCCGCAGCTTCAGGCCATTGTCGATAAGCCCCAGGTCGCTCGCGAGCGTCAGGACATGCGCGCCAAGCCCGCCGATCGCGCCTTCCTCTATCGTGACGGCGACCTCATGCGTGGTCAGCAGGCGACGGATCATCGTTTCGTCCAGCGGCTTGGCAAAGCGGAGGTCCGCGACGGTGGTGGACAAGCCCCGGGCCTCCAGTGCGTCGGCAGCCTTGAGCGCTTCTCCCAGTCGTGTCCCGAGTGACAGGATTGCGACCTGCCGCCCCTCACGGACGATCCGGCCCTTGCCGATCTCCAGTCGCTCCGGCGTTTCCGGCAAGGCAACGCCAACGCCATTGCCACGGGGATAGCGCACGGCGCTGGGCCCGCTGTCATGCAGGGCGCAGGTGTGGACCATGTGAACCAGTTCCGCCTCGTCCGCCGCGGCCATGACGACCATGTTGGGCAGGGTCGCAAGATAGGTGACATCGAAGCTGCCCGCATGGGTAGAGCCGTCGGCGCCGACCAGGCCGGCCCGGTCGATGGCAAAGCGCACCGGCAGGTTCTGAATCGCCACATCATGCACAACCTGATCATAGGCGCGCTGCAGGAAGGTAGAATAGATGGCGCAGAAGGGCCGCATCCCCTGGGCCGCAAGCCCGGCGGCGAAGGTAACAGCGTGCTGCTCTGCGATGCCGACGTCAAACGATCGGTCGGGGAAAGCCTCGGCGAACTTGTCGAGGCCCGTGCCCGATGGCATGGCGGCGGTTATGGCGCAGATCGTCGTGTCGCGCGTCGCCTCGGCGACAAGCGCCTTGGCGAACACCGACGTGTAGCTGGGTGGGCCGGGAGGCGCTTTGGCTTGGGTTCCGGTTATCACGTCGAACTTCTGCACGCCGTGATATTTGTCCGCCGCCGCTTCGGCCGGACCATAGCCCTTGCCCTTCTGTGTCACGACATGGACGAGGCACGGTCCCTCCGCTGCATCGCGGACATTTTCGAGGACCGGCACAAGTTGGTCGAGATTGTGGCCGTCGATAGGGCCGACATAATAGAAGCCCAATTCCTCGAACAACGTGCCGCCCATCGCCATGCCGCGCGCGAATTCATCGGTTTTGCGTGCAGCATTGTGCAGTGGCCGGGGCAACTTGCGCGCCAGCCGCTTGGCGAGATGGCGCAGGCCGAGGAATTCGCGGCTGGACACCAGACGGGCGAGATAGGCGGACAAGCCTCCCACCGGCGGAGCGATCGACATGTCATTGTCGTTGAGAATCACGATCAGCCGATTGCCCGCCTCATGTGCGTTGTTCATCGCTTCATAGGCCATGCCGGCCGACATCGCGCCGTCGCCGATCACAGCGATGCCCTTGCCCGGCTTGTTGGTCAGCCTGTTGGCCACGGCAAAGCCCACCGCCGCGCTGATCGAGGTTGAACTATGCGCCGCGCCGAAGGGATCGAACTCGCTTTCGGCACGCTTCGTGAAGCCCGACAGGCCGCCGCCCTGTCGCAAGGTTCGGATGCGGTCGCGCCGCCCGGTCAATATCTTGTGCGGGTAGCATTGATGGCCGACGTCCCAGACCAGCTTGTCGTTGGGTGTGTCGAACACATAGTGAATGGCGGTGGTCAACTCCACGACACCCAAGCCCGATCCCAGATGGCCACCAGTGACGCCAACAGCGGAAATCACTTCCTGCCGCAGTTCATCGGCGAACTGACGCAATTGTTCGGGTCTTAGCGCGCGCAGGTCGGCCGGCCAAACGACCTGGTCGAGCAGCGGAGTGGAGGGGCGATCATTCATGAAGGACATAAACTCCCTGCGCGCTAGGCCTTTCCTCGGCAAAGCGCAACGCTTGCCTCACGCGGCGCACCTCGCGCAGGTTCCCAAGATCTCGATCACGGGCCGCTCGGGCAGGAAACCTTCCTGCTCCGCCAAGGCGCGCACTTCATTGGTGACGACATCATCGTCGACATGCGTAGCCTGCCTGCAGTTGCGGCAGACCAGAAAGATACAGTCGTGATGACAGCCCGGATGCGCGTTCGCGATATAGGCGTTCGCGCTTTCCACCCGCATCGCGATATTGTTCGCCACGAACAGGTCCAGAATGCGGTAGACGCTGTTCGGCGCTACCCGCTTGCCCCGCGCTTTCGACACGTTGTCGGCAATGTCATAGGCCGACGCGGGCCGATCCTCGGCCGCCAGCGCATCGAAGATCGCCGCACGCATAGGCGTCCATTGTTCGTTCTGCGCCTCCAGCGTTGCGCGCGCCGCATCCGCCAGCTTGGTTCCGGTCGGTTCCAGGTGGTGGTGATGATGATCGGCCATAAGTCTCAATCTATGCTTGGGGAGGGTCTGGGGCAAGGGCAGCCTGTCAATGGCGCCAGAGTGACCATGCGACCCATAGCCACCCTGCGATCATGAGCGACCCTCCGATCGGCGTGACCGCTCCCAACCAGCGCGGACCGCCCAGCGCCATGGCGTAGAGGGTGGCCGCGAAGATAGCGGCGCCCACCAGAAGCAGTGCAGCCGGTCCGCGCGCCATTCCCATGATGCTGATCGCTGCCACGGCGTGGATCAACTGATACATTCCGCCGGTCCGCAGCCATTCCGCGGCCTGTGGATTGGAAGCGCCATGTGCGCCGAAAGCGCCCGCCGCAATTGCAATCGCCGCCGACAGGGCAGCCCATATTCCAATCATGCGCCGCCATCCTCTTCTCCACGTGCACTCAGCCGCATGCGCCGACCCGGCCGGAATATCAGGTCCTTGGCCGCCATCAAGGTGCCCTGTTCGCTCTGGGCCGTCAGCCTTTGCTCATCATTCTCGCGATATTGCCGCTCCACCTCCTCGATCTCGCGCGGGGGCACGCCCAGGACCTCCATTGCCTGAACGCCCATGCAGATGGCCGATTCGAACAGTTCGCGGAAGACGCCAGCCAGGTCCATGTCGCGCAGGGCCAGCAACTGGCGCCGATCAAAGGCGCGCACGAGCAGGGCTGCCTGGGGGAAGGCCTCGGCGACAGGATTCAGGATCCGCTGGTCGAGTGTAGGATCATCTATGCAGAAGGCGATCAGCCTCGCTTCGTCCGCCCCCGCTCGCCGCAGCAGGTCGATCCGTGTGCCGTCGCCATAATGTACTTTCATGTCCAGACGGCTCGAAGCCTCAATCTGCGCTGGCTTCTTGTCGATCAAGACCACCTCGAAGCCATGGCCCATCAACATCTGCGCTACCGTCTGCCCGAAGCGGCCATAGCCCACGATGATCGCCGTGCCGCGTGTTGTATCGTCCGGCACAGGTAGTCCCGCGGCGGACTTGGGCTTTGCGAATTCCAGCCTGCGCGCGAACAGCATGAGGAAGGGCGTGGTCGCCATGGAAAAAGTGACGATGGCGCTGAAGAGGCTTGCCCCTTCCGGTGCGATCAGCAGCGCGTTCTGGGCCTGAGCGAAGAGCACGAAGCCGAATTCACCGCCCTGGCTGAGGAGCAGCCCGGAGCTGACCGCTTGCGGCCATTCCATGCCGAACAACCGGGCCAAGCCCGTTATCAACAACGTCTTGGTAGCCACCAGTGCCGCTGCCATGCCGATGACGAACAGCGGATTTTGGGCCACGGCATGAAGATCAAGCACCATGCCGACAGCCAAGAAGAAGAGGCCGAGCAGGATGGAACGAAACGGCTCCACATCCGCCTCTATCTCGTGCCGATAGGGAGAATCGGCCAGCATCACGCCCGCGACGAAGGCGCCCAGCGCCGTCGACAGGTGAAGCATGTGCATCAGAGCAGCGGCGGCGAGCACAGTGAACAGGCCGACGGCCACGAACAACTCGCGTTCACCCAGTCGTCCCACCAGTTGTAGCAGTGGACGCAGGATGAAGCGGCCCGCCAGAACCAGGCCGGCGATGGCCGCGACCGTGTAGGCAGCCAGTTGCCATCCTGGCGGGCCGCCGACATCAGCCGGATTGCGCGAAAGGGCGGCGACTATGGTGATCAGCGGCACGATCGAAAGATCCTGGAACAGCAGGATCGAAAAGACCTTCTCGCCAAAAGGTGAGTTGATGCGCCCACTGTTTTTCAGGCTGGGCAGCACCTGCGCCGTGGAGGAGAGGGCGAGCGGCAGGCCTAGCGCTATTGCTGCGCCCCAAGTGAAGCCTGTCGTCAGGAATATGACGGCAGTCAGCGCCAAGCCGCACAGCACCACCTGCGCGAATCCGAGCGCGAAAATGTCGCGCTTCAGACGCCATAGGCGGGCGGGGTGGAGCTCCAGCCCGACCAGGAAGAGCAGCAGTACAATGCCGATTTCCGCTATGGCGAGCTTTGATTGGCCGCCTCCGACCAGCGCCAGCCCTTGAGGTCCCACCAGCGCGCCCGCCACGAGATAGCCCAGCACGGCGCCGAGGCCGAAACGCCGGAAAAGCATGACGAACAGCACAGCTGCGCCTAGCAGGATGACGCCTTCGGTCAGCAGTATGTCGGTGGCCGAACCCGATACGTTAGCGGCCGCAGCAGCGGATCCCTGCATCAGGCTTCCGCCATTCGCGCGGCTTCTGCAATCGCCTCAAATCCCAGACGGATCGAGGCATGGCGCGCTGGATAATCGCGCGCCGGAGCCAGCACGGGAAGGCCAGGCCAGAAACCCAGATCGTCAGCCGTACCCGCCAGATAGGCCGCGAGATGGTCGCGCGCTTCTGCTAATTCGCCGACACTTCGGCCGATCGCATGCGCCGCCATCAGCGAGGCCGAAGCCTGACCCAGCGCGCAGGCCTTAACGTCGAGGCCGAGCGCAACCACCTTGCCGTCCCGCAGACGCACGTCTGCCGTCACCCGCGATCCGCACGTGGGCGAGCGTTTCTCGACGCTGGCATCAGGGTCCGGCAAACGCTGATAGTGGGGGATGCTGGCAGCGAGTCTGAGGATGTCTTTGTTGTAGAGGGGGGCACTCATCACGCCTCTTTAGGACAGGTTCCCGCTGTGCGGAAGGGTGAGCCGGGCGATGGGCCGAATTCACCGCCCTGACAGGCGAGGCGAGGGAGATGGCCTTTCAATCCGCCGAAGCGCCTATTTTCCGTAGATGATCCGCAGTTTCCCCGCAGCCTCGCCCGCGATCCGTCGGGCGGCGTCCGTGTCAGCGGCCAGCGCCAGCGCTATACCCATGCGACGATAAGGTCGGGTGGTGGGCTTGGAAAAGATTCGCACATCCACCTCGCCACCGGGCGTCGCGAGCGCGTCGGCGAGTCCTTCGACCCGGAAGTCGGACGCATCGCGATCCGCAAGCAGGACCGCAGACGCCGATGGGCCCTTAAGACGGACGTCTGGCACGGGGAGGCCCAATATGGCCCGCGCGTGCAGGTCGAACTCGCCCAGATTCTGGGAGATCAGCGTCACCATGCCGGTGTCGTGGGGGCGCGGCGAAAGTTCGGAGAAGATCACAGTGTCCCCGGTCACGAAGAACTCGACGCCGAAAATGCCATAGCCGCCCAGATTGTCGACGACGGCCCGGGCCATATCCTGCGCCGCTTTGAGCGCGCAGTCCGCCATTGGCGCGGGCTGCCAGCTTTCCTGATAATCGCCGCGCTCCTGGCGATGGCCGATCGGCGCGCAGAAACGCACGCCTTCGCGGCTCCGTACTGTGAGGAGGGTGATCTCATAGTCGAAAGCGATGAATTCCTCGACAATTACCCGGCTGCGATCGCCGCGCATATTCGCCACGGCATAGCTCCAGGCGCGCTCCAGTTCCCCCTCGGTTTGGACCGTACTCTGGCCCTTGCCGGAAGAGGACATGACCGGCTTGATGACACAGGGCAGGCCGGTATGCGCTGCGGCCGCGCGGACTTCCTCCAGGCTTTCGGCATAGCGATAGCGGGACGTCCGCAATCCAAGCTCGACTGCCGCCACTTCGCGGATGCGATCACGGTTCATGGTCATGATAGTGGCACGCGCTGAAGGCACGACGGTTGCGCCCTGGGCTTCCACGTCCGCCAGCACTTCGGTGCGGATCGCTTCGACTTCAGGAACGATATAGTCCGGCCGGTGCTTTTCGATCGCGTTGCGCAGCATGTCGGCGTCCAGCATCGAGAAGATCTCGTATCCGTCGGCGACCTGCATCGCCGGAGCGTCGGCATAGCTGTCGCAGGCAATAACCAGACACCCCAGGCGCTTGGCCGAGATAGTGAACTCGCGCCCCAGTTCGCCCGATCCGAGTAACAGGATTTTCGCCGTGAATGCCATGTGTCGTCCTTCGATTCGCTGGGCGCAGAGCCGATCTCGGTCAGCGGGCGTCAATTAGGCTTGGGTGGTGCGGGAACCTCATCCGAAGGCTGCGTCGGAACGACACGCGGCGGTGGCGCGCCCGCCGGCGGAGCCGGAGGCTCGTCATCGGGCGCATCGCCGATCGGCATCCGCAACTGATTGGGACCGATGTCGAGTGACATGCCGTTTCGATCGACACCGACGGTCATGTTGCCCAGACCCGCCTCGACCGTGACATTGGCGATCGCATTGACCAGGTCGCTATCCTTTTCTTCGGGCGGTATCTCGGCGGGCTCATTGATGGCGCCCGACATGAAGTTCCGCCAGATCCGGGCCGGAACGCCGCCACCCGCCGCTCCACCCGGAAGCGGTGTGTTATCGTCATTGCCGATCCAGACCGCGGTCACAAGACCGCCGGCATAGCCGACGAATATGGCATCGCGGCTGTCCTGCGTGGTGCCGGTCTTGCCGAAGGTGCTGGTCCGCAGGGCCGCGGCGCTGCCTGTGCCGCGGTTCGCGGCGGACGACAGCAGATCGCGCATCATGTCCAGTTGATCCTGGCTGAAATGACGCTGGCGGCTCAACAGCCTGGCAAACCAGCTCTGCTCCTCAGGCGGAAGGCCGTGAGCAAGCACCGGATAGGCGCCCGCTGCGATCGCGGCATAGGCCTCGGTCAGTTCCACCAGCGGTATTTCCGACGTGCCAAGCGCCAGGCTGAGATCCTCGTTCAGCGGCGCGGTCACGCCCAGATCGCGCGCCACCTTGATGACGTTGTCAACGCCCACTTTCTGCGTCAGCCGGACCGCCGCGACGTTGCTTGACGCGGCAAAAGCCTGGCGGAGGGTGATCCGACCGCGATATTTCCCACCATGATTGGCGGGGCGGTAGCTGCCGGTCGTGATCGGCGTATCCTCCACGAAATCTTCGGGTGTCATGCCGGCGCGGAAAGCCGCGAGATAAACGAAAAGCTTGAAGGTCGAGCCTGGCTGCCGTTTGGCCTGTACCGCGCGATTGAAGCTGCTCGCCCGATAGTCCTTGCCGCCCACCATCGCAACGACGCTGCCGTCCGGCTTCATTGCGACCAGCGCCGCTTCCGCTCCGCCCAACGGCGCGCGGCGGATGGCTGCCTCTGCCAGGCGCTGGATGCGCCAGTCTAGCGTCGTCGAGACCGTCTGCGCCCCGTAGACCGCTCCGGCGCGATCGCGCGCATCTGGCAGCACCCAGTCCGCGAAATAGGTGCCGGTGGTCGGATCGGGCCTCTGTTGCACGGTGAGCCGCGCTGGCGCCAAGCTGTTGCGCTGCGCCTTGCTGATATAGCCTGCCTCCACCATCGCCTGCATCACCAGCGTGGCGCGCTCCCGTGCGCCCTTGAGGTTGGTGGTGGGAGCGAGGCGCGACGGCGCCTTCAAAAGGCCGGCCAGCATGGCCGCCTGGGGTATGGACAGTCGCTCTGGCTGCCGGCCGAAATAGTGCAGGGCTGCCGCGCGCAACCCATAGACGTTGTCGCCGAAATAGACGTTGGAAAGATAGCGTTCGAAAATCTGGTCCTTGGTCAGCCACGCTTCCAGCCAGAAGGCGATGAGTGCCTCTCGCGCCTTGCGACCAAAGGTTCGGTCGCTCGACAGGAACACACCCTTGGCGAGTTGCTGCGTGATCGTGCTGCCGCCCTGTGAAGAGCCGTCGGACCACATATTATGCCAGGCCGCTCGAGCGATACCACGCGGGTCCACGCCCCAGTGGCTGTAGAAGCGTCGGTCCTCGATTGCCATGAAGGCCTGGGGCACATGGGCAGGCAGGTCCCTGATCGCTACCGGCTTGTCAATGATCGCCCCGCGCCGCGCAATCAGGTGGCCGTCGGCGGACATCAGGCTGATGCTGGGTGGCGCGATTGGTTTGAGAGATCGCGACAACGGCGCCGTGACGGCCAACCATGCGATCATGATCATCAGCAGTGCCATCAGTGCCGCGATGACCCAGCCTGCAACGTGCAATCGCCGCCTCCAGGGAGTCGCCGGGGCGAAGGCACTCGGCGGACCGGCCCCGAATTCACGGGATGGCGCAGGGTCGGGTGGGGGGACGGGCAGCGGATCTCTCATCGGTGCAGGCACGCTGTATTATTATCCTGATACAGTCAAGGTCGTCCCAGTGTGGGACGGGTGCCGGTTAACCATGAATGGGGATGGTCCAAAAGGTGAAGAAAGCGTTAACTGCCATCATGCGAACACGCCTTCTCATCCTGACAACTGAATCCGCCCGCCATCCTTTCCGCCAACGGCTGCCGCGCCATGTGCTTGAAGTGAAGCAGGCGGCCGCCGCGGCCGCGTCGGATGATAGCGACTGGAAATTGTTCGTTTTGAGCTTCTGCGCGTTTTTCACTGCCTTCTACAGCTTCATCTACTAAGGCTTCCCTCAATCGCAGGCCTTGTGCAGTTTCCAAGCAAGGCCAGCGCAGGGCAGGCAGAGCGTAGCCACCAGCAGCAGTTGGTTGACGACTGACAGCCCCATGAAGCTCAGCCCCAGCGCCGCCACCGAGCCCAGGACCATGGCGCCGGAATTGACGATGTTGTTCGCCGCGACCGTCCTTGCCGCTTCGCATTTCTCGACCGTCGTGGTCAAAAATGCATAAAGTGGGACGACGAACATGCCGCCGAAAGTCGCCACACCGAGAAGGCAGGCAGACAGCGGAATGGCAAGGGGATGAGCCAGAAATCCGCCCAGCGAAAGCATTTTTCCTTCTGGGGCCGGCGTCCACAGGTCGCAAACGATGTGGAACGCGACTATGCACAGGCCCATGCCGATCACTGCGGCGGGCGCGTATTTTGCCGACACGTGGCCCTTGAGCAGCCGGTTGATCGCGACCGATCCGATCGCGATGCCGATCGAGAAGATGGCAAGGAAGAGGCTGGCCACCGGCTTGTCAGCCGTCAGAACATTTTTCACCAGCGGCGGAAACTGGATGAACAGTACCGACCCGACCGCCCAGAAGAAGCTGATGGCCATAATGGCCAGATAGAGGCGGCGGATGTGCATGGTTCCCCGTACAAGTGCGACGGACGAACGGATGATGTGGAAATCGATCGGTTGTCGATCCAGTGACGAAGGCGCTGGCGGCACTTCCCGGCCCGCGACATAACCGAGCAGCGCGGTCAGGATGATGCCGCACGCCGCCACTTCCACCGGGATCACGCCGGCCAGGATGGTGCCGGCCAGAATCGCGATATAGGTTCCGGCCTCGACCAGTCCGGTCCCGCCCAACACTTCATCGTCATGCAGATGCTGCGGTAGGATTGCATATTTGATGGGGCCGAAAAATGTCGAATGGATGCCCATCGCGCACAGCGCCGCCAGCAGCAGCGGGATGGCGATCGTGTGGACGGCCATCCCGCTCCAGATCAGCGCAAGACCGGTCGCTCCCACGAGCATGATCGCGACTTCCGCCGCCTTCACGATCCGGATGATGGTCGCCTTGTCGCGCTGATCCGCCAATTGCCCCGAAAGCGCCGACAAAAGGAAGAAGGGCAGGATGAAAACCCCCGTCGCCAGTGCGCTGAACCAGGTTTCCGACCGTTCGTCGTTATAGACGCTGTAGACGACGAACAGCACCATCGCGTTCTTGAACAGATTGTCGTTGAAGGCGCCGAGCAACTGGGTGACGAAAAGCGGCAGGAAACGTCGCTTGTTAAGGAGCCTGAGTGAGGCTTGCATAAGGCGGGAAGATCTTCTTCGCTGTGGACGAGCGAGCGGGGTCTAGCCGCTGACAGCCGCTCTGTCCAACCTTCACCGATGCCATCATGCGCGGCTCTGTCGCGTCCGCTTGTGCGACGAGGCGGACTGTGGCAGTCCGCGCCCATGCTGACGCTGCCCAATGTGCTGACGCTTTCGCGCATCCTGACGGTGCCGCTGCTGGTCGCCCTGCTCTGGCCGGGGGAGGTCGGGGCGCGCTGGACGACGGGTTATGCCCTGGCTTTCGCGCTATACTGCCTGATGGGCATCACCGACTATTTCGACGGCTATCTTGCCCGCGCGCAGGGGACAGTGTCGAAGCTCGGCGTCTTTCTTGATCCCATTGCGGACAAGATCATGGTCGGCGCCGTCATCTTGATGCTGGCTGCGACGCGGGATATTGCGGGTATTCACATCGTCGCCGCGATGATCATCCTGCTGCGTGAGATCGCCGTTTCAGGTCTGCGCGAATTCCTTGCCGGCCTTCAGGTATCGGTGCCTGTCTCCCGCCTCGCCAAATGGAAGACCACCTGCCAGTTGATCGCGCTGGGGGCCTTGATTCTGGCTGGCGCGGTGCCGCACCTGGCCGTCGTCCAGATGATTGGCATCGCCACGCTCTGGGCCGCGGCAATCCTGACGCTGGTCACTGGCTGGGATTATCTGCGCGTCGGCATCAAGCATATGGATTGATGATGGCAGCGCTTACTATCCTCTATTTCGCCTGGGTGCGCGAAAGTATCGGCCGCGACGAGGAGCAGGTCGGTCGGCCCGATCCGGCTGAAACCGTCCAGGAATTGATCGTCTCACTGGCCTCGCGAGGCGGCGGTTATGCCGAGGCGCTGGCGGATCCGGCCAGACTGCGGGCTGCGCTCGATCAGCAGTTCGTTCCGCTCGACCGGCCTATCGGCGACGCGAAGGAACTGGCGATCTTCCCGCCGGTCACTGGCGGATGAGCCGTGTCTCGATCCAGGCGGAAGCATTTGACGTCGGCGAGGAACTGGCCGCGCTGGAGGCGGGCGGCGGCGGCGGTATTGCCAGCTTTACCGGAATTGTTCGGGCCGAAGGAGACCTCGTGGCGCTGGAACTGCATCATTATGAGGCGATGACGCGGCCGCAGGTCGAACGGATCGTTGATGAGGCCATGGCGCGCTGGCCCTTGCAGGACGCGCGGGTAATCCACCGCTTTGGGCGGCTCGCTCCGGGCGAGCAGATCGTCTTCGTGGGCACGGCGGCGCGCCATCGCACCGCCGCGCTAGAGGCGTGCGCCTTTCTCATCGACTGGTTGAAGTCGCAGGCGCCATTCTGGAAGAAAGAATATTTTGCCGACGGCTCCATGTCGTGGGTGGAATCGCGCTCCGAGGATGAGGCGAGGGCGCGCGGTTGGCTAAGGCAGATTTGAGAGCGTGGAGAGGGCAGTGTCAGGCTGAGCCGCGATGGCGTTGAGTGGGCCTTCGGCTGCCTCGCGCAGCAACTCCGCCAGCAACCGAAATTCCTTTTCCCGCGGGCTGTTCTTGCGCCAGACCAGAGCGATGTCGCGATAGGAGCGATCCGACCGCAGCGGTCGCGTGGTGATCCGGGTATGATCCAATATCCCGCCGGCGATCGCCATTTCCGGCATGATCGTCATGCCCAGCCCGTTGTCGACCATCTGCACCAGTGTATGCAGTGACGTTCCCATCATCATCGCGCTCGCGCGGATTTCGGGACGATTACAGGCCGCCAGCGCATGATCCTTCAGGCAATGGCCGTCTTCCAGCAGCAGCAGCTTGGTTTCGTCGATCATCTCCGGCGCAATCCATTCTGGTGGGTCGCTGGGGTCATCCTGCGGAAAGGCGACATATAGCCGGTCCTGAAACAGCAGTTCGCTGTCCAGTTCACCGGTGGCGAAGGGCAGGGCGAGCAGCACGCAATCGACGTTGCCGTGGCGGAGCGATTCTATCGCCGCCTGGCTCGTCTCCTCGCGCAGATAGAGTTTAAGTTCTGGTCGATCCGCCCGCAGCCTGGGCAGCAGCCGGGGCAGAAGGAAGGGCGCGATGGTCGGGATGACGCTCATCCGCAGTTCGCCGGTCAATGGCTTGCCTGACGCTTCCGCAATAGCAGCCAGTTCCTCCGCTTCGCGCAGCACGCGGTGCGCTTTTTCGACGATGCGATCGCCTAGGGCCGTGAAACGGACGACTCGGCGAGTCCGCTCCACCAGCGTCACGCCGATAAGTGATTCCAGTTCGCGGATGCCCGCCGACAAGGTGGATTGCGTCACGTAACAACTGTCCGCCGCCTTACCGAAATGCCCGTGCTCCTTGAGCGCAACGAGATATTGCAGCTGTTTGAGCGTGGGCATGTAATTGGACATTGATTGCCTTCCTCGATCAATGGAGGAAATATAAGCGGATTATCCAATATATCCAAGCCATTTGGCGATGCCGAACAGCGATGTGAGGGAAAGGATCGTGCCCACAGCTGTGAACAGCACGTGCGGCGCGACATGTCGCGCCAGCATGGCGCCGAAGGGGGCGGCGATGACCCCGCCGATCAGCAAACCCATCGTGTAGGTGGTGAACGCCTGCGATCCCAGATGAAGGATGAAGGTCAGGCTGATGGCCAGCGTTAGGGCGAATTCCACCGTGTTGACCGTGCCGATCGTATGGCGTGGGCTGGCTCCTTGGATCAGCAGGTTGGACGTGACGATGGGTCCCCAGCCGCCGCCACCGGTCGCGTCCATGAAGCCTCCCACTAAGCCCAGTGGCGCCACCCATTTGGGATCACGTGCGTGATGAGGAAAATGAAAGCCACGCCAGATCAGATAGAGGCCGATGCCGCTCAGATATATCTGCACGAACGGCTTGATGATGGAGCCGTCGATGTTGGACAGGATATAGGCGCCGGCGATTCCGCCGAGCACGCCCGGTATGATGAGACGCGCGAACAGGCGCCAGTCGACATTGCGGTGCGCGATATGACTTAGGGCAGAGACGGCAGTGGTGAATGTTTCCGCTGCATGGACGCTGGCGGAGGCGCGGCTTGGCGGTACGCCCAGCGTCAACAACAGCGTGCTGGATATCACGCCATAGGCCATGCCCAGCGCACCGTCGATCATCTGTGCCCCGAAACCGATGAGAATGAACGGCAATAATTCGCTGAACTGGGCGATAAATATGTCCGACATTCACGGGCCTCTGGGATGATTGTCTACCGCATTGGTGGGTCTATCATGGCGGGCCAAGAAATTTTCTATTTTATCGGGCGAAGGCGAAATAGCCACGCATCTGGAAAACTTATCCCTTTGCGCCTATGTCTGTCGCTGTTCGGCTTTCAGGGGCGGTTCATGCTGCGCAATCTCATTGCTTATCTGGATTCGGTCAAATCGCGTGACCCGGCCCCGCGTTCGCGAGCTGAAATCCTTCTTTATCCCGGCGTTTGGTCACTTGCCTTCCATCGCGTGGCGCATGGGCTTTATGGCGTCCGGCTGTATTTTCTTGCTCGCGCTGTCAACCATCTGTCCCGGTTCCTGACCGGAAATGACATTCATCCCGGCGCGCGGATCGGCAAGCGTTTCTTCATCGATCATGGCTTCACCGTAATCGGCGAGACGGCGGAGATCGGCGATGATGTGACTCTCTACCAGAATGTGACGCTGGGCGGAACGGATCCTGCCAATGGCATTGCGGGCAAGAGGCACCCGACGCTTTACGACGGCGTTATCGTCGGCTCCGGCGCGCAGATTTTGGGACCTGTCCGGGTCGGCGCCCGGGCCCGCATTGGAGCGAATGCCGTAGTGACGAAGGAGGTGCCCGAAGGGGCGACCATGGTCGGCATTCCGGCCCGGCAGATGTTGGTCGATGTCACTGCTTACCAGCGCGAATTCCTTCCCTATGGCACGCCCTGTTCGGATTGTTACGATCCTGAAAAGCAGAAGCTGGAACTGCTGCAGTGTGAGATCGAACAGCTTCAGAAGCGCGTTGCCGCGTTGATGGAAGAACGCGATCGTACGGAGCCGGCCGCATCAGCCGACGATGACATTCCGTTGTTCAGGGAACGCGGTCGCGCCTGATGAACAATGTGACGCCGTTCCCGTCGCAGCAGGGTGCGAAGGGCGGGCAGATCGGCTTCGATCGTCTTGAACTACAGAAGATCATGGATCTGTACGGGCGCATGGTGTCGGCCGGTCATTGGCGCGACTATGCGATCGATCTGGGCAGAGACGCAGCGATCTTTTCGGCTTTCCGCCGTGCCGCCGAGCGACCGGAATTTCGCATCGAAAAGCGCCCCGCACTGCGCCACCGCCAAGGCATGTGGACATTGATTGGCGAGGCTGGACATATATTGAAGCGCGGGCAGGAGTTGCAGGGTATACTTGCGCCTGTTGAACGTAAATTGCTCCGCATCGTCGGGGAATGATATGTCTTACCGATGTGGGCCTGCGCCGATGAACAAGAGCGGTTTGCTGTCCGGCTGATCGCTGCTAACCGTCGCATCGCCTCATCGGAGAAATTTCCATGACCCTGCCGGCACTGCTGGAAAAACGTCTATCTCTGCCGGTCATCGGATCACCGATGTTCATCATCTCCCAGCCCGATCTCGTTATTGCGCAATGCCGCGCTGGCATCGTCGGATCTTTCCCTTCGCTCAATGCCCGGCCGAGTGGGGTGCTGGAACAATGGTTGCAGCGGCTGACCGAGGAACTGACCGATCAGGATGCACCCTTCGCGGTGAACCTGATCGTTCACAAGACCAATTCCCGACTGGAGGAGGATCTCGCTCTGTGCGCTCGCTACCGCGTGCCTATCGTCATCACATCGCTGGGGGCTCGGCCGGAGGTAAACGATGCCGTGCACGGTTATGGTGGTATCGTCCTGCATGATGTCATCAACGACCAGTTCGCCAGGAAGGCGATCGACAAGGGCGCTGACGGCCTGATCGCCGTTGCGGCCGGGGCAGGCGGGCATGCCGGCACGCTTTCGCCTTTCGCGCTGGTCGAAGAGATACGCAGCTGGTTCGACGGCCCGGTCGTATTGTCGGGGGCGATCGCCACCGGACGTTCGATCGCGGCGGCGCAGATGATGGGCGCTGACCTGGCCTATATGGGATCGGCTTTCATCGCGACGTCCGAAGCCAATGCGGAGCAGGCGTACAAGCAGATGATCGTGGAGAGCGGCGCGGGCGATATCGTCTACTCGGACTATTTCACCGGCGTTCATGGCAATTATCTTCGCCCCAGCGTCAGGGCTGCCGGGCTTGACCCGGATCGACTGCCCAAGGCGGGTGGAATGGATTTTTCCAGTGTGGCTGCCGGCGACAAGAAGGCGTGGCGAGACGTGTGGGGGGCGGGGCAGGGAATCGGCGCCGTGCGGCAGGTCCAATCGGCCGCGGCGTTCATTCGACAGCTTCAGGACGAATATCGCACCGCGGTCGCGGCATTCAATTCATAGGAAGCTCATAGAAAGACTCGCAGTTCGGTTATGAATCGTTGGAACTGGTCGTGGTGCACCCAATGCCCTGCGTCCGCGAATTCGACCAGCCGCGCATCCCGGAAATGCGCAGCGCGTCCATCCGCGACGGGGTTTGACGCCCAGCTGTCGAGGCCCAAACAAAGCAGGACTGGGCAGGCGATCCGGCTCCAGAACTCCGGCAAATTTGCATCGTCCGCCGCATGCGGTGGCATGTCCCGGACATAGGGATCGAATTTCCAGCCGAAACTGCCATCTTCATTGCGGTTGACGCCATGCGCTGTCAGGTGGAGCGCCTGTTCGGCGGACAGATGATCGTTGCGCTCCCGCATGCGCGCGACGGCGGATTCCAGCGTGGGATAGCGCGGAGGCGCCTGCCTGGCGCGGGCGCGCCGCTTGTCGATCCAGTCGCGCCATTCATCTGGCGCAGCGCGGGTCACATGTTCCTTCAGCCGCTCGGGCGACAGTCCCAGCCCTTCGATCGCGACGAGTTTTTCGACCTGTTCCGGAAATAGCCCCGCGTAGCGCAGCGCTATCGAACCACCCAGCGAATGACCGATCAACGTCGCCTTCTCGCGCCCGATCTGATCCACAAGTTGGGCGAGGTCATAGACGAAGTCGGCCATCAGATATGTCCCTTCGGCCGACCAGGCGCTGTCGCCATGCCCCCGCAGATCCGGGGCGATTACATGATAATCCCGTGAGAGTGTTCGCGCTGTCCAGTCCCAGCTGCGTGCATGATCGCGGCCGCCGTGGACGAGGATCAGCATCGGTGCCGATCGATTCCCCCAATCGAGATAGTGAAGGCGCGTACGAAGAGAAGTGAAGAAATGGGATGTTGGACCGGTCGTAATGCCATTATCCCAGCGGTCCTGCGGGGTTGCCGAAAAGTTGGAAGGGATATTCATGTCGTTTCGGCGAACTCCGGACTGGAACGAGGCAACGCGATGTGCCTGTTATAGCAGCCACTTCCGGGGCGCTGTCGAGCATATTGCGCCGCCATTCGTGCCAAAACGGGAGACGAACGGGGACTGGCCCGTCACACGCCGCTGGAAGGCTCCGTCAAATGAAAGAGCGCCTCGCTCGGCAGCTCCCGTCGGGCGATCGACACCATCCGTGCAAGGTCGCTCTGCTTGAACGGCTTGTCCAGCCGCAGTCGCTTGGTGGCATGAGGCGGCAGCTCGGCGAAGCCCGTTATGATTACAACTGGAAGGCCAGGGTGGCTCGCTTCCAACGCATTAGCGAGTTCTGCGCCGGTCATCCGGGGCATAGCGTGGTCCGTGATGACAAGATCGACTTTGCCCTCCTGCAGCATCCTCAAGGCATCGGCGGCTGATCCAGCCTGGAACACTGTATGCCCCAGCTCCTCCAGCATGCCGGCGGTGTTCATGAGGACGAGATCGTCGTCATCGACAGCCAAGATTACCAGCGGCGGATCATCGAGGCCAAAGTCGATGTCGGCCGCTGGCTCTCGCTCGGCCACCGCGGCTTCGGTCGTTTCGGTTGCCAGCGGCAACCACAGGGACACGGTCGTGCCGTTCCCCGCTTCGCTCGATATGGCCAGGGACCCGCCACATTGCTGGGCGAAACCATGTACCATCGACAGGCCGAGGCCTGTACCCTTGCCCACGCCCTTGGTCGTGAAGAAGGGCTCTCTTGCTCTGCTCAGCGTGGCCGCATCCATGCCTTCACCCTCGTCGATGACTGACAACCGGACATAGCGGCCCGTCTCCAGGTCCGGCCTCCGGTCTGACAGTACATCGACCTCGGCGCCTTCGATGATCAGCCTGCCACCGTTAGGCATGGCGTCCCGTGCGTTGACCGCCAGGTTCAGTAGCGCCAGTTCCAATTGGGCCGGGTCGGCGTGGGCAGCGCTGAGCGATAGCGGGAAACGGGTTTCTATACTGACGCTGGTGCCCAGAGTGGACTTGAGAAGATCAGCCATATTGCGAACCAGCTGGACGCAATCCACATTGGCGAGCCGCAGCTCCTGCTTGCGGGCGAAGGCAAGCATCCGTTGGGTCAGCGTCGCGCCACGCTCGGCTGCCGTCATCGCATTGTCGATGTAACGAGAGACGTCGGCGCCCGTTGCGAGGCGCTGCCGCGCCAGGTCCAGGCTGCCCACGATCACCGCCAGCAGATTGTTGAAGTCATGCGCGACGCCTCCGGTCAGCTTGCCGATGGCGTCCATCTTCTGCGCCTGGAATATTGCCTCGCGCGCTTCCTCCAGCGCCAGTTGCGCCTCTCGGCGTTCCGTAAGGTCGCGGGTGATCTTGGCAAAGCCGATCAGCCTGCCCATCGGGTCGCGGATGGAATCGATGACCACATTAGCCCAGAATCGGGTGCCGTCCTTGCGAATACGCCAGCCCTCCGCCTCGAACCGGTTTTCGCGCTCAGCCGTTTCCAGCGCACGCGAAGGCACGCCGGCCATGCGGTCCTCCTCGGAATAGAAGCGAGAGAAATTCTGGCCGAGTATCTCGTCGGCGGTATAGCCCTTGAACCGCTCGGCGCCGGCATTCCAACTGGTGATGCATCCGACCGGGTCCAGCATGTAGATGGCATAGTCGGTCACGCTCTGGACTAGCAGGCGGAATCGTTCCTCGCTCGCCCGCAGCGCTTCCTGTGCGGCCCGTCGCTCCGTCAGGTCGCGAGTGACCTTGGCAAAGCCGACCAGCGTGCCATTCGAATCGTGGATGGGGTCGATGACCACATTGGCCCAGAATCGAGTGCCATCCTTGCGAATGCGCCATCCTTCGGCTTCGAACCGACCCTCATGCTCGGCAGTGTACAATGCAAGTGCGGGGATCCCCGCCGCCTGATCCTCCGGCGAATAGAAGCGGGAAAAATGCTCGCCGATGATCTCGTCGGCCTCATAGCCCTTGAACCGGCGCGCTCCTGCATTCCAGCTGATGATATTGCCGTTGGTCGAGAGCATGAAAATGGCGTAATCGGTTACGCTCTGGACAAGCAACTCGAAGCGGTTTCCAGACGCGTCCGGTGCCGCTGTGTTCATAAAATCCCCGCAAATCATTCCATCTTGGCGTAACTTGCAACCCGCCGGCGTGGCGAACGTTCCGGATCCCTCTGCTAATTCTTCGCACAGGGCGGCATGTCATTGAGAGTGCGACATGATTTCTTCCTGACGCCGGCTATCGGGAAGATCGACGGCGCTTACACTACACAGGATAGAACATGCGTTAACCTGCCTTAACGACGGCAGAGTGAGGGGGCGGGCTGACGGGAGTTTGGAGCGGGTGAAGGGAATCGAACCCTCGTCGTAAGCTTGGGAAGCTTCTGCTCTACCATTGAGCTACACCCGCATCGCCGCGCACGGATTAGCGTTAGTGCCGCATCGCGTCAACGCCATCGAGGGCAGTCGGTCGGGCGTCAGTCGCGGTCGCTTCGTTCAACGACATAGTGATCGCCATGTTCGGGCGTGACTGTCAGCCGCGCCGTCCACGGGTGATACGCGTCGATCGATGCGCGGCTCAGGACGACGGGCGCTTGCCCCGGATTGATGGTGGCGCGGGCGGAGGTGTGCAGCTTGGATCCGCCCTGGACATCCAGGACCACAGTGACCGTCGCCGGTTGATCCGACGCGGCCAGGATTGCGATGACCGCCTGCTGCCCCTCCTCGCGTACCTCCATCCAGACGGGGTGAAGCTGCGCGGGTTCGCTGATGGCGGACTGGCTCATGAAGATCCCTGCGAGAAAGAGGAAGAGGGGGTGAGGGCGCATCGTTTGCGTTCAACTTCCGGGATTGGCAGGCAGGATGATGACCGCGCCTTCGCCGCCCTGTGGGATTGGTGTGTGCGCAGTTCCTTCTTCCTTCGGCGCGCTGTAGCTGTCCAGGGCGGAGGGGTCCTGATCCAGGAAGGCGGCAAGTGCGTCTGGCCCGATTTCACGGGCGAGCGCCTCGGGTGTCGGCTGTTGTCCGCGCTGTCGCATCAGTTCCGCGGCTCGGGCGACCTCGGCTGCCAGCGTCTTGCGCTCGTCGCCACGGATGAGCGTGTCTTCGCCCTTGCCATGCTCGGAAGGGGCGTCAAGCGTCGGCGGCAATTGCTGTACCAACGCGGGGTTGGTGCCTTTCGCAGCGGGCGCGACATTGGGAACGACCAGATCGGAGGGAGTTCCGAGCGGCCTGCTGAGCTGCTCTACCTCGGCGCCCTGGGCCCCCGCCGCGCTCTCCGCGGCGCCCTGCAGCAAAAAGACGAAAGCCAGGATTGAAGTCGGCATCATGTCCTCAAGGCGCCGTTTGGGTAACGCTGATGGAGGCGCCGCCCCATTGTGTCAGGGACAGGCCGAGGCCGGTCCCGTTCTGGCTGAGTGTGGCCGAATTGCTGTCGCCATTCTGGGTCAGCGACAGACTGTTGTTGTCACCATTCTGGGCCAGCCCGGCGAAATTGTCATTGCCATTTTGCTGGAGGTAGAGGCTGTTGGCACCGGCAAGAGCGGTCTGCGTGACCTGCGCGCTGTTTCTATCGCCCCATTGGCCGATCGTCATGACATTGCTTCCGCCCGCGAACGCGGACTGGTCGAGGTTGCTGCTGTTGGCGTTGCCTTCGACCCATAGTGCCAGGCTGTTGTCGCCGGGCCCCTGCTGGACCGCCTGGACCTGGTGACCAGCGCCTTCAAGGCGCATGCTCCCGCGCTGGCCTCCGGCGATTTGCTGCAGCGTAATCATATTATTGTCACCGACCTGGTCGATGTCGACCTGCGCGCCATTCGCGGCCGACTGGTCGATCAGGATACGGTTGTAATCGCCCCGACTATCAGCGCTGGCGGCCGATTGCGCCTGCCCGGTCGCAGGCATTGCGGCCATCAGGATCAACGCAGCGATAATCTTTTTCATGGGCGCACCTATTTCAAAGCCTGTAGACAGGCCGAATGGCGGCAGGATGCAAACCATCCCGCCGCCACCCGTGGGGTGATTACTGGCTGACGCTGGCGAAATTGCCGGTGCCGCTTTGCGCGATAACGGAAATGTTCGAGTCGGTGGCCTGCAGCACGACGGCTTCGTTAAGGCTGCCGGACTGGCTGATCAGAGAGCTGTTGGCGTCGCCATTCTGGGTGACGGTGGCCTTCAGGCTCAAACCATCCTGATAGATGGTCGACTGGTTCATTGACCCATCAACAGTCAAGGAAGCGAGGTTGGCGCCGCCTTCCTGTCCAATGGTCGAGGCATTGCCGTTACCAACCATCGCGACATTGGCGACATTGTCGCTGCCGATCTGCTGGATGAACGAGCTGTTGCCATTGCCAGTCTCAGCAACATAGGCACGCTGATCCAGACCACTCTGACCGATCGTCGAGCCATTGTCATTGCCGATCTGATCGACGTTGACGACGCTGAACTGTGTGTCGAAGTCAAGTGCACTCGCCTGACCCACCGTGGACCGATTGCGATCACCCTTCTGATTGATATCGACCAAAGCGGTGGCACCGACCTGGCCCACCTGCGACTGGTTCCGCGCGCCGTCCTGCGTTACGAACACGGCCGCCGCAGCGCCGATCTCCTGCGCGTCGGACGCATTGTCATCGCCCTTCTGGTTGACGTCCACCAGCACGCCGCCACCGGCCTGTCCGACCGTCGCGCTGTTGCGCTTGCCGTCCTGCTTCACATTGACGAGTCCGCCCACAGTCAACTGGCCGACATTGGCATAGTTGGCTTCGCCATCCTGATCGACGGCAACAGCGGAAAGGCCCGCAATCTCGGTCACGAAGGAGCGGTTGTCCTTGCCGTTCTGGTCGATGGCGACCTGCGACGCGGCCGACGCCTGGAGGACCTGGGATCCGTTGCCCTGACCATTCTGCTTCACGTCGACGCCGCTCGATCCGAATGCGGTCTGCCGCACGTCCGAATAGTTGCTGCTGCCGCTTTGATTGACCTTCACGGTCCCGCCGACACCATCCTGGCGGACGGACGATCCGTTGCCGGCGCCGTTCTGGGCGACATCTGCATTGTTGAAGCTGCCATTCTGATCGACCGACGAATAGCTACCATTGCCAGATGTGCCGGGGCCAGACTGCTGATAGACGGTGGCGACATTGCTGGCGCCCGACTGGGTGATGTTGGAGCCGTTATCCTCGCCAAACTGGATCGAAGACGCCGTCGAACCATCTGCCCCGGCCGTCTGCACGATATAGGACGAGCCCCCCTCGCCATTCTGGTCGATCGTCGCGCTTGCGGCACCAGCATCCTGGTCGATCGAAGCGGTATTAAGGCGGTTGGCGGCGCCTACCGTCGGCCGGTTGGCGTTGAGCTGGTTCACGGTAGCCGTCGAACCTGCGCCGGACTGGTCGACATAGGCGGCGTTGCCTTCGCCTGTCTGAGTCACGCCGGCGGCGGCGGCGGCGGACTGCGTTACATGGGCGGCGTTGGTCGGATCGTTGCTCGTCGGCGCGTCGATGCTGCTGTCCTGCCTGACAGCCGCCTTTGCGCCATTTGCCGATTGGGCAATGCTCGACAGGTTATCGGCGCCCTTCTGCACGAGCGTCGCCTTGTTGTTGGCGTTGCTCTGGACGATGGTGGAATCAGAACTGGTCGCTGCCGACTGCGTCACATTCGCGTTCTGGCTGCTGCCGCTCTGGGTGATGCTGCTGGTCGAGGTGTCGGCGTGCGCGCCGCTGGCAAGAGCCATGGCCGACACGGCACACAGAAGTAGCTTTTTCATGGTAACTTACCTTTGAAAGCGTGTCCGGGCCCCGCGGGGAGGCCCGGACTGCACGACTTACTGGGCCACGTATGCGGCGTTGGCGCTTCCCGTCTGGTCGATGAACGAGCTGTTGCCATCGGTGGTCTGGCTGACATTCGCGTAGTTGTTCGACCCGCCCTGCAGGATGGTCGATGCGTTGAGATCGCCCGCCTGGTACGTCACGGCGTCGTTGTTGGTGCCATACTGGTTGACGAACGCGTCGTTATCCTTGCCGGTCTGATCCAGATCGGAATTGCCGCTGTATCCGCCCTGCAGGACGGTCGCGGAGTTGCCCGAGCTGGACTGATTGACGTCCGAATAGCTGCTGCGGTTGATCTGCTCGACATAGGCAATCTGCGTCGAACCCGACTGGGTCACGTAGGACGTGTTGCCAAAGCTGGTGTCCGAGTTGCCCGATTGGGCAACGCCCTGGACGACAGATGCGGAGCTATTGTCGGCCGACTGGTTGACGTTCGAATACTGCCAGTCGTCCTTCTGAGCCACGCTGACGCTGCTGTGGTCGCCGGACTGGTCGACCGTTGAGACGTTGGGAATGATGAAGGTCTGCGCGTTCTGATCGACATAGACGTTGCTGCTGTTGCCCGACTGCGTGATGGTCGAGCGGTTCAGCGGAGGGGTGGAACCATTGCCGTCGTCCGTCTGGTTCACGGAGGCGCCGTTGTTGTTGCCCAGCTGGGTGATGGTCGAGGTGCTGCCCTTGACGCCGCCCTGGGTGGTGTAGGCGCGGTTGCCACCGCCGACCTGATCGATCCACGACGTATTGTCTGCGCCGCTCTGAACCGTGCCGGCAACGTTGTTGTCGCCGCTCTGCTTCACATCGGCAGCCTGGTTGCTGCCGTCCTGGTTCACATAGCTGGTGTTGCGGAAGCCGGTCTGCGAAACAGTCGCTTCATGGCTGCCGGTGCCGCCCTGATAGATGGTCGAGCTGTTTTCATAGCTGGTGTCGCCCGAATTGGCCAAGCCCTGCGAGACCGTGGCGGTGTTACCGTTGCTGGCCTGCTCGATCGACGAGGACTGGCCGTCGTCATTCTGGGTCACATTAGCCACGTTGTTGTCGGCTGACTGCAGGACGGTCGACGCGTTTTTGGTCGAGGGCGGATAGCTGTAGGACGTCTGCAGGGTCTGGTTAACGGTCGCTGCGTTGTTCGATCCCGTCTGCTGAATGTTCGACGTCTGGACCGGCGTGGCACCCGTTCCATCATCTTTCTGGGTCAGCTTGGCATAGTTCGTCGATCCAGTCTGATTGATCGTCGAGGCGCCACCGGTCGAAGCGCCGACCTGATCGACATAAGCCTGGTTGTTCGTGCTTCCCTGGGTGATCGAGCTCGTCGAGCTGTCCGCATGTGCGGCGGTGCTCATCGCAAGGGCCGATACGGCCGTCAAAAGAATCTTCTTCATCCCACATTCTCCCTTAGGGGCGTGACAGCCCCAAATGCCCCCGGAGTGGCGGCACCCTGTTACGGCCGGAAATTGCGGCTGCTCTGCCCGGCCTCAGGGGCAGCCGGCGGAAAAAGGGATGTGGGAGGCAATCCGTCGCGCGCAGCCGGGATTCCAGCCAGAGGCCGATTGCCTCTGCGCGCGCATCTGTGCCACTATCGTGGCGTGGGTTGCTACTCACGATCCGGACGGGTTTTCCGCAAACCTGTCCACCTGGTCCGTCGGCGTCTTGACGCCAATCACTGCCGCTGGCGGACCAGCCCGATTTCTAGTGCATCTTCATCCTCACATTCCTGACTGCGTATGCACGATCCGCGCGTGCAACGTGGGCGTTCCCGCCGGGGCGGGGCTCGCCAGGATCCGGGTATTGATGGTCGCGGTTGCCTGCTGGGGTGACGCGACCCGGCATGCACCGGTCACCTTGGCTCCATCAGCGCGGGTGGGGAGCACAACCTGCTCGGGCTTGATCGAATCGCGCTCGGCCACATAGTCGCGCAGCAGCTTTTCACCATATTCCTCGGTCGTGCCGAAGCACCACAGGTCCTGCAGTGCCCCTTCAGCGATCAGCGCGTAGACCGCCTTTTCCACGGCTTGCTGCACTGCCAGCTGGTCGGGCTCATTATAGGTGACGCCCGCTTCCAGTTCGAGCAGGTCCTTGAAGCCGACATAGCGAAAGGCATTGGCGCCCAGCGCAACCGAAGCGATCGACTTGCGGACATTGACCGACGTCAGGACCTCTCCTGTCTTCACGCTCACTGCGCGCAGATACAACGTTACGGTATCCTCCCGATACTGGCCATTGCCTCCAATGCCCAGAAAGCGCGCACCGGCGCCGCCCGTTTTGACGTTGGAATCATAGCCGATGATCCCGCCTTCGAGCAGTAGTCCCGCGAAGAGCAGGGGAGGCAGCGCCTGCGGATTGACCTGTTTTTCACCGAGATAAGAGGCGCGCATTTCCCGGATCACGGCGCGTTCGCGCAGCACATTGTCCAACCGCTCGCGCTCGATAACCTGGAAGAATTGCCGGTTCCCCGCGTCCTGCAACGCCTTGACCAGGATCGACGTGGCCCCCTGTGTGACCGCGCGCGAAAGCGTCTGGACATTGTCGGTCGGCTTGAACTGGCCGGTCTGGTCGGTAAAGCCATAGACCGCCACCGCGACGCGCTTGCCACTGGAAGGAAGGGCGAGCAGCCTGCTCTGGATCTGCGATGGCTTGGCCATGGCCGGCGGTGTCCAGCTTTTCGCGCTGTAGGCCGCGCAGCTCGACAGCCCCGTCGCGGCCATCATCAGGCCGACGGACCGGAGCAACAATGACAGGGGCATTAGCCGGCTCCCTGAAGGAGGGGGACCACAATCTCGCTCACCGACCCGCTCGCCAGATCGCTGATCGTCAGTGTCACCGAATCAGCGCCACGGACGAAACTGATTTCCTGGTCGCCGAACTTGATGAGACCGGTGTCCTGGGCATGTTCGCCAAAGATGACATCGGTAATCTGGGTTGCCAGTGTTGACAGCAGTCGGCTCTGCAGCGTGCGCAGAAACTGAGCCGCCGGATCGGAACTGGTGGCGGACGCTGGATCCTTATATTTGTTGATCGCGTTCGCAACGCCCAGAAGATGGGCTGAATTGAAAGGGTTTCCGCCAAAGGACGGGTTGTTGGGCGTGTAAACTAGGTCGGATGCCCATGCATTGCCGAAGCCGCCGGTCACCGCGATCGCCGTTGTTATGGCCTTCGCGATTGCCTTCTTCCTTGCTGTTGGCATTGTCCCTCCGTAATCGGCCAAAAAAACTGCGATGCGACCCGCAATTGAGGCTTCGTCAGGACTGGATGATGGTTCTTACTCAGCGATTTGCTCTGAGTTAAGTTCTTCGCCCGTCAAGCTAATCTTCTTAACATTTTGTTCATTTTGTTGTTGGGTGCCTATTACGACCGGCATATATCGATTCGCATCACCAAAATTGGTGAGCCGAGAAGATTTCAGTCGATTAACTATTTTGGGAGAGCGATGGGGGCAGGGGCGGCAGCGAGTTGTTCTAAAATGGGACAGTAAGTTGCCGAAACCTTGCTTTCCGCTGTGGGGGCAAGTTTGGAACTGAGTATTGAAGCGCTGCAACATGCTGCGCTGGAATGGCTGGGCGCGGGGACAACGGCTCGGCTTATCTTCGATTCGGATTTGCGTATCCGCTGGGCGAACCAGCCGGCGCGAGAGGCTCTAGAGGGCCGCGGCTGGATCGAAAGCAAGGATGGCATCCTGACGGTTGTTCAAGGTCCCGGCGCGCCGGCGCTTGGCGCTGAAGTCGCGCGGCTGGGAGGCGGAGACATTTTCGTCGGCTCCTATGCCTCGCCGGTCGACGGGGGTCAGGTGGTCATGGTTGTACGCCAGCTGCCTTCCGGGAATGACGGGCATCGGCTTTACGGTCTGGAACTGCGCCGCCGCAGCGATATCGAATCGGTGCGATACACAGGCTACCGGTCCTGGTTCGGCATCACGCAAGCCGAAGATCGCGTGCTGCAGCAATTGCTCAAGGGGCATAATGTCGAAAAATGTGCCACGAATCTGGACATCAGCGTCGACACGGTGCGCAGCCATGTGCGCCAACTCTACACAAAGATGAACGTGTCCTCTCGCGAGGCGCTCTTCCACGCCATCATGCCGTTCCGCGTGCCCTGACGGAAAGGCGCCGCTCAGCCGACCTGTCGTTTCGCGAGCTTGCGGGCCAGTGTTCGGCGATGCATCCCGAGGCGCCGGGCGGCTTCTGAAATGTTGAAGTCGCTGTCTTTCAGAACCTCGTGAATATGCTCCCATTCCAGCGTTTTGATGGATGTCGGGCGCGGCGCGAGCGGTGCGGAGGGATCGCCGGCGGAGCGCGCGAAGGCGGCCTCGATATCGTCGGTGTTGGATGGCTTGGCCAGATAATGGGATGCGCCCAGCTTGATCGCCTCTACCGCCGTCGCGATGCTGGCGAAGCCGGTCAGCACGACGATCAGGATCGCCGGGTCATGGGCGTGCAGGGTTTGCACGCACACCAGACCTGATTCTGCGCCCAGCTTCAGGTCGACCACGGCATAGCCCGGATCATGGTCGACCAGCAGCGCTTCCAACGCCGCGTGGCTGCCGGCGGACAGCACGTTATAGCCGCGCCGCTCGAATGACCGCTTCAGTGTCCGGGCGAAGGCTTCATCATCCTCAACCAGCACCAGCAGCTTGCCGTCGCTCATCGGCCGGTCCCTTCAAGCGCGAGTGTTCCCAACGGCAATCGCAACAGGATCATCGCGCCGCCATCCGCGCCATTGCTCGCCGACACGCTGCCGCCCAGCTTGCGTACGACATTGACTACCAGGAACAGGCCCAGCCCATGGCCCTCCTTGCCCTTGCTCGATCGATAGGGTTTTCCGAAATCGGCCAGCATCTGCTCGGAAAAGCCGCTGCCATTGTCGCGCACCGCGATATTGATGGAATGGCTGTCGCGCCCTACCAGCAGGTCGACATAGCTGGCGCCCGCCTCCCGCGCATTGTCGAGCAGGTTGCCGATGGCCTGGCGGATCACCGGGTCTGCGATGATGGGCGGATAGTCGTACGGCCCGAACTCGCAGCGCAGCGGCATGCCGGGATTGGCCGCCCGCCAGTTGGCGGCGATGCCGTCGATGAAGTCGCGCAGAGTGGTGACTTCGGGTGCTTCGCCGCGCGCTTCGCCCGCCGACAGAAGGATACCGGTGACGATGCTCTTGCATCGGCGCACCGCCGCCTGCATCTCCTCCACCTCCTCCACCAGGGAGGCGTGGTCAGTGATTTCGGGCATGCGCCGCCAGTCGCCCAGCACAACCGCAAGCTGCGAAAGCGGCGTGCCCAGCTCATGCGCGGCGCCCGACGCGAGCAGGCCCATTCGGACGATATGCTCCTCCTCCGCCGCCTGTTGCCGTAGACGCGCAAGATAGGCTTCGCGCTCCTGCAGGTTGCGGTTGACGCGCCCCATGAACAGAACCAGCAGCACGGCAATCATCGTGAGGCAAATCCATGTGCCCACGATATGCAGGTCGAACAGATGGCCTTCCAGCGCGTCGGTGAGGCCCAGCGGTCGATAGACGAAAGACAGCATTGCCGCACACAGCGCCGACATCGTGACGACGCCCCAAATGCTCCAGCGGTCGAGCAGCACGGCGCCCAGCGCTACCTGCAACAGATAGAGCGAGATGAACGGATTGGTCGCCCCGCCGCTGAGATAAAGTTGTGCAGTCAGCAGCAGCACATCGAACAGAAGCGCCAGCAACAACTCGGCATGGGCGATGTCGGTGCGATAGCGCAAGGCTGCGAAGGTGATGATGTTCACAGCCGCCGCGACGCTTGCCACCAGAAGCATCGCCGCGATCGGAAGGTTGATGCCCATGCCCCAGTGCACGAACAAAATGGTGACAACCTGGCCCGCGATGGCGATCCAGCGCAACTGGACCAGCAGCGCCATGTTCTTGCGCCCCGCCGCGTCAGCCGGCCATTGGCTCGGCAGCCACCGTGCGCTGATCGGGAGACCGCACTTCATAGCCGGCGTTCTTTCCACTCGTAACGCATCAGCATCATGTAGGCGCCTGCGACCATCGCTGCCAGCGCGAACCATGTGAGCGCATAGGAGAGATGATTGTTGGGAAAGGAAAGAACGGTCAGCCCCCCGACCGGCAGTGCGGCGGGCGGGCCGGATTGTTCGGCATCGATGAAATAGTCTGCCAATCCGCCGTCCAGTCGTCTCGCCCGTGCGATGGCGGCCACGTCGCGCGAATACCATCGGTCGGCGGAGGGATCGTTGGCCCGCAGGAGCCCGCCCCTGGGCTCGCTCAGGCGCACGAGGCCGGTTATCTGAACCTTGCCTTCCGGGCGGCCATAGCTCGCTTTCGCCTCAGGGGGCACGAAGCCGCGGTTGATGATCACGGTGAAGCCGCGGTCGGTAGCCAGCGGCGTCATCACCCAATATCCCGCACCCTTGACGGTGGAGGCCTGAACCAGCGTCGCGCGGCTGTTCAGAAAGCGGCCGCTCGCCACGACGCGAAGGTAGGCGGACTTGCCGTCCACGGCGCGCGGGGCGGCTACGGGTGCGGCGTGAACGCGGCTCTCGACCCTGGCGATCAGCGCGCGTTTCCAGGCGAGCCGATGCACTTGCCACATGCCCAGGCTGGCAAAGCCCGTCACCAGCAGCGCCGCTACCATTGAGAGGCTGATCAGGAACCCCGCCGACCGCTGGCGGGGCGTGCCTTGCGTCACGGCATCTGGCTCATGTCATGCGCGCTCATCGCCTGCATCTGCGGCATCATGTTGTGGTTGAGATGATACATGACCCACATCGAACCCGACAGGGTGATGACGACCAGAACGATGGTGAAGATGGCCGCCATCATGGTCCAGCCATTTTCCGACCGGGTGTTCATGTGCAGGAAGAAGATCATGTGGACCACGATCTGCGCGACAGCAAAGCCCATTATGGTGAAGGCGGTCAGTTGTGGATCATGCAGCACACCAGTCATCACCAGCCAGAAGGGAATGGCCGTCAGTATGACCGACAGGCCAAATCCGATCATGTAGCTGCCCATGCTCCCATGCGCGGGCGCTCCGCCATGATGCTCGCCGTGATGACCGTGATTGTCGTGGCTGTGCGCGCTCATCGCAGCATCCCCATGAGATAGACGAAGGTGAAGACGCCGATCCAGACGACATCAAGGAAGTGCCAGAACATGCTGAGGCACATCAACCGCCGCTGATTGGCGAGAATGAGCCCCTTCCTGGCGACCTGCACCATAAGCGTCACCAGCCAGATCGTGCCGAAGGTGACGTGCAGCCCGTGCGTGCCGACCAGTGTGAAGAAGGCTGACAGGAATCCCGACCGCATCGGCGTTGCGCCCTCATGGATGAGGTGCGCGAACTCGTAGAGCTCGATCGACAGGAAGGCGAGGCCGAAAAGGCCTGTGACCGCCAGCCAGCCCTGCGTGGCGCCGACCTTGTTTCTTTCCATCGCCAGCATGGCGAAGCCATAGGTGATGGACGAGAAGAGCAGCATAGCGGTGTTCAACGCCACCAGCGGCAGATCGAAAAGATCCTTGGGACCAGGACCCGCCGCATAGTTGCCGCCCAGCACCGCATAGGTCGCGAACAGCGACGCGAAGATCAGGCAGTCGCTCATCAGGTACAGCCAGAAGCCCAGCGTGGTGCTGGATCCTTCCGGATGATGCGGCTCCTGGTCGAGGTGGAACAGCGGCTTGCCGTCCTTGTCCAGGAAGGCGGGGTCAATGGAAGGTGCGCTAGCCATGATGGTTCAGCCCTGCACTGCGAGCAGGCGGGTGCGCTCGCTTTCGGTGCGTTCGACCACATCCTTGGGAATATGGAAGTCGCGTTTGTAGTTGAAGGTATGGCCGATCGCCACGGCAATGATGCCAACGAAGCTCAGCCCGGCCAGCCACCACATGTACCAGATCATCGCGATGCCAAAGGCCGTCGCCAGTCCCGCCAGGATAATCCCGGTTCCCGTATTGCTGGGCATGTGGATCGGCTGGTAGCCGCCGGTCGGGCGCTGATAACCGCGCTTTTTCATGTCCGCCCACGCGTCGCCGTCATGGATGACGGGGGTGAAGGCGAAATTATAGTCCGGCGGCGGCGAACTGGTGGACCATTCCAGCGTGCGGCCGTCCCACGGATCGCCGGTGAGGTCGCGCAGCTTGTCCCGGTTGAGGATGCTGACGCCGAACTGGATGAACATGCACAGGATCCCGAGCGCGATCAGCACGGCGCCCATCGCCGCGATCACGAACCAGATCTGCAGGCTGGGATCGTCGAACACCCGCATCCGGCGCGTCACGCCCATGAGGCCCAGTATGTAGAGCGGCATGAAGGCGACCCAGAAACCCACGACCCACAGCCAGAAGCTGCGCAGGCCCCAGGTGCGGTCCAGCCTGAAGCCGAACGCCTTGGGCCACCAATAGTTGATCGCCGCAAACATGCCGAACAACACGCCGCCGATGATCACGTTATGGAAATGTGCGATCAGGAACAGCGAGTTGTGCAGCACGAAGTCCGCCGGAGGAACGGCGAGCAGAACGCCGGTCATGCCGCCGACCACGAAGGTCAGCATGAACGCGACCGTCCACATCATCGGCAGTTCAAAACGGATGCGCCCGCGATACATGGTGAACAGCCAGTTGAAGAGCTTTGCGCCCGTGGGAATGGAGATGACCATCGTCGTGATGCCGAAGAAGCTGTTGACGCTGGCGCCCGATCCCATGGTGAAGAAATGATGCAGCCAGACGATATAGCTCAGGATCGCGATCACCACCGTCGCATAGACCATCGACGAATAGCCGAAGAGCCGCTTGCTGGAGAAGGTGGAGGTGACTTCGCTGAACACGCCGAAAAGCGGCAGGATGAGGATATAGACCTCGGGGTGCCCCCAAATCCAGATGAGGTTCACGTACATCATCGGATTGCCGCCGAAATCATTCGTGAAGAAGGCGGTGCCCACATAGCGGTCAAGGCTGAGCAGCGCCAGAACGGCCGTCAGCACAGGGAAGGCGGCGACGATCAGGACGTTGGACAGCAGCGACGTCCATACGAAGATCGGCAGCTTCATCATCGACATGCCGGGCGCGCGCATCTTCACGATGGTCGCTATCAGGTTGATCCCAGACAAGGTGGTGCCGACGCCCGCGACCTGCAGGCCCCAGATATAGTAATCCACGCCGACCCCCGGGCTATAGGCGA
This sequence comes from Sphingobium mellinum, assembly GCF_037860795.1. NCBI lineage: Bacteria > Pseudomonadati > Pseudomonadota > Alphaproteobacteria > Sphingomonadales > Sphingobiaceae > Sphingobium > Sphingobium mellinum. The sequence continues at coordinate 145,119 of NZ_JBANRK010000002.1, read as the reverse complement.
TGCCGGACAATGGGGGATAGGCGAGCCAGCCGGTCCGCGCGAACTCGCCGACAAACAGGGACATCATGACGATGACCGCACCTGCTGTCGTCATCCAGAAGCTGAAATTGTTGAGGAAAGGAAAGCTGACGTCGCGGGCGCCGATCTGCAACGGCACCATATAGTTCATGATGCCCGTGATCATCGGCATGGCTACGAAGAAGATCATGATGACGCCATGGGCGGTAAAGATCTGGTCATAATGATGGGCGTTCAGATAGCCTTCCGATCCGTTGAACGCCCAAGCCTGCTGCAATCGCATCATCAACGCGTCGGCGAAGCCGCGCACGAACATGATGAGGCCGAGGATCATGTACATGATGCCGATGCGCTTGTGGTCCACCGTCGTGAACCATTCTGTCCACAGATAGCCCCAGAGGCGATATTTGGTGACCACTGCCAGCACGGCGAGGCCGCCGACCACCACCGCCAGAAAGGTGCCGACAACGATCGGCTCGTGGACCGGGACCGCGCTCCAGTCGAGCCGACCAAAGATCAGCTTCCAGATGCCGCTATTTTCGGATGCGGGGGAGGGGGACATGGGAGAAGCCTTCAGCCGAAAGGATAGGAAGTGGGCAGGGACAAACAAAGACCGTCATGCTGAACCTGTTTCAGCGTCCATTTCGCCCTCGGAATCGGAGCCGCTTGGGGATGGACGGACGCTGAAACACCGTCCGGATGACGCGTCAGGAAAGGGATCGTCATCACATCCCCTCATGCCTGGTGTGGACGCCATTTTGAGCAGCCGGCGTCTTCTGTGCCGCCGGAGTCATTCCCGCCGACTGGGCGATTTCGCCCTTCTTCCCCGGCTCGGCCGGATGGAAGCCACCCACATCGATGGTGCCATCATGACGCAAGCCTTCGGTTTCCCGCGCCGATTCCTTGCCAGCGCCGCCCTGCATGTCGGTCATCATGACCTCATCCATGCACCGCTTGCCCGGCTGCACGCACATGTTGAGCGCGGCGTGAAACAATCGCGGCTCGACGCCGGCGAAATACATGGGCGCCACCTTCTCGCTCGGCCGCTCGAGCTTCGCATAGGCCGCCCGGTCCAGCGTCGCGCCGCTCACCTTTACCTTGGTTACCCAGCGGTCGAATCCAGCCTTGTCCATCGCATGGAAGCGGAAGCGCATGTGGGAAAAGCCAGCGCCTGAATAATTGGCGGAAAAGCCTTCGTAATCACCCGGCTTGTTGGCAACGGCGTGCAATACCGTCTGCATGCCCGGCATCGCATAGATCTGCCCGGCAAGGGCCGGCACGAAGAAGCTGTTCATCAGCGAGGCGGAAGTGATCTTGAATTCGATCGGCTGGTCGACGGGCGCGGCCAGTTCATTCACGGTCGCGATGCCCAGTTCCGGGTAGATGAACAGCCATTTCCAGTCCAGCGCCACGACTTCGACCTGCAGTCGCTTGGCCGCAGGCTCGACTTTCCGTTTGGAATCGACGCGCTCGATCGGGCGATAGGGGTCGAGCAGATGGGTGCTGCTCCAGGTGATCGCCCCAAGCATGATGATGATCAGCAGCGGCGCCGACCAGATCAGCAGTTCCAAGCTGGTCGAATGATCCCAATCGGGGTCATAATCCTTCGCCTGCGCTTTTTCCCGATATCGCCACGCAAACCATATCGTCATTGCCATGACCGGCAGGATGATGAGCAGCATCAGCAACGTTGAAACCAGGATCAGGTCGCGTTGCTGCATCGCCACATCGCCCGCAGGCGACATCACCACCCAATTGCAGGCGCTCAGCGGCAACAGCAACAGGGGCGCGAATCGACGCATAGGCGCGGCTGGAGGAAGGGGCAGGCGTAGGTTCATGCCGCAGGAATAAGAGCGCTTCACCGGTATCGACATTGGACCTTTTGTCCTATCCCCTCGCAGATGCGAAATAGGGCATTGGTCTTTCGACCACCGGGACGAATCGCTATGCTGCAACGATGTTGGACATGGCCCGTTCCGCAGCATGAAGGCTAGCCAGACCCGATGAACGCCGCGACCACCACGCCATCCTCGACGTCGCTCGAGCGCGACGCGCGCACTATCACCGCGCGCGACCATCGCATCGCTCCGGCGGAGATCGCGATCGGCGTCATCATCGGTCGCACGTCCGAATTTTTCGACTTCTTCGTCTATGCGATCGCGTCTTGCATCGTCTTTCCAGCCCATGTCTTTCCCTTTCTGAGCCCGCTCGCCGGAACCCTTTGGTCCTTCGCCATTTTCGCGCTCGCATTCATCACGCGTCCCATTGGCTCGTTCATCTTCATGGCGGTGGATCGTGCCTATGGCCGCGGCGTCAAGCTCACCATCGCGCTATTCCTGCTGGGCGGGTCCACGGCCTTCATCGCATTCCTGCCGGGCTATGAGACGATCGGCATATGGTCGGCCGTGCTCCTCGCGATCTTCCGCGCTGGACAGGGCGTTGCGCTAGGCGGGACCTGGGACGGCCTCGCCTCGCTGCTCTCGCTCAACGCTCCGCAAAACAAGCGAGGCTGGTATGCGATGATGCCGCAGCTCGGAGCGCCGCTCGCTTTGCTGGTGGCCAGCGGGCTCTTCGCCTTCTTCCTGTCCTCGCTCTCGCACGCCGACTTTCTCGACTGGGGCTGGCGCTATCCTTTCTTCGTGGCCTTCGCGATCAACGTCGTCGCGCTTTTCGCCCGTTTGCGGATCGTCGTGACGCATGAATTCGAGCGGCTGTTTGAGGCGCGCGAGCTTCAGCCTTCGCCCGTCTTCGATACAATTCAGGCTGATGGTCGCAACATCATCATCGGCGCGTTCGCGCCGCTGGCCAGCTTCGCGCTATTTCATCTCGTGACGGTGTTTCCCCTGTCGTGGATCGCGCTCTTCACGAAGCAGCCGCTCGAACGCTTCCTGGTGATCGAGGCTATCGGCGCCTGTGTCGGAATCCTGGCCATCATCGTTTCAGGTTTCGTCGCCGACATGGTCGGGCGGCGCAAGTTGCTCGCCTGGTCGGCGGTCGGCATCGGCATCTTCAGCATCGCCGCGCCGCTGCTGCTGAACGGCGGGGAACTGGCGGAGATCGCCTTCATGATCCTGGGCTTCATCCTGTTGGGGCTGAGCTTCGGCCAGTCGTCCGGCGTCGTCGCCTCCAACTTCTCCACCGCCTATCGCTACACGGGGTCGGCCTTGACCTCGGATCTTGCGTGGCTTGTGGGCGCTGGTTTCGCGCCGCTGGTCGCACTGGCGCTTTCGGTCACTTTCGGTCTGGCTGCGTCGGGGGTCTATCTGCTCTCCGGCGCGATCGTCACCGGGCTGGCGCTGTTCATCAACAAGGAACTGGCAGGCAGGGATCGTTAATCGGCGGCCTGCCGCATCCGCCGGAGCGCCAGGCCGTCGAACCAGCCGGTCAGCCCGGGCCGCGGCGAAAAGCGGCTGATCCAGTCGGGATAGAGGTCCGCTATCCGGCCCGGCAAGCCGTCTGGCCCATCGCGCTTCATGATGTCCGATATGATACGATTCTGGAAGAAGCGCACCGAATAGTTGATCATCCGCCGATATTGCATCCGCCAACTGGAGGGTTTCCACAGGCGCACGGGCTCACAGAAAAACCCTGCACCTTCGCAGGCGATCACCCGGCGCCGGTCCCACGAATCGTCGGACTGGAGGTCGGTATGGGCCCAGGCCGCGACGAGGCCGTCGTCGCCGACCAGGTCCTCGGGAAGGCGCAAGCCCCGCGCCCTCATCCGCCCGACAAAGCCGCCTGACAGTGCATAAAGGTCGCCGAACAGCCCGCCATCCTCCCGCAACTGGCGTTGATAGCGCTCCGCCATCCGGCCGTTGAGCGGCATACCCGCCACCGCATTGACGCCGGGCTTGCCGGCCAGCGTAGCGGCCAGTGCATCGATCGATCCGGCCGCGATCTCGGCGTCTCCGTCCAGGAAGATGACGGCCTGCTCGCCGCCCGTCAGCAACCCGTGAACAAGATGATTCCACGTCCGCGATTTTCCGCCGGGTTGCAGGTCATGCACGACGACGTTCCGGCGACCCTGCGCCGCAGCGCGCGCGCGTGCCTCGGTGCGGTCACTCGAACCGTTCACCAGAACGTGGAAGACCGTATCTGCCCGGTCCAGCGGCAGCGATGCCAGACAGACGCCGATCCGCTGCTCCTCCTGATGCGCGAAGATACCGACAGCTATCATCGCGCTCAGCGGAAATCCCAGCTCTGCTGACCATGTTGCGATGCGTCCAGCCCGCCCGCTTCGTCCTGGGCTGTCGCCCGCATCGGCAGCACGACAGACAGCAGCAGCGCGATGATCGCCGACCCCAAGGTCGCCCAGATCGCGACTACGCCCACGCCGATCAATTGGCCGAGCACCGCGCCCCGCAGGCCGATCCCCGGATCGAAGCCCGCCCCGCCCAGCGCTGGCTGTACGAGCAGCGGCAGCAGCAGCGCGCCTGCGATCCCGCTCAGCCCGTGAATAACGAACAGGTCGGCCGCATCATCGATCCTCCCCTTCAGCAATGCCTTGCCCAACCGGCTGACGATCGCGCCGATCATGCCAGCCAGTATCGCGCCGCCCGGACCAACCATTCCTGCCGAAGCGGAGATTGCAACCAGTCCCGAAAGCCCGCCGGATATCAGGCCCGTCGCCTTGACGCGCCCGCCGATCAGGCGATCGCCCACCATCCAGGTGAGCACGCCCGCGCAGGCGGCGAAATGCGCATTCAGGATCGCGGTCGCGGCGCCGTCGGTCGCGCCAAGCGACCAACCTCCGACCATCCCCGCCCAGCCGAACCAGAGCATCACGCCGCCCGCCATTGCAAGCAGCGGCGCATGACCTGCCTGTGCCGGGCTTAGCCGTCGGCCCATGATCAGCACCAGCGCGAGCGCGGAGAAGCCGGCCGCGCCATGAATCACCAGCCCGCCCGCGAAATCGATGACGCCAAGATCCGCCAGCCAGCCACCGCCCCAAATCGCGCGCGCTATCGGCGCATAGACGATCAGCAGCCACAGCGGCGCGAAGGCCGCGATCCAGCCCATCCGCGCCCTTTCCGCGACAGCGCCGGGCAGCAGGCAAGCCGCGAAGATGGCAAGCATCATCTGGAACAGGACGAACCCGGATTCCGGCACCGTCAGTCCTTCGCGCACCGCGGCGAGCCGTTCCAGGAACAGGTTCGCCCCGCCGCCGAGCCAAGCGCTGCCCGGGGCATAAATGAGGCTGTAGCCGGCAATCGCCCATGCGAGGGAAACGGTTGCGGCCACCGCCAGGGTCTGCGCGGGCGCTGCCAAAGCACTGCGCGCGCTGACCAGTCCGGCATGCCGCAGCATCAGGCCCGGAAGGGCTGCGAACAGGATCAGCAGCGCACACAGCATCATCCAGCCGGTATCGCCGCTGTCAGCGACGGCTACCTGGGCATGGGCGGTCTGCGGCGCCGCGGCAAAAAGGAACAGGAGCAGCAGGCGAGCGAACATCGGCATATCCGGCAGTCAATATCGCTGCCTTCCTACCGCTCCTGCGGTAAACAACTCGATAAGCAATGGTGGGGAGGGGGGCTGCGCCCTTGAAGCCTGCGCGCCGCTAATAGGCCTCTCCACCACAGGAAATCCGCCCGGTGCCCCTATTGTCGACCTGGCATGCGGCCTTGCCGAGGATGGTCACGTCGCCCGATCCCGATGCGCTTAGCTTTGCGGTCACATCGGCTGTCAGCGTAATGTTGCCGGGTCCGTCATTGCTGACGCTGGCCTGACGCGCGTGCAGGAGTTCGGCCATGACCGCGCCCGGTCCGTTCACGCGCATCGTGGCGACGCCCGCCCGTCCGGCGAGCGTCGCGCGCCCCGCGCCGGCGAGGCCGATATTGAGCTGATCGACATCCACTGCACCCACTGCGACATCGCCATTTCCACCCAGGATGATTTCGCCGCGCAGGCCCTTGAGACGGCTTACCGATACAGATCCGCCCCCGGTCAGCACGATCCGCTGGAGCGCGCCTGTCGACAGGCGCAGCACTGCCCGGCCGCCCGATCTCTCGCCGGGGCGCGCGCGTTCCATAGTGACCGCCATCAGTCGGCCTGACACGTCGACCTTCAGCCGGTCAAGCAGCGCCTGGTCGCCTTCGGCCCGCGCCGACGCGCCCGCCCCGGTGGTGATGGCCACATCGATCGGCGCATCCACCCGGATCGCGTCGAAACTGGTGATGGTGAAACCGCGCGTCGCCGCGCTTGCCGGCGTGGCCATCGCCGCCATGATGAGCGCCGCGATACCCAATCCTGATTCACGCACCGTCCGCACTCACCTCTCCCCACAACCGGCGTTCCCGCCACGGTGATAGCGAGGGCTGTCGCTGCCGCAAGGGCGCGTCGGCAGATGGTGGATCGAAGCCTCTTGTTCGTCGCACCGGATCGGGCAAGAACATGTCCCTGAGTTCGTGAGGAATACCGCATGCGCATCTTCCTGTCGGCCCTGTCTTTCGCCGCTCTCGTCGGTACGGCAGCGCAGGGTGTGGCGCAGGACAGGGCCGCACGATGGTGGTCGCATGTCGAGGCGCTCGCCAGCGACGCCAATGAAGGGCGCGCCACTGGTTCTCCCGGCTATGATCGGGCCGCTGCCTATGTCACGGAGCAATTTCGCGCACTTGGCCTCACCCCGGCGGGCAGCGACGGCTATCGCCAGCCTGTCGCTTTCGTCGAGCAGGCGATCCTTGCCGAAGGCAGCAGCGCCACGCTGATTGGGCCGGAAGGAGGAACCCCGCTCTCAATCCCGGGCGATCTCATCATCTCCGGCAGCGGTGGGCCGATTCCCGCCAGCATTGACGCACCTTTGGTCTTTGCGGGCTACGGCTTGCACCTGCCGGAGATCGGGCATGATGATTTCGCCGGCCTCGACCTGAAGGGCAAGATCGTCGTCACGCTGTCGGGCGGGCCGGCGTCGATCTCGGGCGCGCTCAAATCCCATGCACGGTCGGAGCGAACGGCCTGGCTGGCGCGGCAGGGCGCGCTGGGCATCATCACCCTGGTGACGCCGGCACAGGTGGAAATTCCCTGGACTCGTCGTGTCGCCCTGGCCCCTGCGCCCGCGCTTTATTTCAAGGACGCGAGCCTGCGGGACAGCCGCAAGTCCTTTGTCATGGCGCAACTCGACCCCGCCCGGTCGGGACTGCTGTTTGCGGGGTCGGGCCATGATTTCGCGACCCTGGCCACAGCGGCCGATGCTTCTGCAGCCATACCGTCCTTTCCGCTCACGCTGCGGCTCAAGGCGACGATTGCGGCACGCCGGGCCGACCTTTCCTCCTCGAACGTCCTCGCCATGCTGCCGGGCAGCGATCCCCGGCTGCGGCATGAATATCTGGTCCTCTCCGCGCATCTCGACGGTTATGGGATCGGGTCGCCGATGAAAGGGGATGCGATCTACAATGGCGCTCTGGACAATGCTTCCGGCGTTGCCAGCCTCATCGAGATCGCCCGTGCCCTGCGCGCTGCCCAGATCCCGCCGCGGCGCTCCATCCTCTTCGCCGTTCTCACGGGCGAGGAAAAGGGCCTGCTTGGGTCCCGCTATTTCGTGCAACGCCCCACCGTTCCGCGCGGCTCGATCGTCGCCGACCTCAATTTCGACATGGCGCTTCCCCTCTTTCCACTGACCAGCGTGACCCCAATCGGCTACGATCAGAGCAGCCTGGGCGACGACGCCCGCGCGGTTAGCCGCGCCATGTCGTTGCCGATCACGCCCGATCCCTTTCCCGACCGGAATGTATTCATCCGCTCCGACCAGTATAGTTTCGTGCGGGCAGGCATTCCCGCGCTCTTCTTCAAATTCGGGTTCAAGGCCGGCACGCCCGAAGCGACCCTCGAAAAGGCATGGCGCGCCAATATCTACCATTCGCCCTTCGATGACGTGAAGCAGCCGGTGATGCCGGCCGAATCCGTGAAGCTCAACGACTATGTCGCGGCCGTGGTCCTGCACGTCGCCAACGCGCCGAACCGTCCGACCTGGAACAGCGACAGCTTTTTCCGCCGCTTCGACAAGTGAGGGGAATGAGCGGGGCGCCGACTCATGATAGATCAATGGTGCGAGCCTTGATCCCCGAAGGCCGGCCGCCTAAACCCCGTCCATGAGCTATGCCCCCTATCCGGCGCTTCGCCTGCGCCGCACCCGCGCTGCCGCCTGGAGCCGCGCGATGCACGCCGAAAACCGCCTCCACCCAAGCGACTTCCTCTGGCCGTTGTTCGTGACCGAGGGGCAGGGTGTGGAAGAACCCATCCCGTCGCTGCCAGGCGTGTCCCGGTGGTCAGTCGATGGCATTGTCGCCCGCGCGAAGGATGCGCGCGACGCCGGCATTCCCTGCATCGCGCTCTTCCCTAACACCCAGGCGGATCGGCGCAGCGACGATGGGGCGGAGGCGCTCAATGCCGACAATCTCATGTGCAGGGCCATTCGCGCCATCAAGGACGCGGTGCCCGATATCGGCGTCCTTACCGATGTCGCGCTGGACCCCTATACCGCGCACGGGCAGGACGGGCTGCTGGACCTGGCAGGCTATGTCCTCAACGATGCAACGATCGAGGTGCTGATCGGGCAGTCGCTGAACCAGGCCGCGGCCGGCGCGGACATCATCGCGCCCAGCGACATGATGGACGGCCGGGTCGGCGCGATCCGCGAGGCGCTGGAGGAGGAAGGCCATGCCAATGTGCAGATCATGGCCTATGCCGCCAAATATGCGAGCGCCTTTTACGGACCCTTCCGCGACGCGGTGGGATCGCGCGGCCTGTTGAAGGGCGACAAGAAAGGCTACCAGATGGACCCCGCCAATGGACAGGAAGCGCTCCGCGAGGTCGCGCTCGATCTTGCGGAAGGGGCCGACAGCGTGATGGTGAAGCCGGGGCTTGCCTATCTCGACATTGTCGCGCGGGTGAAAGATGCGTTCGACGTGCCGGTCTTTGCCTATCAGGTGTCGGGTGAATATGCGATGATCGAAGCTGCCGCCGCGGTCGGGGCAGGGGACAGGGACGCCTTGGTGCTGGAAACGCTGATGGCCTTCAAGCGCGCGGGCTGTTCCGGCGTCCTCACCTATCATGCCCTCCACGCCGCCCGACTGCTGGGAGCCTGACGCCATGTCCGATCACCCCCATTCCGCCCATGGCGACCATCCCGGCGCCACCATCCTGCCCTTCAATGGCAAGAACCCGGTCATCCATCCGAGCGCCTTCATCGCGCCGGGTTGCCGCATCATCGGCGACGTGGAAATCGGACCGGACGCCAGCATCTGGTATAATTGCGTGATCCGCGCCGACGTCAACCGCATCCGCATCGGCGCCCGCACCAACGTCCAGGATGGCACCGTCATCCATTGCGACAGTGCGGGCGATCGGGCGGACGGCCGGCCACTCGATGGCTGGCCCGCGATCATCGGCGAAGATGTGCTGATCGGCCATATGGCGATGATTCATGGGTGCGTTCTGAAAGACCGCGCCTTTGTCGGCCTGGGTGCCATTGTCATGAGCGGTTGCACGGTGGAAAGTGACGCCATGCTCGCGGCCGGCGCTCTGCTTTCGCCGGGCAAGACGGTACTTCATCGCCAGCTGTGGACCGGCCGCCCGGCCAAGTATGTCCGCGACCTCAGTGACGAGGCGCTGATCGACATGCGCGAGGGCGTCGACCACTATGTCCATACCGCCAAGGCGCATAAGGGCGCCGTCAGGGCAGCGGAATAGCTGCCGGATCATCGGCCGCCTTCAGGGCGTGGCAAGCCGGCCCTTGAGTGCGTCGATCCGGTCGTTTTGCGAATCCACCGTCGCCAGTACGCCAGCCCGCGCGGCATCGATCTGTTCCGCGCCACCTCTCGCCTGATCCTCAGCGATCGCCTTGTTCCGCTCGACATAGAGCACGTCCAGGCTCGCGAGCGCCGACACACTGTCGTTGCGCGCGCTTTCCAGCGCGCTCACTGCCTGTTGCGCAGTCACCCAGGCCTCGCTTGACACCGCCGATCCCTCGGCCGCACGGCTCGCGCGATCCGCGGCGGGCCAAGCCTTGTCGAACGCCGCGCTGCCCGCTTGCGCCTGGGCGACAAGCGTGTTGAGGTTCGCCTGCAGTGCCGGATCGCTTTCCACCGGGACAGGTGCTGCTGGCTGCCCGCCCATGGGCGCATTCTCGATCGGCCGTTTGGCGAGCGAGGGATAGCCGGTCAGTGTCCCCGCGCAGCCGGAGAGGAACAGGGCAAGGGAAGGCAGCAGGCGGCGCAACATCATAGAGAGCATCTAGGATGCCGCGACGCAACGCGCAATGGCGTCAGCGCACCCGCGTCACCGGGTGAGGGCCGCAGCCTGGCGTGCCAGCGCTTCGATCTTGGCGGGGTCGATCGGTCCCTTTGGCACGACCCAGCTGCCGCCGACGCATTTGACGAACGGTTCGGCGAGCCATGTGGGCGCGCTTTCCGCCGTGATCCCTCCCGTCGGGCAGAAGCGCGCCATGTGCAGCGGCGCGGCGAGAGCCCTGAGCGCAGGGAGTCCGCCCGATGTTTCAGCCGGAAAGAATTTGAAGTGGCCAAGGCCCATGTCCATGCCGCGCATGATGTCGCCCGCGGTCGCGGTTCCGGGCAGGAAGGCCACGTTCGCAGCGATCGCCGCTCTGCCCAGCGGCTCGGTCAGTCCGGGGCTGACGATGAAGCGCGCGCCCGCTTCCATCGCGGCGTCGAGTTGGGCGGGATTGAGCACGGTCCCGGCGCCGACCACCGCGCCTTCGACCTTGCTCATCTCCCGGATCACGTCCAGCGCGGCAGCCGTGCGCAGCGTGACTTCGAGCGCCGGAAGTCCGCCCTTGACCAACGCGAGCGCGATCGGCAGCGCGTCTTCCACCCGGTCGACGACCAGCACGGGGATGACCGGCGCCAGATCCATGACCTGTTCGACGTTCAACGACATTATTTCTTCTCCCGGAAAGCGGCGGCGGCGCCGTAGAGGCCGATCTCGTCATGCACGGCGATGCGGATGGGAATCGTCGCCATCAGACTTTCATACCGTCCCTTGGCGGTGAAGCGCCGATGGAAGCCGGACTGTGGCAGGAAATCGCGCATACGCTGCGTCAGTCCTCCCGCCAGCACCACCGCATGCGGCCCCTGGGCCAGTGCCAGGTCACCCGCGACCGAACCATAGGACAGGCAAAACCGCTCCAGCGCCGCGCGCGCGAAGCCGTCCGTGCCCTCGATCGCCGCCTGCCACAGTTCGGCATCTTCCATCAGCGTGACGCGATCATGACCGATGGTGGCCATCGCCTTGTAGATATTGTTGAGCCCCGGTCCGGACACGACCCGCTCGGTGGACACGCGCAGGAACTTGTCGCGCAGATAGGCGAGGATCTTTTCCTCGAGGGGGTCGAGCGGGGCGAAGTCCAGATGTCCGCCTTCGGTCGCGATGACGTGCGGCTCGCCATCGTCAAAGGCGATCATCGCGACACCCAGGCCCGTGCCCGGACCAAGGATGGTGACCCCGCCGTCACGCGGGAACGGCTTGTCCTCGCCGAACAGCAGGGGCAGATTTTCCCGGGGAAGGCGGGCCACGGCATGGCCCACCGCCTCGAAATCATTGACCAGTCGCAGCTGAGCGAGTCCCAGTTCTTCGTCCAGCGTATCGGGTCGGATCACCCAGCTGCTGTTGGTCAGCTTGATGACCTCCCGGCCAATGGCCGCGGCAAAGGCGATCGAGGCGGCTTGGGGCAGGGTGCCGCCTTCATCCTTGGCGAATGCCGCCCAGCAGGCTTGGAGGCTCGGATAGTCGGCCACCTTGTATTTGCGCACTGTGCCGAGTGTCGGAATGCCGTGCGTGTCCAGCGTCGCGCGGGTGAAGCGGGCATTGGTGCCGCCGATGTCGGCTGCGATAATGTCGGTCATGGAGGCCCTCTCCAAGGCTGTGCTTCTAGATTTCGCTTTCCATCGCAGCGAGGATGGGCGACGCCCCTTGTTCGGCAAGATCGCTATTATGGCGGAACAGGGCGAACAACTCGCGGCCGGTATCATAGGGGGCAGGCGGCGGTGCCGGATGCGCCCGCGCGTTCCATTCCGCCCCATCGACCAGCGCTTCGATCTGCCCGCTCTCGGCACAGATGCGAACCATGTCGCCGTCCCGCAGCTTGCCGATCGGTCCGCCGCCCAGTGCTTCGGGCGACAGATGGATCGCCGCCGGGACCTTGCCGGACGCGCCGGACATGCGCCCATCTGTCACCAAAGCGACGCGGAAGCCCCGATCCTGCAGCACGCCCAGCGCGGGCGTCAGCTTGTGCAGTTCGGGCATCCCGTTCGCGCGCGGCCCCTGGAACCGCACGACAACGACCACGTCGCGCTCCAGTTCGCCCGCCTTGAAGGCGCGCAGCACATCGTCCTGGTCGTGGAAAATCGCGGCCGGCGCCTCGATCGTCCAGCGATCGGGCTCCACTGCGCTCACCTTCATGACGCATCGGCCCAGATTGCCGGCCAGCAACTTCATGCCGCCGTCGGCGCTGAAGGCTTGTCCCACGGGCCGCAGGATCGATTCGTCGCGCGAGGCGGGAACGTCCTTCCAGGCCAGCGCCTCATGCTCCAGCACCGGCTCCGTGCCGTAACCGGTCAGCCCCTGCCGCGCGACCGTCAGGATGTCGCCATGCAGCAGACCATTGTCGAGCAGTTCGCGGATCACGAAGCCGATGCCACCTGCCGCATGGAAATTGTTCACATCACCCGCACCGTTCGGATAGACCCGCGCCAGCAACGGCACCACGTCGGAAATTTCCGCAAAGTCGGTCCAATCGATGGATATGCCAGCCGCTCGCGCGATGGCGGGTAGGTGGATGGCATGGTTTGTGGAACCGCCGGTCGCCATCAGGCCGATGATCGCGTTGACGATCGCCTTTTCATCGACGCAATGGCCCAGCGGCCGATAGTCGTCGCCATCCCAGCCGATGCGCGACAGCTGGTGGACCGCCGCCCGCGTCAGTTCCTGCCGTAGCTTCGTGCCCGGATGGACGAAGGCGGCGGCGGGCATGTGCAGGCCCATCACCTCCATCATCATCTGGTTCGAATTGGCCGTGCCATAGAAGGTGCAGGTGCCCGCGCCATGATAGCTGGCGCTTTCCGATTCCAGCAGTTCCTCCCTGCCGACCTTGCCCTCGGCATAAAGCTGGCGGATGCGGACCTTTTCCTTGTTGGCAAGGCCCGAAGGCATCGGCCCGCCGGGCACCAGGATGGTCGGCAGATGACCAAAGCGCAGCGCGCCGATCAGCAGTCCCGGCACGATCTTGTCGCAGATGCCCAGCAGCAGCGCGCCTTCAAACATGGCGTGGCTCAGCGCCACGGCGGTCCCTAGCGCGATGGTGTCGCGGGAAAAGAGGGACAGGTCCATGCCCGCCTGACCCTGGGTCACGCCATCGCACATCGCGGGGACGCCGCCCGCCACCTGCGCGGTGCAGCCTACCTCGCGCGCCGCGATCTTGATCTGCTCGGGGTAGCGGCCATAGGGCTGATGGGCCGACAGCATGTCGTTATAGGCGGTGACGATGCCGATGTTCATCGCGGCGCCGGCGCGGATCACCGGCTTATCCTCGCCGCTCGCGGCAAAACCATGGGCCAGGTTGCCGCAGCTCAGCTGCATACGGTTGGTGCCCGCGTCCCGGCCCCGCTCGATCAGGTCCAGATATTTGCGGCGCGAAGCCGCGCTCCGCTTCACGATACGGTCGGTGACCTTGGCGATCACCGGATGCAGATCAGTCATGCCAACTCGCTCCATCCCGTTCGATCAGGGCAATGGCCGAAGAGGGCCCCCAGTTCCCTGATGCGTAGGGGGAAGGCTTAACACCCGCCTCCTTCCAACCATCGATGATCGAATCGATCCAGGTCCACTGCGCTTCCACCTCGTCTCGCCGCACGAACAGAGTCTGGTCGCCGGCCAGCAGATCCAGGATCAGTCTTTCATAGGCGATGCGGCGGCGCTGTCCGGCGAAAGCCGCCGTCAGCGACACGTCCAGCGTCACTTCCTCCAGGTGCGTTTCACGTTCGAGCCCCGGTCTTTTGCTCATTATCAGCAGGCGGATATATTCTTCGGGCTGCAGGCGGATGATCATCGTATTGGGGTCCAGCCCCGAACCGCCATTTCGCCCGAAGATGGAATGGCGCACCGGCTTGAACTGGATCTGGATCTCCGACTGGCGTGTGGGCATCCGCTTGCCCGTACGCAGGTAAAAGGGAACGCCCTGCCAGCGCCAATTGTCGATATGGGCCTTGAGCGCCACGAACGTCTCGGTGTCGGAAGCTTTGCCCAGTTCGTCGGCATAACCGGCGACGATCTGGCCGCCCACAGCCCCGGGCGTATATTGGCCGCGCACGCTATGGGTCTTCACTGCCTCGGCGGTCATCGGCCGCAGCGAACGCAGCACCTTCACCTTCTCGTCGCGCACGAAGGTCGGGTCCATCCGGGCCGGAGGCTCCATCGCGATGATCGACAGGATCTGGAGGACATGGTTCTGCACCATATCGCGCAGCGCGCCGACGCCGTCATAATAGGATACGCGACCTTCCAGCCCGACCGTCTCGCCGACGGTTATCTGCACATGGTCGATCGCTGTCGCATTCCACAACGGTTCGAACATGACGTTGCCGAATCGCAGTGCCAGCAGGTTCTGGACGGTTTCCTTGCCCAGATAATGGTCCACGCGGAAAATCTGGCTCTCGTCGAAAAGGGCGCCGATGCCGTCGTTGACCTGCCTGGAAGATGCCAGGTCCTTGCCAATCGGCTTTTCCATGGCGATCCGCGCGGTTGGCGTGATGAGGCCTGCCTCGGCAAGCCCTTGAGCGGTCGGCGCGAACAGGGAAGGAGGAGTGGACAGATAGATGGACAGGCCGCGCTCGGTGCGCCCATCCAGCCTCTTCGCCAGTTTCCCGAACTGCGCCGAGTTGCCAGCTTCCACCGGCTCATAGCCGATCATGGCGCGCAGCCGGTCCGCCACCGCTGCCTCATAGCGGTCAGCGCCGATATATTTCTGCAACGCCTTCTCGATGTCCGCCCGGAATGCCTCGTCGGTCATCTGCGTCCGTCCCGACGCGACAATCATGAAATCGTCGGGCAGCAGGCCATCGGCCAGCAGATTGTAGAGCGAGGGGAAGATCATGCGGTGTGCCAGATCGCCCGTGGCCCCGAAGAGAAGGAATGTTGCAGATGGTTCGGCCAAAGAGAACCCTTTCCGGTGGCATTGTCAGGTCGGCGCGAAACCGGCCCGATGGCGTTCCGGTTTCGTTACGGATTGGCAAGCTATCGGTCCTGTCGCTGCACCGCAACCGGAACACAGGGCAAGCGCGACCGGCGATGCTGATTTTTGGCTGGACGCTGCGCCCCTATTTTGCCATTTGGCGCGGGCAACCATGCATGCGGGCGTGGTGAAACTGGTAGACGCGCCGGACTCAAAATCCGGTTCCGAAAGGAGTGTCGGTTCGATTCCGACCGCCCGCACCACTCATAGTATCAGTCTGGCTTCCTCAATTCGTTCGGCCTGGCTGGCGTTCAGCCCTGAACATGATGGTGTTGCCGCTGGAAAGGACCCGGCAGCCGAAGCCGCCGGGTCAGCAGGCTTCGGTCATTGGAAGCCTTCGGGTCGCAGGACCGCGCCTAACGGAAAATTCGGCGCGATCCACTGAAATGGAATGGTTCACTCCGAAATGGATCAGACAGCTGCGCTCATGCCGCTGTCGCTTGATCAGCGAACCACGGGACCATTCGCGCAATCGCATCTTCGACCCGGTCGGTCGACACGGCGAAACTGAAGCGGATGTGGCGGTGTCCGTCGATCGGATCGAAATCAATTCCTGGTGCCGTGGCTACCCCGGTCTCGCGCAGCAATTTCCGGCAGAAGGACAGGCTGTCGTCGGTAAGATGCCCGACATCGGCGTAGATGTAGAAGGCGCCATCGGGTGGCGCGATCTCTTTCAGGCCCAGGGCGGGCAGGGCGGCCAGCAGCAGTTCGCGATTCCGTCTGTAGGTCGCGACATGCCCCTCCAGTTCTTCGATGCTTTCGAACGCCTTGAGTCCCGCATGCTGCGCCAGCGCGGGGGGTGTCAGGAACAGATTGCCCATACGCGCCCGCGCCGCGTCGATCAGGTCGGCAGGCACCACGACCCACCCCAGGCGCCAACCTGCCATGGAGAAATATTTCGAAAAGCTGTTCACGATGACGGCATCGGCCGCGAACTCCAGCATGGAACGTGCCGGCTCGCCAAAACTCAGGCCGTGATAGATTTCGTCCGATACGATCCGTATCCCGCGTTCGGCGCAAATGTTGGCTATTCGCGCCATCTCGTCGGCCGGGATGATGGTCCCTGTAGGGTTGGCCGGGCTGGCGATGATCGCCCCATCGGGCGCCGGATCGATCGCCGCGAGCGCCGCCGCGCTGATCTGGTAGCGTTCCGCCGGCCCGCAGCCGATTTCGACCGGCTCTAGATACAGCGCCTTCAGCACATTACGATAGGCGACATAGCCTGGCCGCGCTGTCGTGACCCTTGCGCCGGGCGTGAACAGGCATGTCAGGCCCAGCACCAGCCCCGGCGAAGCGCCGCAGGTCAGCAATATACGTTCGGGATCAACTTCGACGCCGTAGCGCTCCCGGTAATGAAGGGCGATCCGCTCCTTGAGCGCCATGCTTTCCCAATAGCCCATCGGGTCCCTGTCGAGGACGTGATGCGCCTCGGCGATGGCGGCGACGGGCGCGCCCGTCGAAGGCTGGCCGAACTCCATGTGCAGGATGGATCGGCCCTCGGCCTCCAGCCTGTGCGCTTCGCGGCTGATGGCGATGGCGTGAAACGGTTCGATCTCGGCTATCATGGCCCTGCTCTTACGCCGGCCGCAACCTTGCCACAATTGCTGCGTTGGGCATATTCGTGAACGAAACCATTCTGGATGCCCTCCAATATTATGGCGCCGGAGCCGCGACAATCGCCGCTCTCGTCGTCTCCCTCAATCTGGGTCGCCGCATAACCGGCTGGGCCTTCGTGCTCTTCGTGACGTCCTCGGTTGCGCTCATCGCCTGGGGGTTCCTGTCGGGGGACGGTGAGGGCATCGGCTTCCAGAATGTGGCGTTGCTCCTCATCAATCTGCTCGGCGTCTGGCGCTACCTGATTTCCAGGCACAAGCCGCGCGGCTGACAGCTACTCCGAAATCCAGACCTCGACGGACACGCCATGCTGGCTCAGCGCCAGGCGGATCGGTAGCTCTTCGACCGGCCCGCCTTCCAGCGCCCGATCATAAACCGCTTTCTTTGCGGCACCGCCAATTTGCAGGAAGATGTGCCGGCTTTTGAGGATCGCCGACGCACTGAGCGACAGGCGTTGGTGCGGCGCTGCAGGCGGCGTGACCGCGATCGTCAGGGCCTTTGTAAAAAGCCCTTCGGCCAGTTCCGCGGCGCCGGGAAACAACGATGCGGTGTGTCCATCCTCGCCCATTCCCAGTATGATTATGTCCAACGGCCAGGGCAGCGTCGCATAGGCAGCTTCGCAGGCCGGCTGGCCGGCACAGGCATCGGCTGCATCATTCTTCATGCCCAGGAACCGTGCGGCGGCAGCCGGCCCCTGCAGCAGCGTCTCGCGCACGAGCCGTTCGTTGCTGTCGGCGTGGTCGGGTGAGACCCAGCGCTCGTCGACCAGGGTGACGACCACCTTGCTCCAGTCGAGCGCGGCGTGCGAAAGCGCCTTCAGCATCGGCCGGGGAGACCGTCCGCCCGAAAGCGCAATCGATCCTACGCCGCGTAGCTCGATCGCCTCTCCCAGGATGGCCGCTATGCGCCGCGCCATGTCCGCCGCCGCCAGCGTGTCATCTATAAAGAGATGTTCCGTCGGCATGGCGTTCAATCCTCTTGCGGAAGCGTGCAGATGTCGATCCAGCGGGCGGCGGTCAGTTCTGCTAGCCGCGCCGGCGTCAGTTCGACCGAACTCGTGCGGGATCCCGCCGCCGGAAATACCGTGTCAAAGTCCTTCAGCGAGACATCGCAATAGATGGGCAGGGGCGATGCCAGACCGAAAGGGCAGACGCCGCCGACCGGGTGACCCGTCACTTCCTCCACCTCATGCGCCCCGAGCATGCGGGGCTTGGCGCCCAGCGCCGCCTTCGCCTTGCCATTGTTCAACCGTGCGTCGCCCCGCGCGACCACCAGCGCCACCTCCGTGCCGATGCGAAGCGACAGCGTCTTGGCGATCCGGGCGGGGGCTACCCCCAGCGCGGCCGCGGCTTCATCCACCGTGGCCGTGCTCGCGCCCTGGTCGATAATCGGCACATCGGGCGCATGGGCAGCGAAGAAGGCGCGAACCGATTCGTGGCTCATTCCGGCCGGATTTCGCTCAGCTTGCGCTCCCATGCGAGCGCGTGGGTCACGATCTGGTCGAGGTCGGCATAGCGCGGCTGCCAGGGAAATTCCGCCATGATGGCGCGGTTGTCGGAGATCAGCGCATCCGGGTCCCCCGCGCGCCGCCCTTCCATTCGCCGGTCGATCTTGATGTTCGTGATCCGGTCGACCGCGTCCAGAACCTCCAGTACGGAAAAGCCCCGCCCATAGCCGCAATTGAGCAGGAAATTCATTTTCGGGTTCGCCATCAAGGCTTCGAGCGCCAACACATGCGCCGCCGCCAGATCGCTGACATGGATATAGTCGCGAACCCCTGTGCCGTCGGGCGTGTCGAAGTCCGTCCCGAACACCGCGACATGGCTGCGCTTGCCCAGTGCCGCCTCGACCGCGACCTTGATGAGGTGGGTCGCCCCCGCCGTCGACTGGCCGGTGCGCCCCTCGGGATCGGCGCCCGCGACATTGAAATAGCGCAGGGCGCAGAAATTCATGGCGTGGGCCGCGCTCACGTCGCGCAGCATATATTCGGTCATCAGCTTCGACATGCCATAGGGGTTGATCGGCCGCTGCGGCGTCGATTCCCGGACCGGGCTTTCCTCCGGAATGCCATAGGTTGCCGCGGTCGAGGAAAAGATGAAGTGCGGCACGCCGACGGTCACGACGCTTTCGATCAGGTCGCGCGTCTTGGCGCTGTTGTTGTGATAATATTTGAGCGGATTTTCGACCGATTCCGGAACCACCACCGAACCGGCGAAATGCATGACCGCCTTGACGTCATGCTCGCGCAACGTCCGTTGCACGAGCGGCTGGTCGGCAATATCGCCTTCGACAAAGGCAACGTCGGCGGGCACGGCCCACCGGAAACCCGTCACCAGATTGTCGATCACCACGACGCCATAGCCTGCGTCGCGCAGCGCCAGGACCGCATGGCTGCCGATATAGCCGGCGCCCCCCGTAACCAGAACCGTCGGCTTGTCGCTCATAGGCGGGATCTCCAGATAGATTTGCCTCACGCTCCCGGATTGTCCGAGGAAGGTGGGACGCTACTGCCATCAGGACTAGATCAGCTTTGCCGCGATTCCCACCCCATTCATGCCGCCTCGCGCGCCGGACGGGGGTGGTAGAAGGTCAGCCCGCTTGCAGCCATGTCCCGTAGCTGCACGGTCGGTTCGAACCGATCGCCATGCTTCGCCGTCAATCGCTCCAGCACAGCCACGACATGGCCGATGCCCACCGTGTCCATGTGGGAGAAGGGGCCTCCCGTCCACGGCGCGAAGCCCCAGCCGAAGATCGCGCCGACATCGCCATCCTCGGGCGTCTCCACCACGCCCTCTTCGAAGCAGCGCGCGCATTCCACCAACTGGCGATAGAGCAGCCGTTCCTTCACATCCTCGACATCAGGTTGCACGGCGGCGCGGGGGAACATCTCGGCAAGGCCGGGCCAGAGCTGCTTCTTTCCGCCTTCGGGATAGTCATACCATCCCTTCGCGCTCTTGCGGCCCAGCCGCCCCAGTTCGACCATGCGTGCCATCACCGCGTCCGACGGCTGCGCGACATAGGCGTCGCCCAGTTCCTTGCGGGCGGCCAGCATGATCTTGTAGCCAAGCTCGATCGACACCTCGTCGCCGACGGCCAGCGGCCCCACCGGCATGCCCAGCTGCCGCCCGGCATTTTCGATCAGTGCCGGATTGACCCCTTCGGCCACCATCTCGACGCCTTCGCGTACATAGGTCGCAAAACAGCGCGATGTGTAGAAACCGGGCGAGTCATTGACGACGATCGGCGTTTTCCGGATCTGCCCGACGAAATCCAGCGCCTTGGCAATGGCGGCAGGCCCGGTTTCCCTGCCCAATATGATCTCGACCAGCGGCATCTTCTCGACCGGCGAAAAGAAGTGGATGCCGATGAAATTGGCCGGCCTGCTCCATGCCGTTGCGAGCCGCGTTATCGGCAGCGTCGAGGTGTTGGAGCCAAAGATCACGTCGGGGCCCAGCACCTCCTCGACCTTCTTCGTCACTTCGGCCTTGATGCCCACATCCTCGAACACGGCCTCGATCACGAAGTCCGATCCGGCAAGCGCGAGATAGTCCGTCGTCGGCGTGACCCGCGCCAGCGTCTCCGCGACCTTATCCGCCGTCATGCCCTTTCCCAGGCGCTTCTTCAGCTGCTGTTCCACATGCGCCTTGCCCTTTTCGGCATAGGCTATGTCGCGGTCGAACAGCGCCACCGCCATGCCTGCCTGCGCCGCCACCGTGGCTATGCCCGCGCCCATCATTCCCGCGCCCAGCACGGCGAGCTTTCTCGTCGGCGCTCTGGGCTCGTCCTTGGGCCGCCGGGCTCCGCGCTCGGCGGCGTTTTTGTTGACGAACAGGCCGCGGATCATGTTTGCCGCCTGCGGATCGGCCGCCACCTTCGCGAAATATTTGCTCTCCACGCGGATCCCCCGGTCGAAAGGCAGTATCGCGCCCTCGTAGACGGCCGACAGCAGCGCGATGGGGGCGTTCATGTTCCGCTGTGTCTGCTTGAGCGTCATCGGCAGCGCGGCTGCCATGGTCTGGACAAAGCCGGGGTTGAACCCGCCCGCACCGCCGGGGAATTTGAAGCCCTTCTGATCCCACGGCTGCACGCAGGCGCTCGGATTGGCCTTTACCCACTCCCTCGCTTTCGCCAGCGCGGTGCCCTGCGGCACCACTTCATCGGCGACCTTCAGCATCGCCGCTTCGGCCGGGCGAAACAGCTTGCCCTGCAGCATGTACATCAAGGCCGCCTGGACGCCCATGATGCGCGGTAGCCGCTGTGATCCGCCACCGCCGGGGAACAGACCGATCAATATCTCCGGCAGGCCTAGTTGTGTCTTCGGATTGTCCCCGACTATGCGTCGATGACAGGCCAGCGCCAGTTCGAACCCACCGCCGACACAGGTGCCCTCGATGGCGCAGGCGACCGGCTTGCCGCATGTCTCCAGCCGACGGAACAGCTGGTTGAGCAGGAACAGCTTGTCGAAAATCGCCGCCGGGGCAGGCCGCTTGCCGCTTTCACTCGCCAGCATGGAACCGAAAAATTTCAGGTCCATCCCCGCCATGAAGCCGCTGTCCTTGCCGGAAGCGATCACCGCGCCCTTGATGCCGTCATGCCCGGCGATGCGGGTGATAGCACTGTCCAGGTCGGCGAGGAATTCGGGCCCGATGACGTTCATGGACTGGCCCGGCACGTCGATCGTCAGGGTGGCGATGCCGTCGCTGTCAGTCTCGAAATTGATGGTCTGCATTGTCGTGACCTTTGCTGTCCGTCTGTCCGCACGGGACCGGGTTCAAATCCGTTCGATGATGATCCCGGTTCCCATCCCCGCGCCCACGCAGAGATTGACCAGCGCCGTACCCTTGCCCGACCGCTCCAGTTCGTCGAGCGCGGTGCCCAGCACCATCGCGCCGGTCGCGCCAAGGGGATGGCCCATGGCGATCGCGCCGCCGTTCACGTTGATGCGGCCATGGTCCAGGTCCATTGCCTGCATGTAGCGCAGCACGACGCTCGCAAAAGCCTCGTTCAGTTCCCAAAGGTCGATATCCGCTTTCGTCATCCCGGCGCGGTCGAGCAGCTTGCCGGCGACGAATTCTGGCCCGGTCAGCATGATCAGCGGCTCCGACCCAATCGATGCCATCGCCCTGATCCGCGCTCGGGGAGTGAGGCCATATTTCTCGCCCATCTCCCGGTTGCCGACCAGCACGGCCGCCGCGCCATCGACGATGCCGCTGCTGTTGCCGGCATGGTGGATATGGTTGACCCGCTCCAGTTCCGGATAACGCAGCAGCGCGATGGTATCGAAGCCCGGCATCTCCTCGCCCAGCGTCGCGAAGCTCGGCTTCAGGCTGGCGAGCGACTGCATGGTTGCGTCCGGCCGCATATTCTCGTCATGATCCAGCGCAACCTCGTCCATGACATCCTTCACCGGCACGATCGAACGGGCGAAGCGTCCTTCGTCCCAGGCGGCCTTGGCTCGGCGCTGGCTTTCGACGGCATAGGCGTCGGCGTCCTCGCGGCTGATGCCGAACTTGGTGGCGATCACATCGGCGCCAATGCCCTGGGGCGCGAAATAGGTCTTGTAGGCGACGGAGGGATCCATCGCCCAGGCGCCGCCGTCCGACGCCATCGGCACGCGGCTCATGGATTCGACACCGCCACCGATGGCCAGCCCCGCTTCGCCCGAATAGACCTTGGCCGCCGCCATGTTCACCGCCTCTAGGCCGGACGCGCAGAAGCGGTTGACCTGCACCCCCGGCACGGTCTGCGCATAATCGGCATTCAGAACGGCGACCCGCGCGATGTCCGCACCCTGTTCGCCCACCGGGCTGACGCAGCCCAGGATGACGTCATCCACGTCGGCTGTGTCGATGGCGTTACGGTCCCGCACCGCCTGCAGCATCTGGGTTACAAGCTGGATAGGGGTGATCTCGTGCAGCGATCCGTCCGGCTTGCCGCGGCCGCGCGGCGTCCTGACGGCGTCGTAAATGAAGGCTTCCATTCCGCTGATCCTCTCCGCTGCTCGGCCCGCTAAATGTATTTACGTTTACGTAAAGTGCAAGCAACAAAGTGGGCGGTACTGAAACCGTCGTCAACCCCGTGCATTTGACGCTGTTCCCGAATTGAGCTTCATGGATTTCAGTGTCCGAAGCCGATTCCCTTCCGTCGACCGCTTCGCCTGTCGTGGCGTCGCCCATGAAGATTCCGATCTTCCGCGCCGTGTGGATGGCCAGCCTTGCTTCCAATTTCGGCGGGCTGATCCAGTCGGTTGGTGCGGCGTGGATGATGACGTCGCTTTCCGGTTCGCTCCAGATGGTGGCGCTGGTCCCGGCCTCGACTACGCTGCCGATCATGCTGCTTTCGCTTTGGGCCGGCGCGATAGCCGACAATATGGACCGGCAGTGGGTCATGCTGGCCTGCCAGCTCTTCATGCTGCTGGTCTCGGCTCTTCTCGCCCTGTTTGCCTGGTATGGCTGGCTGACACCCTGGTCCTTGCTGGCCTTCACCTTCCTCATCGGCTGCGCGACCGCCATAAACGGGCCCGCCTGGCAGGCTGCGGTGGGCGACATGGTGCCCCGCTCGGCTCTCCCCAGCGCGGTCTCGCTCAACAGCATGGGGTTCAACCTCGCCCGCAGCGTCGGCCCGGCGCTGGGCGGCGTCATTGTCGCAGCGGGTGGCGCGGCAACGGCATTCCTCGCCAATGCGCTCAGCTATGTCGGCTTAGCCTTCGTTCTTGCCCGATGGCGGCCAGAACTGGCGCCGCAACTTCTTCCCCGCGAGCGGCTGGCTGAGGCGATGCGCGCAGGTGTGCGCTATGTCGCCATGTCGCCGAAGATACAGCTTGTGCTGCTGCGCGGCGCGGCATTCGGCATCGGTGCGAGCGCGGTCTCGGCGTTGATGCCGCTGGTGGCTCGCGACGTGCTGGGCGGCGGCGCCCTGACCTTCGGGCTGCTCAGCGGCGCGTTCGGCGTTGGCGCTGTGCTGGGTGCCATGGCAACTGGCCGCCTGCGCCAGCGCTTTTCCATCGAAACCATCGTCCGATCCGCAGCGCTGGCGCTCGCATTGGGTACGATCATTACCGGATCGAGCAACTGGGCGGCGATGGCCGTTCTGGGCTATATGCTCTGTGGCGCTGGCTGGGTGCTGGCGCTTGCGACATTCAACGTGTCGGTCCAGATGTCAGCGCCGCGATGGGTCGTGGCACGTGCGGTATCGCTCTACCAGATGACCGCGTTCGGCGGAATGGCTCTGGGGGCCTGGCTTTTTGGCGCCCTGGCCGAACATCATGGGATCACTGTGGCGCTCCACGCTGCTGCCGGGGCTCAGCTTGCGGCGGCACTGATCGGCTATCTGCGCCCGCTGCCCCAAACCGGGGACGACAATCTCGACCTTCTGAACAGTTGGCGGGAACCCCAGACCGTGGTTCCTATCGAACCGCGCAGCGGTCCAGTGGTGGTGACGATAGAATATCGCATTCCCGCCGGTTCGGTCGTCCCTTTCCTGACCGCGATGAGCGAGCGACGCAGGATACGTCGGCGGGACGGAGCACATGGCTGGTCGCTTCTCCGCGATTTGAGTGATCCGGAACTTTGGATCGAACGCTATCATGTATCGACCTGGCTGGACTATGTTCGCCATAACAGCCGCCGGACGATGGCCGACACCGCCAATAGCGAAGCCATTCACGAACTGCACAGCGGCCCGCAACCGCCGGTGGTCCACCGGATGATAGAGCGGCAGACGGGATCGCTGCCCTTTGGCCGTGGGCCGGATCCGCTGACCATAGCTGATCCGATGACGGATCCCAATCGGTCGAACTGAGCGAACGGCCTATTCGCCGGCCAGATCCTCTACCGTGTCGATGTCTCTCAGAAAGCTGCCCATGGTTTCGATCTGAAGGCCCCGGCTAAGGAGGGCGCGGGCGCCTTGATCCCCGCGCAATGCCAGAAGTTCAGGGAAGTGCCCGCGCCCGATAAAGGCGGGAGGGGTGGAGGAGAAGCCGTCAGTGCTCGCGACGACCGATCTGACATCCTGCGCCGCCAGGCAGAGCCTGACATAGTGCGACTGCGGCACATAGGGCATATCAGCCAGGCAAATCAGCAGGCCGCGGCATTTCCTGTTCGGCAACAGGTGGCTGACGGCACGCACAATGCTGCCGGAAATACCTTCCTCCGGGCGGTCGTTCGTCAGGATGGTATAGCCGCGTCGCTCCAGCCTGCGATGAATGACCGGCGCCTCCACTGCGGGACGCGCAACGGCCACCAGTTCAGCGAAGGGCATGGATGCGACCGTTTCCATGGCATGGGAAATGACCGGCTTTCCGGCCAGTTCAGCCATCAGCTTGTCGTCCTCACCAAAACGCGAAGACGTGCCGGCGGCCAGAAGAACGGCGGCTATCTGATCGGTACGCACAGGTCAGCGCCGCAAAGGACGGGAAAGAAAGGGCAGCACGGGCATGGCGGAGGGGCGACCTTTTTAAATTTTGGTTGGTCTGCCACCGCCGAAATGCCGTGTCCAGACGCGGAAACAGGACTGGCGCTCGGGTCGCTTAGGAGTCATATGCGCGCGACGAGGAAAGGAGTAGCAGGCTCGATGGAATATGATCCGGACGCGGAAACCGTCGGCGAAGCGGTGAAGGAACCTGTTCCGGCGGAAGTCGCGGAGGCCGTGCGCACGCTGATCCGCTGGTCGGGTGATGATCCCGACCGGGAAGGGTTGCTGGAAACGCCGCAGCGCGTTGCGCGGGCCTGGCGGGAATATTGCCGGGGATATGGTGACGACCCGGCCTATCATCTCTCCCGCATCTTCCATGAAGTCGGCGGCTATGACGACGTCGTGTTGCTGAAGGACATTCCGTTCCAGTCGCATTGCGAACATCACATGGCGCCCATCGTGGGCCGCGCTCATATTGCCTACCTGCCAGATCAATATGTTGTCGGCATTTCGAAGCTGGCGCGCGTTCTCCATGCCTTCGCGAACCGTCTACAGGTACAGGAACGACTGACATCGGAAGTCGCGAACTGCATCTGGGAGCATTTGAAGCCCCAAGGGGTTGCCGTCGTCATCGAAGCCACTCATGGGTGCATGACGGGGCGCGGTGTCCGCACGCCCAACGTCCTCATGAAAACCAGCCGCATGCTCGGCGTCTTCCGCGACGATGTTAAGAGTCGCGAGGAAGTCCTGAAGCTCATCGGATCGTGAGCGAAGAAGAAGCGCCCGCCTATCGGCCCCTGGGTGGCGGCCGGACCCGCGCCGACGGGTCCGGATCGCTGCCGCTCGCGCAGAAGCGGCTGGCGCTGATCACGGGTGGTCATCGCCGGCTGGGCGGAGTGATTGCCGCCGGCTTCGCGCGCGCGGGCTATTCGCTCGCCATTCATGGCAGCCACGATACCCGGCTCGATTCTCCCCTGGCCTTGACGCTGGAGGAATGTGGCACCGAATGGGACGGCTTCACGGCTGATTTTTCAGATCCGGAAAGTGCGGAGGAACTCGTTGCGAAGGTGGCCGAGCGGTTTGGACGTCCGCCCGACATATTGGTGAACAGCGCCGCCATTTTTGGTCAGGATCGGCTGGATACGGTACTCGCCGACGATCTGATGCGCCATTATGCCGTCAACTGCGCCGCTCCGGCCTTGCTGACGAAAGCCTTTGCGACGGTTCCGGCAGGATCGGTGGACCGCTGCATCGTCAATATCCTCGACCAGCGGATCGATCACCCGCACGCGGATCAACTGGCCTATACGCTGTCCAAGGCGGCGCTGGCCGGTCTTACCCGGCTTGCCGCGTCCAGCCTGGCGCCTCAGGTGCGGGTCAACGCTGTCGCGCCGGGCCTTACCATCGCGACGTCCGACTATGACCATGCGCAGATCGACCGGCTGGAGGGGATGATGCCGCTCAGCCGGCTCCCGGCTGCCGAGCAGATCGCCGATGCCGTGCTCTACCTGGTGCAGGCGACCGCCGTCACTGGCCAGATCCTCTATGTGGACGGCGGCGCGCATATGCGCAGCTATGATCGCGACTTCATGCATATGGGCCGCTGAGGACGTTTTCCTGCTGCCGGTCGGGGCAAAAAAATAGTCGCACTTATCCACAGATTTAGTCTTACCACTTCATCGCGGTGTCAGATTCCGCTTTGAACGACTCGCGATTGGTGAGACCATCCAGTTATCGGAAAGAACAGCGAGGCGGAGAAATCCGGATCGACAAAATCTTGGGAAATCAGGGTTTTGAGGTTTTTTTCGGGCGTCAGGTGATGTTGGTTCCGAAAGGATCGAACAAAGCCGGATGGTCTTCAGAAGACGGTGCCGGGTACGCGCGAAAGTGAACGTCGGGTATCGGAATATGAAGACAGGTTGCGTGAACACAGCCGTTCGGCTGGACTAGCGGAACCACACACGATGCAACAGCCTTCCAGGCAACAGCATCGCGCGCCGGGTCCGATGATCGCATCCTGAAAGGGAAGCGGATCGAGAGACGCGACGGAAGTGGGGACCGGCAGTAATGCCGGCCCCCATTTTGCTTCTGGAGCTTTGGGGTCGGTTGAATCCGCACCGCGCGAACGACGATCGGTCGGGAACTGGTGCCGGCTGAGGGATTCGAACCCCCGACCTTCGGTTTACAAAACCGCTGCACTACCACTGTGCTAAGCCGGCCCGTTCCTGACGCGCGAAGCGCCATACTATCAGATGACGCCGAACGTCCAGCCCTCCGTTGCGGCTATCCGCGGATTGAGCGGGCGGGGCCTCCAGAGGCCTGGGCGCGTCGCGGCCTTGCGCATCCAGGCCGCCGCAACGATCGCGTCCGCGCCATGATCATCGGGCGGCAGCCCCTGATGCGGTGCGGAGCCGAGCGCGAACAGCGCGTCGTTGAGCGCATCGATGTCGCGCATCTTGGTCCGCCCCTTGGGCCGGCCAGCGGCCCGTGCGGCAATGCTTGTGTAAATCTCCACGACCAGCGATCCTCGCGTCGGCGCCGGATCAAACGGCCAGACCGGCACGTCCTTTCGCACATGGTGGAGCAGGCGCATGCCGGCAAAGCTCGCCTTCGCCACCTGCGCCGCGCCGATGGCGTCATAGACGGTGGACGGCTTGCCGCCGCCGCCGGCATTATAATGGGCCTCGCACATGCGGTGGTGCATGAAGGCCGCCTTTTCGCCGTCCGCCTTGCCGAAATAGAAGTGCCGCCGGTGGGTCTGTTCCAGCAGGCTGGCAGCGCCGAGGTCAGGATCCTCGCAGATCCGATCCACATAGGCCCAGAAGTCCGGGCCGCTCGCGGGCGCCTCGTCGCCCGGCAGATACGCCCCCCGCGCCACGAAGGGGGGCGCGAAGCTGAAATCGAAGCCGAACAGCGTTGGCGCCTCCGCGGCGGCAGCGACCAGCCACCGCGCGACAGCCGCGCGCGACCAGAAGCCTCCACCAGGGGGACGGACGAGGCGCGGCGCAGCATCGCCCGGCTCGCACAGCGCGATGGCGATGCCCTTGTGGCGTGTTCCTTTCGCGCCCGACCAGTCGATCGCGGCGTAACGGTTGAAGCGCGGCGTCATGACTATGTCCGGCGTTCCGCCCGCAGTCTGTTCCAATGAGCTATGCGTTCGGCCACCCGTGCTTCGAAGCCCCGATCGGTCGGCGTGTAGAAGGTCTGCGGCGCCATTTCCTCCGGCCAGTAATTGTCGCCTGAAAAGCCATCCGCCGCATCATGATCATATTGATAGCCCTTGCCATAGCCGATGGTCTTCATCAGCCGGGTAGGGGCATTCAGGATATTGGCCGGCGGCATCAGCGACCCGGTCTCCCGCGCCGATTTCCAGGCCCCCTTCATCGCAGCATAGGCGGCGTTCGACTTGGGTGCGGTCGCGCAATAGAGGCAGGCCTGGACGATCGCCAGCTCGCCTTCCGGGCTGCCCAGAAAGTCATAGGCATCCTTGGCTGCCAGGCACTGCACCACCGCCTGCGGATCGGCGAGGCCGATATCCTCGGTCGCGAAACGCACCAGCCGCCGCAGGAGATAGAGCGGCTCTTCCCCGGCCGTCAGCATCCGCGCGAGATAATAGAGCGCCGCCTGCGGATCAGACCCGCGCAGCGATTTGTGGAGAGCCGAAATGAGGTTGTAATGGCCCTCCCGGTCCTTGTCATAAACCGCGACGCGCCGGTGGAGCAGGGCGGACAGGCCAGCAGGATCAAGCGGTTCGGGAACGTCGATCGAAAAGAGTGTTTCCACCTGGTTGAGCAGGAAGCGCCCGTCGCCATCGGCGCTCGCAACCAGTGCTTCCCGCGCATGCGCTGTCAGCGGAAGTGGCCGCTCCATCAGCGCTTCCGCGCGGTCGAGCAGATGATCGAGCGCTGCGGCGTCAAGGCGGCGCAGGATCAGCACCTGCGCGCGCGACAGCAACGCGGCATTGAGTTCGAAGCTCGGATTTTCGGTCGTCGCGCCGACCAGCGTCACGGTCCCATCCTCGACGAAGGGGAGGAAGCTGTCCTGCTGGGCGCGGTTGAAGCGATGGATCTCGTCCACGAACAGCAGCGTCTTGGCCCCCTGCCGGGCATGTTCTCTGGCAGCGGCGAAGACTTTCTTGAGGTCCGCGACGCCGGAAAAAACGGCTGATACCGGCTCGAATCGCACGCCCACGGCGTCCGCCAGCAGCCTGGCGATGGTTGTCTTGCCGGTCCCGGGCGGCCCCCAGAGGATCATGGAGGACAGCCGCCCAGCCGCGACCATGCGGCCGATCGCGCCGTCCGGCCCGGTCAGGTGCCCCTGTCCGACCACATCGTCCAGGCTCTGCGGCCGCAGTCGGTCGGCAAGCGGCGCCCTGGCGGGCATATCGGGACGATCGGAAGCGAAAAGATCAGCCATGGGCCAGATATAGGCAGGCGCGGACGATCAGGGAACCGGGCTGGATCGCGGCAGCGTGCCGTGGGCGCGCTGCCGCACGACACGCAAATAGGTATCGACCAGCGCCTGGTTCACCTGGTCCCAGCCATAGCGTTCCGCATCGGCCATCGCGGCCGCACCCGCATCCGCGCGCACCTGGGCATCGGCGCAATAATGGGCGAGGGCATCGGCAAAGGCGCCGATCGCGCCGGGGCGTATCAGCCGCCCGGTCGCCCCGTCCCTGACCAGGCTTTCGCTGCCCGTCGCACGCGCGGCCACCGTGGGCAGGCCGCATGCCATCGCCTCCAGCGTCACATTGCCGAAGGTTTCGGTTACCGAGGGATTGAACAGCATGTCCATGCTGGCGACGGCGCGGCCCAGATCGGCGCCCTTCTGAAACCCGGTGAAGATCGCGTCGGGCAGGCGATTCTGGAACCACTCCCGTGCCGGACCCTCGCCGACGATCAGCACCTTGTGCCGCACATGGCGCAGCGCCAGCTGGTCGATCGTGTCGGAAAAGACGTCCAGCCCCTTTTCCATCACCAGCCGACCGATGAAGCCGATCACCGGCTCGTCATCGGCAATGCCGACCGAGCGCCGCCAATCAGGGTCACGACGGCCGGGATGGAAAATCTCCCGGTCGATGCCGCGCGTCCAGATGCCGACATCATAGCTCATCCGCTGTTCGCGCAGCAGCTGCGCCATGGATTCGGATGGCGCGACGATGGCGTCGCAGCGGCGATAGAATCGGCGGAGCAGCGATTCGATCACCGGTTCCAGAAAGGCGAGCCCATAATAGCGCGGATAGGTCTCGAACCTCGTATGCACCGACGCCACGGCGGGCAGCTGGTGATTGCGCGCCCAGCTGACGGCGCGATGGCCCAGCGGATCCGGGCTCGACACATGCACCAGATTCGGGCGGAACGCCTTGATATCCCGGCGGACATGACCCGACATGCGATAGGGCACGCGATATTCCGCGCGACCCGGCACGGAAAAGGATGGCGCGCTCACCAGGTCGCCGGTCGGCTCGAACGCCGGGGTGGCTGTCGTGGCGGAATAGACGCGCACAGCGGCTCCCTGCCGCAGCAGATAGCCGACGAAGCGGTTGAGCGCCTGGTTCGCACCGTCGCGCACATAATTGTAATTGCCGCTGAAGAGCGCGACGCGAAGCCCCGTGACATCCATGCGCCGCCCTTAGCCCAGGCAAAGGCAAAACCCAAGGGAACCGGGTCGCCCACTGGGATTTTTGCTTGTGGCAGCAGCGAATGAACGGCCGGCGTGGTTGCGCCCGGATTGAGAGCCGGATGGAGAAATACCGATGACGGAAAGCTTTCGCAAAGGAGCGAGGGTTAAATGGAATTGGGGACAGGGCGTGGGCCGGGGTCGCGTTGCGGCGCGTTTCGACGGCCATGTCGAACGGACCATCGAAGGCGCGCTCATCCGCCGCAATGGGTCCAGCAGCAACCCGGCCTATCTGGTGCAGACCGACAATGGCAGTGAGGTGCTCAAGCTCGCCTCCGAACTCAGCCGGGCCTGAATCGGCTCGGCCATCGCCAATCGGCCACGCCCGTGTCATAGGGGCGAGATGGCCGACCATATGATGATTGAAGCCTTGCTGACCGGCACCCCGCTTCCTTTCCGGGGGGACGACCATAGCGCTATCGCCAAGCGTCCGGTCGTGGGCGCCGTCCGCGTCGGCTGGCTGGGTCTGGAAGGGGACGCCGTCGCAGACCCGGTCCATCATGGCGGCTGGGACAAGGCTATCCACCTCTACCCGCAGGATCATTATGGCTGGTGGCGCGAACGCAAGCCCGACCATCCGCTGCTGCAAGCGCCGGGCGGCTTTGGTGAGAATGTGGCGTCCAGCGGCATGACGGAAGAGGACATCTGCCTTGGAGACCGCTTCTCGCTTGGAACCGCCATCGTCGAGGTCAGCCACGGCCGACAGCCCTGCTGGAAGCTCGATCATCGCTTCGGCCAGCGGGACGTGATGGCGACCATCGTCCGCACCGCCCGGTCCGGCCTTTATTTCCGCGTCATCCGTGAAGGGAAGGCGGAGGCGGGCACCCGTATGGACCTGCTTGACCGCTCCTTGCCGCAATGGCCGATCGCGCGCCTTTTCCGTCTGCTCATCGGCGGCGGACACAAGGCTGATCCTGCCGCCGTTCGTGCCCTGGCGGATATGCCGGTGCTCGCCGAGGCCTGGCGCGACCGCGCGCGCAAACTGGGGTCGGGCTAGCTGGCTTCGAGGCCGCGCCACTCAATCCATGCCCCCTGGGGCATGTGCGCAGTTGCTTGCTGAATTCTCCATTTCGCCATGGACGAGCGGTCAAGCAGGCTGATCGTTCTCGCTCATCCACTCTTACGCGCCGCCCTACTGGCGCCCGCCATCGCCGCTCCCTATAGCTGACAGATGGCATCGACCCAGAAGCAGAAAAAATCCGCTAACGTCCGGCCCGCCGGCTTCCCGACCCGCGATCAAGTGATGGAATTCATCACGTCGTCCGACCAGCCGGCCGGCAAGCGCGAGATCGCCAAGGCTTTCGGCCTCAAGGGCCAGGAAAAGATCGCGCTAAAGGCGCTGCTCAAGGACATGGCCGATGAAGGCCTGATCGATCTGGGTCCCGCGCGCGCCTTCCACAAGATGGGCGGGGTGCCCAAGGTGACGGTGCTGCGCATCGTCGATGTCGACGACACGACCCTGATCGCCACGCCCGAGCGTTGGGAGGCGGAGGGTCAGCCAGCGCCGCGTCTTCGCGTCGTGGAGCGAGGGAAGCGGGGCGCGCTGACCATCGGCGATCGCATTCTCGCTCGGACGGAGGAGGCCGGGCGCGGCTGGGTCGCGCACCCGATGAAGAAGCTCGCCAAGGCGAGCGAGGAGTTGCTGGGCGTCGTCGAGGAGGGCGAGGGCGGCAAGCTGTGGCTGCGCCCCGTCGATAAGCGCATTCGCAAGGATACGCCGATCAGCGACGTCGGCAGCGCCAAGGCGGGCGACCTTGTGCTCGCCGAGCCGGTCGGGCGCCCCCCGCGCATCAGCGCCCGCGTAACGGATATATTGGGCGATCCCTTCGCGCCGCGCAGCTTCAGCCTGATTGCGATCCACAAACATGGCATCCCCCATGTCTTTTCTGATCGGGTGGAGGAGGAGGCGATCGTCGCTTCCAACCTGCCCCTGCATGAGGACAAGCGAGAGGATCTGCGTCATCTGCCCATCGTCGCGATCGACCCGGTCGATGCGCGCGACCATGACGATGCCGTATGGGCGGCGCCGGACGAGGATCCGGCAAACAGCGGCGGCTACCGAGCGATCGTCGCCATCGCGGATGTCAGCTATTATGTCCGCCCGGGCAGCGCGCTCGACAAGGAAGCGCGCAAGCGGGGCAACAGCGTCTATTTCCCCGACCTCGTCGTTCCCATGCTGCCGCATCATCTGTCCTCCGACATGTGCTCGCTGCGGGCTGGGCGGGACCGGGCGGCTATGGCCTGCCATCTCGTCATCAACGCTTCGGGGAAGGTGACGTCATGGCGCTTCACGCGCGCTGTCATTCGCGTGGCGGCGGTGCTCGCTTATGAGGACGCGCAGGCGGCGATCGACGGCACGAAGGCCAATGACCTGCTCGAACCGGCGTTGAAGCCGCTCTGGGCCTGCTGGAAACTGCTCCGCAAGGCCCGCGACAAGCGCGATCCCCTGGCCCTCGACCTGCCCGAACGGCGCGTGGTGCTGGACGATCAGGGCAAGATCGTCAGCGTTGCCGTGCGCGAACGGCTCGACGCGCATATGCTGATCGAAGATTACATGATCGCCGCCAACGTCGCCGCCGCCAAGGCGCTGGAAGCGAAAAAGGCGCCGGTGATGTATCGGGATCATGAACCGCCCAGCCGCGAAAAGTTGGTGGCGCTCAAGGATTACCTGGCGACCTTCGACATCGAGTTCGCGCTGGGGCAGGTCATCAAGCCGGCAACCTTCAATCAGTTGATCGCGCGCGTGGGCGAGGGAGAGGAAAAGCCGCAGATCATGGAACAGATCCTGCGCAGCCAGACGCAAGCCTATTACAGTCCGCAGAATATGGGGCATTTCGGGCTGGCGCTGGGGTCCTATGCGCATTTCACCTCGCCCATCCGCCGCTATGCCGACTTGCTTGTCCATCGTGCGCTGGTGGGTGCCTATGGCCTTGAACTGCCTTCGCCCAAAGGTGGAGTTCTGCCGGACCGGACCTCTCTCAGCGCCGATGATTATGAAAATATGGGTCGCGTCGGCGAGATGATCAGCCAGCATGAACGCCGCGCCATGGAGGCGGAGCGTGAGACGATCGACCGCTACGTCGCCGCTTTCCTCTCCGCGCATGTGGGCGATCTGGTCGAAGCGCGCATCACCGGCGTGCAGAGCTTCGGCTTCTTCGCCACGGTGGAGGGGCTGGGCGGCGATGGGCTGGTGCCGGTATCGACGCTGGGCGATGAACGTTTCTTCTACGACGAAGCGGGGCGGGCGCTGGAAGGGGTGGCGAGTGGTGACCGCTACACTGTCGGGCAAAGGCTTCAGCTTCGTCTTGCCGAAGCCGATCCGATCAACGGCGCCCTGCGCTTCGAATTGCCCGATGCGCTGCGTCAGCGGCCAAGTTTCAAGAAGGATCGGACGCGGCCGGGTATTAAAAGAGGGCGACCGGCCAACATCCGTCACATCGGGGCAAAGCGCGGCAAGCACCGCCTCTGAGGTGGGTTGCGCCCGCCGCTTGCCCCCGCGCTCAGCTCAGCCGGTCGATCGTCTCGGCATCCAGCCCGCCGGGGATGATCATGATGGGGCAGGGCAGCCTGCCGGCATCGGACCCGGCGAAATGGGATACCAGGGCCCCGGGCGGACCGCTGGCCGCCGCCCCCAGCACCAGCGCCGCCACGTCGGGCATTTCCCCCAGCGTTTCCCGGACGACCGTCACCGGGTCGCCTTGGCGCACCGTGATGCTCGGGCGAATGCCGGATTCGTCGGTCAGCGTTCCCGCCGCGCCCGTGACCAGTGCTTCGGCGCGTTGCATCGCCTCGTCCTCCATCGTCGCCTGCACGCCGCCCCACTGGACGAACTCCGCCGGCGGGATGAGCGCGAGGATCCGCACCGCGCCGGCCGTCTTTGCGGCGCGACGAGCGGCGAAGCGCAGCGCGGTTTCCGCCTCGGGCGATTCGTCCACGACAACCAGATATGTGCGCATGTTTTCCATCCCGATCAGAAAGGCATCCCAGTTTTGCAAGGCAGCCTTCACAAACCTATTTGGTGAAATTTGAACCAGTTTGGTGAAATGTGTCGGATTATGCACGCCCGTGCAAGCGATGCCTTGACCACCCGGTCCAAAGGGTGAAAACGGCTGCCAACGCCCGCTCGCGCTTCATAATCATAGAGAGGCCTTCCCCCGATGAGCAAGAAGATCCAGATGCCCGCCCTGTCTCCCACGATGGAGGAAGGAAAGCTGGCGAAATGGCTGGTGAAGGAAGGCGACAGCGTGACCTCGGGCGATCTGCTCGCGGAAATCGAAACCGACAAGGCGACGATGGAATTCGAGGCGGTTGACGAAGGCAAGATCGCCAAGATCCTGATCCCTGAAGGCTCGGAAGGCGTGAAGGTCGGCACCGTCATCGCCATCATCGCTGAAGAAGGCGAGGATGTTGACGTGGCCGCCGAGGGCAACGCCGATTCAGCGCCCAAGGCCGCCTCCGCTCCCAAGGCCGATCCCGCCCCCGCCCCGACACAGCCATCCGCGCAGCAGTCCGGCTCCGCCGGCCAGGCGGCACCATCCGACCCCGATCGCCGGGTCAGGGCCAGCCCGCTCGCGCGGCGCATGGCGCAGGCCAAGGGCATCGACATTGCCGCGCTGGCAGGTTCCGGCCCCAATGGTCGCGTCGTGAAGGCCGACCTGGAAGGCGCCACGCCCAGCGCGACAGCGCCGACTCCGGCTACCACTGCCGCTGCCGCACCGAAGCCCGCGCCCATTGCGCCCGCCGCTGCGAAGCCCGCCGCGCCGTCCCCGGCTTCCTCCGGCGCGCAGGATTTCGGTATCCCGCACGAGGTCGTGAAGCTCAGCGGCATGCGCAAGACGATCGCGCGCCGCCTGACCGAATCGAAACAGCAGGTTCCGCACATCTACCTCACCGTGGACGTGCAACTGGACAGGCTGCTGAAGCTGCGCGGCGAACTCAACGCCGGTCTCGCTGGCCGCGGCGTCAAGCTGTCGGTCAATGATCTCCTGATCAAGGCATTGGGTGTCGCCCTCATGCAGGTGCCCGAATGCAACGTGCAGTTCGCGGGCGATCAGATGTTGCAGTTCAAGCGCGCCGACATTTCCGTCGCCGTGTCGATCCCCGGCGGGCTCATCACGCCGATCGTGACGGGGGCGGACAGCCAGGGCGTGGCGGCGATCTCCACCGTGATGAAGGACCTCGCCAAGCGCGCCAAGGAAGGCAAGCTCAAGCCGGACGAATATCAGGGCGGCACCGCGTCGCTGTCGAACATGGGCATGTTCGGCATCAAACAGTTCGAAGCCGTCATCAATCCGCCGCAGGCCATGATCATGGCGATCGGCGCGGGCGAAAAGCGGCCCTTTGTCGTCGATGACGCGCTGCAGATCGCGACGGTCATGTCCGCCACCGGCAGCTTTGATCATCGGGCGATCGACGGCGCCGACGGCGCCAGGCTGATGCAGGCCTTCAGGGACCTGGTCGAACATCCGATCGGCATGCTGGCCTGATGGGTGGGCCGGACGAACTTCCGCCCGACGAAAGCCCGGCCGTCCGGGTCATCGCCATGCCCGCCGACACAAATCCCTATGGGGATATTTTCGGCGGCTGGCTGATGAGCCTGATGGATTCGGCCGCCGGCTCGGTTGCTGCCCGGTACAGCCATGGGCGGGCGGTGACGATCGCGGTTGAGGGCATGAGCTTCCTGCGCCCCGTCGTCGTGGGGGACGAGGTCTCCGTTTTCGCGCAGTTGCTGTCCGTCGGACGCACGTCCATGAAGGTCGCGGTCGAAGCCTGGCGTCGCGCCCGTCACGACGATCGCACCTACCGGGTGACCAGGGCCGTGTTCACCTTCGTCGCGATTGGGGAAGATCGTCAGCCCCGTTCCGTGCCGCCTCTTCCCGCTGCAAACCCCGTAGTCATCCCATAAAATAAGAGAGTCTGACCAATGGCAGAGAATTACGACCTTATCGTTCTGGGTTCCGGGCCGGGCGGCTATGTCGCCGCCATTCGTGCGGCTCAACTGGGGCTGAAGACCGCGATCGTCGAGCGCGAGAATCTGGGCGGCATCTGCCTCAACTGGGGCTGCATTCCGACCAAGGCGCTGCTGCGTTCGGCCGAAATCTTCCACTATATGCAGCATGCCAAGGACTATGGCCTCGCCGCCGAAAAGATCAGTGCGGACATCGCAGCCGTCGTGCAGCGCTCGCGCGGCGTCGCCAAGCAGCTCAATCAGGGCGTCACGCACCTGATGAAGAAGAACAAGATCACGGTCCACATGGGCCAGGGCAAGCTGACCGGCCAGGGCAAGCTCACCGTCACGGCCGACGGCAAGACCGAGGAACTGGCCGCCAAGCATATCATCATCGCGACGGGCGCGCGCGCGCGCGATCTGCCCGGACTCAAGGCCGACGGCAAGCGCGTCTGGACCTATCGCCATGCCATGACGCCGCCGGAAATGCCGACCAAGCTTCTGGTCGTCGGATCTGGGGCGATCGGCATCGAATTCGCCAGCTTCTACAACGACATGGGCGCCGATGTCACCGTCGTCGAAATGATGGACCGGGTCGTGCCGGTGGAGGATGCGGATGTGTCCGCCTTCCTCGAAAAGGCGATCAAGAAGCAGGGCATGAATGTCATGACCGGCGCGAGGATCGAAAAGATCGCGACCAGCGATACCGGCGTCACCGCCACCATCAAGGACAAGTCCGGCAAGGCGGTCGAGGCCGAATTCAGCCATGTCATCGTCGCTATCGGCATCGTTCCCAATGTCGAAAATCTCGGGCTTGAGGATGTCGGCGTCGAACCGGACAAGCGCTACCATATTAAGATCGACGAATATTGCCGCACCAATGTCGAAGGCGTCTGGGCTATCGGCGACGTGACAGGCCCGCCATGGCTCGCGCACAAGGCCAGCCATGAAGGCGTCATCGCCGCCGAGGCGATCGCCCAGGCGCTCGGCAACAGCGACGTGCATCCCCATCCGATGGACGTGCGCAACATCCCCGGCTGCACCTATTGCCATCCGCAGATCGCCTCCGTCGGCCTCACCGAAGCCAGCGCGTGGGAAGCCGGCTATGACGTCAAGGTCGGCATGTTCCCCTTCATCGGCAATGGCAAGGCGATCGCGCTGGGTGAGGCGGAAGGCTTCACCAAGACGGTGTTCGATGCTAAAACCGGCGAACTGCTGGGCGCACACATGATCGGGGCCGAAGTGACCGAAATGATCCAGGGCTTCACGATCGGCAAGACGCTGGAAACGACCGAAGCCGAACTGATGCACACCGTCTTCCCGCATCCCACCATTTCGGAATCGATGCACGAAAGTGTCCTCGCGGCCTATGGGCGCGCGCTCCACATCTGAACAGCGCCGCTGGCACCGGGGCGCGGGGGTGTTCGCCCTCGCGCTCCTGTGCGTATTTGCTATCGCGCTGCTTCAACGCAATGGTGCGCTCGATCGCTGGAATGTCGCCGGGATGACGCTGGCTGGAACGCTTCGCGACAGGGCGAGCGCCGTGACCGCCATCATGGAAGGCGCCACGATTGTCGGAGACAATCTCGGCCGCTCCATCATCGTGGGTCTTTCGCTTGTCGGCCTCCTATGGTCCGGCAGGCGGGCGGCAGCGCGGTGGCTGGCGCCCGTCATGGCGGGGGGCACCTTGCTGAACCTCGGTCTCAAGCAGGTGTTCGCCGCACCACGACCGGAACTTCTGCCCCATCTCGACATCGTCCACAGCTACAGTTTTCCCAGCGGCCATGCCGCGGGCAACATGATGCTGTTCGGCGCGCTGGCGTTGCTGGCGGACGATCCGGTCGCTTATGTCGCGGCGGCCCTCGCCATAGCCGTAATCGGCATAAGCAGGATCTGGTTGGGCGTTCATTGGCCCAGCGATGTGCTGGCCGGATGGATAGAGGGCTTCGGCTGGCTCGCCTTGTGCCTGTCATGGAAACCCCAAACCAGGCTTTGATCTGCCTCAATCGGACCAGCGGGGCGACGGCAGCAGCATCGCGTCTCGCAGTCGTTCATGCGGCGGCATCCCGTCGCTTGTGATGAACCCGTGGATCCAGAAGCTGTCGAACGCACTCGCCATCGCCACCAGCAGCAACAGCGGGGCGGCAAAAGCGAATAGCGGCCGCGCGGCCCTGATCCCGCGCTCGGGCATCAGCGCCATCAGCGCCAGAGGCAGCAGCGGAATGAAATAGCGCCCCTGGGTCCCCTGAATATAGTCGGCGGCATAGGGCGTCCCCGTCAGGTACATCGCCGTTTCGATCAGCAGTCCGCAACCGATAACGATTGTCAGCCACCAGAGCCGCTGCCCCAGTGTAATCCGCGCGCCCGACCCGCTCATGACTGCCGCCGCCAGCATCAGCAGCGCCAGCGGATAGGCGGCGAGTGGCAGCAAGATCGCGTTCCAGCCGAAGCGGCCGACGATCTGCACGGCATAGACGGGACCGCGTTCCACCGGGCTGGCGAATAGCACCCGCAGATAGGCCAATGGGTCCGCCGCAATGACGCCAAGCTGCGCCGACAGCGGCGCCGTCCACATCGTTTCGCCGGTCTTGCGCGACATGATGTGATACAGCGCCGGCGTCCCGCCCGACATCTTCATCCAGACGACAAAGGCGCCAGCGCCTGCGATCATGGCGCCCAGCAGCAGCCAGGGCCTTGGGTCGCGCCGCCCCTCTGGCCAGCGCAGCCCCGCCGCGATCAGCGGCAGATAGACGCCCTTCGCCAGTGCCAGCAGCGGTGCAAGGGTCAGCAGCAGGACGGAACGACCGGAGGTCGCGCCTATGAAAGCGATCCGCAACGCCATCGCCAGGCCGATAAATCCCAGTCCATTAATGACCGCGTCGGGAGAGAGCGATCCGGTCTGATAGCAGAAGGTCGGCAGCAGCGCCGTCGCCAGCAGGGCATTGCGCCCGAACGGTATGATCAGGATTGCCGCCGCGAGCAGCGCCAAACCCGCCAGTGCGTTGGCGACGCGCCCGGTGTAGAAGCTTCCCAGCCGGGGGAGGCCGATCGCATCGCCCAGCTTCAGCCCGGCCGCGCCAGGCGCATAGAGGGTGGGCGCGTAACTGGCGACGTTCGGGAATTCGGCAAAGACCGCCCCCGTCCTGCCCGCATCAGCGGACCATGACTTCCGCAGCATGGGCCAGTCGAACCGCCGCGTCGTCGGCGCCACGTCGGTCGGGAAATCCACTGCATGCAGATCGACGGCAGTGCGCGGCAGGCTCGCGCCGATCAGCCCCTGCCGCTGCTCCGCCAGCAGCCGTCCTTCCGACAGCAGCAATGCCTTCATATAATGCTGGTTTTCGTCCGGCGCCTGGAAGGGTGGCGTCATGACCGCAAAGGCAAGCGTGGCGAAGCAGATCAGCGCCAACAGCCAGCGCTGCATTGGGTCCACGGCCACCGAAAAGGGCATGGACGGGCCGCTGGTCGTCGAAACTGCTATTCGTTCGTGCCGCACGATGCGCTGAAACCCCTGCCGCCCCGGGCGCGGGGCAGCGACACCTTATGCTCCAGCCCTTAAGATTCGCCTTCACCGCCACCCTTGCACCCAGTGCACTCGAGCGCCGCGGCGT
Source organism: Sphingobium mellinum (assembly GCF_037860795.1). Classification (NCBI taxonomy): domain Bacteria; kingdom Pseudomonadati; phylum Pseudomonadota; class Alphaproteobacteria; order Sphingomonadales; family Sphingobiaceae; genus Sphingobium; species Sphingobium mellinum. The sequence continues at coordinate 104,600 of NZ_JBANRK010000002.1, read as the reverse complement.
CACTCATCCTCTTCGGTCCCCCGGTCCGACGGCGGATGCAGCCGCAGCCGGGTAACACGCCGCCCGTCGCTGCTCACCACTTCCAGCTTCCAGCCGCTTTGCGGATGCTCCAGAATTTCGCCCGCCTCGGGCACCCGCCCGGCGAGCACGAAGGCCAGGCCGCCCAGCGTATCGACATCCTCTTCGACCTCGGCCAGCCGCTCGTCGATGTCCTTGCCCACATCGTCCAGTTCGGCGCGCGCATCGGCTTCCCACAGACCGTGATCGAGCGGGACGAGCAGCGCTTCTGGCGCCTCGTCATGCTCGTCCTCGACCTCGCCGACGATCTCCTCGACCAGATCCTCGAACGTCAGCAGCCCTTCGGTGCCAGAATATTCGTCCAGCACGATGGCAAGATGGGTGCGCTTGGCCCGCATCTCCGCAAGCAGGTCCAGAGCGCCCATGCTTTCCGGCACGTAGAGCGGCTGGCGGATCAATGGGGCGATGCTGTCGGGGACGGGCGCCTTGCCGGCCAGGATCGCGAAGGCATCGCGAATGTGGATCATGCCCACGATCGTGTCGAGCGTGTCGCGATACACCGGAATGCGGCTGTGCCCCGCCTCGGCGAACAGTGCAGCGAGGTCGGCAAAGCTCGCCTTCTCCTCTATGGCGACGATGTCCGCGCGCGGCACGGCGACATCGTCGACCGTATGCTCGGAAAAATGGAGAAGATTGCGCACCATCTGCCGCTCGATCGCCGACAGGTCGCCGCTGGCGGGCGAGGGCGCGTCCTGATCCTGCGCATCCTCGTCATATTCGTCCAGCGCTTCTTCCAGTTCACGCCGAAGGCTGTGGCCCTCTTCCTCGCCGAACAGGAGCGATTTCAGGCCGCTCCATAAACCGCCCTCGTTGCTGCTACTGTCCGATTCCTTTGAACCGTTGCCGTCCTTCGGACTGCCTTCCGCCATCGTTCTTCCTATTCCCCTGTCCGAAGCGTCCTCGAAGCGGATGGTCCCATCCGGCGTCCTGCGAAAACGCGATGTTTCATCCTATCGATCCCCATAGGGGTCGGAAATGCCCAGGCTCAGCAACGACTGTGTTTCCATCGCTTCCATCGCCTCGGCCTCGGCGTCCTCCATATGGTCATATCCCAGCAAATGAAAAGTCCCATGGACGATCAGATGGGCGGCATGATCCGCGACCGAAATGCCCTTTTCCGCCGCTTCGCGGGTGCACACGCCCTCGGCCAGGACGATATCGCCCAGCAGCACCTCGCCGTCGTCGGTGTTGGCGGTCGCCTCCAGCAGGTCCGCCTGCACCAGCGGAAAGGACAGGACGTTGGTCGGCTTGTCCTTGTCGCGGTAGGCGCGGTTGAGGGTGTGGACCTCCTCATCCGAGGTCAGCTTGACCGCGACCTCGTACAGCGCCTCGTCGGCCGCGAAGGACGCGTAGGGGCTGTGCGTGATCGCTGCGACGACGGCCCGCTGGGCGAGCAGCTCCCAGTCGCCGCTCGGCCAGCCCTGTTCGTGCAGAAGGGCAACTTCAATCATGGCGCTTCAATTCCCTACGGCTTTGGCGGGCGTCAGGCATCGGGGCCCTCATAGGCCTGGACGATCCGCCCGACCACCGGATGGCGCACCACATCGCCGATGCCGAAGGGCACGACCGCAATGCCGTCCACGCCCTCCAGCCGCGCGACCGCGTCGGCCAGGCCCGATATGCCCGGCTGCGGCAGGTCGACCTGCCGCGGGTCGCCGCAGATCACCATGCGGCTGCCTTCGCCAAAGCGCGTCAGGAACATCTTCATCTGCGCGACCGTGGTGTTCTGCGCCTCGTCCAGCACGATGAAGGCATTGGCCAGCGTCCGCCCGCGCATGAAGGCGAGCGGCGCGATCTCGATCTCGCCGCTTGCGATCCGGCGCTCGACCTGTTCGGCCGGCAGCGTGTCATACAGCGCGTCGTAGATCGGGCGGAGATAGGGGTCGACCTTCTCCTTCATGTCGCCCGGCAGGAAGCCCAGCCGTTCGCCCGCCTCGACCGCGGGGCGTGACAGGATCAGCCGGTCGACGCTGCCGGTGATGAGCTGGCTCACCGCCTGCGCGACGGCGAGGTAGGTCTTGCCTGTCCCTGCCGGACCCAGCGCAAAGATGATGTCGTTGCTGGTCAGTGCCTCCATATAGGTGACCTGCGTCGCCGATCGCGGGACGATCGTCTTCTTGCGCGTGCGGATCATCACCTTGGGCGGCTCGGCGACATCGTGGCGGATGATGCCATCCAGCGTCGGTTCGGCGGACATGGCGATCACCGCCTCGACCGCGCCGGCATCCACTTCCTGACCCGCGACGATGCGGTTGTAGAGCCCGGTCATCACATCGCGGGCGCGGGCGGCGGCTTCGGCTTCGCCCTCGATCTGCAGCTTGTTGCCACGCGCGGCGATATAGACGCCGAGCCTGTTTTCGATCGCGACCAGATTCTGGTCATATTGGCCGAACAGCGCACCGAGCAGATGCGGCCGGTCGAAAGTGACTTCCAGCCGCGCCCTTTCGGCGATTTCACGCTGGCTGTTCTGATTGGGCTTCCTCGACATTCAGCGGCCTCCCTTGACCATCGCCATACCCGCGTCAGCGGCTATCCATCTCCTCGCGCGTGCGCCTGGCGGACAGGTCGAGAGATGGGTCCCCGTCGTCGCGGGAACGACTGTGCGTTGGTTCAAGCGGCCTTCCTCCTGCCAGGTTGTCCGGCCAGACTGTTGGGGCCGGCGCTGATGATATCGACTTCGACCATGTCGCCGATGACAAGGTCCGGAGCGGTGACGACCACCGACTGCAACCAGGGCGACTTGCCGATCAACTGACCGGGATGTCGCCCCTTGCGTTCAAGCAGGATCGCCGTCCGGCGACCGACCGTCGCGGCGTTGAAGTCCGCCTGATGCCGGTTGATGACCGCCTGTAGCCGGGCGAGCCGCTCGTCCATCACCTCCGCCGGGATCTGGTGATCCATGTCGGCGGCGGGCGTGCCGGGACGCGGGCTGTATTTGAAGCTGTAGCATTGCGCGTACCGCACCTGCTCGACGATCTTGAGCGTATCCTCAAACTCTGCGTCGGTCTCTCCGGGGAAGCCGACGATGAAGTCGCCCGACAGCGCGATGTCGGGCCGCGCCGCGCGCACTCGCTCGATGATCCGCAAATAGCTGTCCGTGTCATGGCTGCGGTTCATCGCCTTGAGGATGCGATCATTGCCCGACTGCACCGGCAGATGGAGGAACGGCATCAACTTGGGTTCTTCCCCATGGGCCGCGATCAGCCCGTCGCTCATGTCATTGGGATGGCTGGTGGTGTAGCGGATGCGCTGCAACGCATCGATCTTCGCCAGTTCCCGGACCAGGCCGTCCATGCCCTGCATCCGGCCCTTGTCATCCTCGCCTGTCCAGGCGTTGACATTCTGCCCCAGCAGCGTGATCTCGCGCACGCCGCCGTCCACCAGGGCCCTCGCCTCATCCAGGATCGCGGACCAGGTCCGGCTGATTTCCGCCCCACGCGTATAGGGCACCACGCAATAGGTGCAGAATTTGTCGCACCCTTCCATGATCGTCAGGAAGGCGGTCGGCCGCGCCTGCTTCGTGCGGGCGGGCAGGGCACCGAATTTGGACGCCAGCGGCATGTCGGTGTCCACGGCCTGCTCGCCCCGTCCGGCCTTGTCGATCAGGTCGGGCAGCCGGTGATAGGCCTGTGGTCCGACGACGATATCGACATTGCGCGCGCGGCGCTGGATTTCACTCCCTTCGGCCTGTGCGACACAGCCGGCGACAGCGATCATCGGGCGCGATCCATCGTCCCGCGTCATCCGGCCGATGTCCGAATAGACCTTGTCCACCGCCTTTTCGCGGATGTGGCAGGTGTTGAGGATGACCAGATCAGCCTCGGCGCCCTCGGCGGCAGGGGTCATGCCGCGAGTCCCCAACATCTCGGCCATGCGTTCGCCGTCATAGACGTTCATCTGGCAGCCGAAGGATTTGACGTGGAATGTGGCCGGGCTGGTGGGGGCGTTACGATTCATGCGATCCAGCTATACAAGGGCAGGCGCCGGAGTGAAAGGCGGCTGGTGCGCCGCCAGGCTCGCGCTGATCCTTTCGCGCGCCAGCGCGGCCAACTGCTTGCGGTCAGGGCATAATGTCGGGTCGAACGGCTCCAGAAAGCGCAGCGTCACCGCCAGCTGCCCCGGCCTTTCCAGTACGCGTTTCATATTCGCGCCCGCCGGTTCGTCGCTGTGCCAGGCGATCTGCGTCGCGGCGGCGCCATAATCGATATGGACCGGCTGGATCATGACCGCGCGCGGCGGCGGCAGCAGCACCGCCAGCAGCGATGGCTTGAACGGCAGCAGGTCCCGCCCGTCGCCGGTCGTTCCTTCCGGGAACAGCGCGACCGGTTGATGGCCGGCAAGCGCTCTTCGCAAGGCGTGGATCTGCCCCGCCAGCGCACCGCGCCGGTCGCGGGCCACGAACAGCGTATTGTTCTGCGCCGCCAGCCAGCCGACGACGGGCCAGCCGGCGATTCCGTCATGCGCGACGAAGGCAGCGCCGGTCGCGCCGCCCAGCGCCAATATGTCAACCCAGCTGACATGATTGGCGATGATGAAACTGTCGCCATGAAAGGGATGACCCTCGATGCGAACGCGCGCGCCGACCGCGCGCGCCGCCAGCGCCAGGAATCGGGGAGGCCACGGGGATCGGCGGCCCATGGCGCGCCAGAGCAGATGCGGGATCAGGCAGATCAGCAGGCTCGCGGCCAACGCCGCCAGGCGAAGGATCCGGCGAAGCCTTGGCAAAGGGTTCAGTTCTTCCGGTCGATCGACACGCCGTACAATTCCATCCGGTGGTCGACCAATCTGAAGCCCAGTCGCTCGGCGATCTGCTTTTGCAACTGCTCCAGTTCCGGGTCGACGAATTCGATCACATTGCCGGTCTCGACGTCGATCAGATGATCGTGATGCGCTTCGGGCGCGGCTTCGTAGCGCGCGCGGCCGTCGCCGAAATCATGTCGCTCCAATATGCCCGCTTCCTCGAACAGGCGGACGGTGCGATAGACGGTGGCAATCGAAATGCCAGGATCGACTGCGGCGGAACGGCGGTGCAGTTCCTCCACATCGGGATGGTCAGTCGCATCACTCAGGACCTGAGCGATCACGCGGCGCTGCTCGGTGATACGCAGGCCCTTTTCGTGGCAAAGGGCTTCTACGTCGATCTTGCGGTTCATGCGGCTTCGCTCATTTCGATGGGAGTGTCAGCTTTAAGAAAAGGCCTAGCGGCTTTTCGCAAAGCATAAAAGGGGCGCATCGCCAATGCGCCCCCTATCATGATGGATTGTCGGAATATTGCGATTATTTCGCGCGGGTGCGACGGCGCTTCGTGCCGAGGCCGATCTTCTTGGCCAGCGACCGGCGCTGTTCGGCATAGTTGGGGGCAACCATGGGATAATCCGCCGGCAGGCCCCATTTGGCGCGATAATCGTCGGGCGTCATCTGATAATGGGTCATCAGGTGGCGCTTCAGCATCTTGAGCTTCTTGCCGTCTTCGAGGCAGATGATGTAATCCGGCTTGATCGAAGAGCGCACCGACACGGCTGGTTCCGGCTTTACTTCCGGCGCGCTGACCGGATTGGCCAAGCCGGCAAGAGCGGCATGCACATTCTGGATCAGGGACGCCACGTCGGACACGGCAACGCTGTTATTTGATACGTGCGCCGCGACGATATCGGACGTCAAAGTAATGAGAAGTTCGCTCTGCGCTGATTCGATTTCCATTTTCTTGTTTCCTGCGAAGGCTGATTTTACTGCGACCCGCCCAGGGAAGATTATTTCAGGAGCGGTACATCCCGATTATACCGGCAACTTCCGCTTGGCAAGGCTTGATGCAGACTAACTGGCTATTTCTAAGCGAAAGCTCAGTGCGTCATGAAGTTGTCCATCATTCCCCCGGTAGTAACCGGGTCGACGATGAACATATTCAAATCCGATATTTTCATAGAGATTTATCGCTGTATTGGACGAACGGACTTCCAAATTCATCGATCTGATGCCCAGGCGCCGCGCTGTCTTGAGGCTGTCGAGCAACAATGTCCGGCCGATGCCGCGCCCGCGCCACAGCGGATGCACCGCCAGCAGCAACAGTTCGCATTCGTCAAGCACTGACCGGACCAGCGAGAAGCCGAGCGGTGCGGCATCCAGTCGCGCGATCGTCAGCCACGTTCCGGGCATCGTCATGACGCCCGCCAACTGCGCCAGCGTCCACGCCTCGCCATAGGCGGGGTCGAAAGCTTCCGTCATGACGTCCATGGCGTCCGCCAACGCGTTGCGTTCGCCTTCTTCGACCGTGTCGAGGGTCAGGCCGGCCATCATCGGCGAACGGGGGCGGTCATCGGCCGCGCGTCGGCATCCCGGCAGTAAATCGGGGATGGCGCCAGGGCGGCGAGCGATGCGATCAGCGGATAATCGGCGGAATCGGGATAGAGGCTGACGGCGGCGCCATGTCCGCGCGCCGTAACGAACGCCTCGGCGCCCGTGCCGTAGACAGTCGCATGATCGAGCTGGGCCGCAAGGGTGAGAATGGGGGTGGAGGCGGGGGCGGAGAGGGGCGTCAGCCCGTCCGCCTCGAAACATTGCCAGAACAGTTCGCCATGTCCTCCCGTTATTGTCACGGCGATCGGTGCGCCATGACCCATTCCCCCGTCGTCCGCGCGGGCCGCCCTGGCCGCGATCAGCGACAATGCGCCATAGCCATGCACGGGGATCGACCAGGCGAGAGCAAGGGCGCGCGCCGCCGCGATGCCGATCCGCACGCCGGTAAAGCTGCCGGGTCCCACATCAACGGCGATGGCATCCGCCCGGCCGCCGCCTGGCAAAGCGGCGATGGCCGGCATCAACGCTTCGGCATGGCCGCGACCCACAACTTCATGCACATGGCCCAGCGGCACGCCGTTATCCAGCAATGCCACGGACAGCGCCTGCGTCGCTGTGTCGATGACCAGAATGCGCAACAACGTCCCCTGTGACTGTCCGCTGTGACTGTCCGCTGCGGACCATGATCCCAGCGGTTAGTCGATCATCGCCGATTTGCCAAATAGCGCCCCGGAAAAATCAGACCGCCCGGACTTCCGTCACTTCGGGCACATAATGTTTCAGCAACTGCTCGATCCCGTTCTTCAACGTCGCGGTGGACGAAGGGCAGCCGGCGCAGGCGCCATGCATCCGCAGATAGACGGTGCCCTTGTCGAAGCCGCGATAGACGATGTCGCCGCCGTCATTGGCAACGGCGGGGCGGACGCGCGTGTCGATCAGGTCGCGAATCTGCGCGACGATTTCGGCGTCCTCGGGATCATCGGCGAACTCCTCTTCTTCGGGGACGGTGATCTCGGCCGCCGAACCCTGGGCAAACAGAGGCATGTTCGCGGAAAAATGCTCCAGCAGGATGGACAGTATGTCGGGCTTCACATCGCTCCACTGGGCGCCCGGCGCGATCGTCACCGAAATGAAGTCGCCGCCAAAGAAAACGCCGGTCACGTCGCCCAGCGTGAAAAGTGCCGCCGCCAGCGGCGATGCCTCCGCTTCCTCGGGGCTTGCGAAGTCGCGGGTGCCCATTCCCATGACCACTCGGCCGGGAATGAATTTGACGGTCGCCGGGTTGGGCGTTGGCTCGGTCTCGATCAGCATGGCCGCTATGTGGCGAGAAGGCTGCTTGAGATCAAGCTTTCGTGATAAGATGATGCGGAACTTCGGTGGATGCTGTCAATTGAGTCCCTTTTTGCACGCGCAGGAGAAAGAGGATGAGCAACGAGTCCGATACCCGTCATCGCTTCTGGACTGAATTGGCGCAAAGCCCTTTCCTGATGGTGGGCCTCGTGGGATCGCATGAGCATAGCCTGCCGATGACCGCTCAGCTCGACCCGGGCGCCAATCACTGCTTCTGGTTCTATGCCAGCAAGGATAATCGGCTCGCCGCGGGCGGCCCGGCGATGGCGCAATTTGTGGGCAAGGGCCATTATCTCTTCGCCTGTGTGGATGGAACGCTGGTGGTGGAAACGGATCCTGCCGTCATCGACCGTTATTGGACGCATGAAGTCGCCGCCTGGTATCCGGGCGGACGGCAGGACCCCAATCTGCTGATGCTCCGGTTTGAGCTGGGCCATGCCGAAATCTGGCGTGCCGACATGTCGCTGGGCGGTGTGTTCAAGCAGATGTTCGGGGGCGATGTCCGCGAGGAAATGCGCGGCAAGCATGTAGAAGTGCCGCTCTGACGCGCTCTCCCTGGCACCGAAATCATGGCGGCTCCGGTCTTTCGGCTGGAGCCGCTTGCTTTTTGCGTGCATTGCAAGCATATGCGGCGCAGCGCAGCAGCGGCCCTTGTGGCCTCTAGCGATTGGCAGCGTGATCGTCCCGGCCCTTTTCAGGGGTGGCGGGGCCGGCCAATGAAAGTCTGCGTCAAGCTTTGAGGCTTCCCTATTCACGCGGGTCGTTTCGCAACCCGCCTTGCGTCCAGTTGCAAAACGCAACCCGTTGACGCTTGAGCCTTTTCTTTTCGAGAGTTCATTCATGCAATTTACCGACCTTGGCCTCGCCGAGCCCATTCTGAAGGCGCTCGCCGCCAAGAAATATACCTCGCCGACGCCTATCCAGACTCAGGCCATCCCGGTCTTGCTGCAGGGCAAGGACCTGTGCGGCATCGCCCAGACGGGGACCGGCAAGACGGCCGCCTTCGCGCTGCCCAGCCTCGACTTTTTCGCCCGCAATCCCAAGCAGACGCCGCTCCAGGGCTGTCGCATGCTGGTGCTGTCGCCCACCCGCGAACTGGCTGCCCAGATCGCGCAGAGCTTCCGCGACTATGGCCGCTTCATGAAGCTGTCCGTCGAAGTCGTCTTCGGCGGCGTGCCGATCAATCGCCAGATTCGCGCACTCAGCCGGGGCGTCGACATCGTCGTCGCCACGCCCGGCCGTCTGCTCGACCTGATCGACCAGCGCGCCTTCACCGTCAAGGACACGGAAATTTTCGTGCTCGACGAAGCCGACCAGATGATGGACATGGGCTTCATCCATTCCCTGAAGCGCATCGCCAAGTTGCTGCCCAAGGCGCGGCAGAACCTGTTCTTTTCGGCAACGATGCCGGGCGAGATCGAGGCGCTGGCCAGCCAGTTCCTGCATGATCCGGTAAAGGTCAGCGTCGCGCCCCAGTCCACAACGGCGGAGCGCGTGCGCCAGCAGGCGACCTTCGTCAATCAGGCGGAAAAGCAGGCTCTGCTCACCCTGACGATCAAGAATGAGGACATCGACCGCGCGCTGATCTTCACCCGCACCAAGCATGGAGCCGACCGCGTGGTCCGCTTCCTGGAAGGCGCGGGCATCCAGGCCGCCGCGATCCACGGTAACAAGAGCCAGGGCCAGCGGACCGCCGCGCTCCAGGCATTCCGCCAGGGCCATGTCAAGCTGCTGGTGGCAACCGACATTGCCGCCCGCGGCATCGACGTGTCGGGCGTCAGCCATGTCATCAATTTCGAGCTGCCCAACGTCGCCGAGCAATATGTCCATCGCATCGGCCGTACTGCGCGTGCGGGGGCTGACGGTATCGCTATAAGCTTCGTCGCGGACGATGAACGGCCCTATCTGAAGGCAATCGAGAGGACCACCAAGGTCAAGCTCGACATCGTGCCGCTTCCCGACGATTTCGTGGAGGCCGTGCGCAACCTTCCCAAGCCGGCGCCGCCGCGCAAGGGACGCGAACAGACACCCGAGCAAAAGGCGAAGCGCACCGACGGGCAGCGCCGCTATCAGGACCAGCAGAAGCAACAGCGCGGCACCGCTGAACGGGCGCACCGCCCCGAAGGCGAGCAGCCGGCGAAGAAACCTTTCCGTCGCCGCCGCAACGGCGTCGGCGCGCACAAGGCCGCCGTGCAAAAGATCGGCGGGCGTTAAGCGAGCAATCGGCTGATCCGGCGGGACGAACGCCTTTTCATTCGTCCCGCTTTGTCAGTAGCCATTCAGGAATTTCGCTTTAGGCTGGGGTCATGACCCCTTCCTTCCGGCGCACCGCCGTCTCGCTCTCCATTGTCGCCCTGCTGCTTTCGGGATCGCCCTTGCCTCTGGCGGCGCGCACCGATCCGGCCACGACGGCTTCGCCTGCGGCCACCGGTTTCACTCAGCCGCAGGTTCGGCCGTGGCTGTACGAGAATAGCGATGTGCCGATCGACCCGGCGTGGCGTTTCGGCACGCTGCCTAACGGCCTTCGCTACGCGATTCGGCGTAATGGGGTGCCGCCCGGCCAGGTTTCAGTGCGGCTGCGTATCGACGCGGGATCACTGATGGAGAAGCCCGACGAGTTGGGCTACGCGCATTTCATGGAGCATCTGACGTTCCGCGGATCGCGCCATGTGCCCGATGGCGAATCCAAACGCATCTGGCAGCGGCTCGGCGTGACATTCGGCAGCGACAGTAACGCGCAGACGACACCGACCGGCACCACTTATGCCCTGGACCTGCCACAGGCGACAGAGGCAAGTCTTGGCGAAAGCCTCAAGATCCTGGCCGGGATGATGACCGATCCCAACATCATCGACAGTGCCGTGGAGGCGGAGCGGGCCGTCGTGCTCGCAGAGCGGCGCGAGGGCGATGGGCCGCAGATGCGCATCTCCGACGTTACCCGCCGTCACTTTTTCGCTGGCCAGCCCCTGGCCGATCACAGTCCCATCGGCACTGTGGAGACGCTCAATGCCGCCACTGCCTCGCGAATGGAGGCTTTTCATCAGCGCTGGTATCGTCCCGAAAATGCCGTGATTTCGATTGCGGGGGACATGGATCCTGCCCTGGTTGAGCAGCTTGTGAAGGATAATTTCGCCTCCTGGAGCGTGCCGGGGAAGGGGGCGCCTCTGCCCGATTTCGGAACACCCGATCCCAAGGCGCCTGCCACCGCCGTCGCTGTCGAACCCGGCGCGCCGACGGGGCTGACGCTCGCCTGGCTGCGGCCGTGGAAACCGCATGCAGACACAATCGTCTACAATCAGGACAAGCTGACCGACATGCTGGCCTTGCAGATCATCAGCCGCCGGCTGGAACAGGCGGCGCGAGGTTCCAGCAGTTTCCTTCAGGCCGGTGTGGACCAGCAGGACGTCAGCCGTTCTGCCGACGGCACCTTCGTCACCATAGTGCCGACGGGTGAGAACTGGGAAAAGGCGCTGACCGACGTGCGCGCCATCATAGAAGATGCGAAAGCCAATCCGCCGAGCCAGCAGGAAATCGACCGCGAATACGCACAGATGGATACAGCACTGTCCATCCAGGTCGAAAACGCCGATACCGAGGCCGGAGCCAAGCAGGCCAGCGATCTTGTGAGTGCGGTCGACATCCGCGAAACGACGGTCAGTCCGCAGGCGGCGGTCGACATCTTTCGCTCGGGCAGACCGGCAATGACTCCCCAGAAGATTCTGGATTCCACCCGGCGGCTCTTCTCGGCGGGCGTTTTCCGTGCCTTGCTGGTTACGGGCAGGCCGCAATCGGGCATGGAGACTAAGTTGTCGCAGGCTGTGGCAGCTCCGGTCCGGGCTGCCGCGAACGCTCGCCTCGCCGAAAAAACCGTGACTATGGCAGACCTGCCCAAGCTCGGCCCTCCGGGCGAGGTCATCTCTCGCCAACCGGTTGGTTTGCCGGGGATGGAAAGCATTACCTTCGCCAATGGCGTGAAGCTGACGCTCTTTCCCAATGACGCCGAAACGGAAAAGGTCCGCGTCAATGTGCGTTTCGGTCACGGCCAGCAGGCATTCTCTCCGACGCGGCCCGCGCCCAGTTGGGCCGCCAACTATGCTCTTGTGGCGAGCGGCATCGGGAAGTTGGGTCAACGCGAACTGGACGACCTGACCAACGGGCGCCGGATGGGAATGGATTTCTCGATCGATGACGACGCCTTCGAACTGCAGGCCATCACGCGTCCGGCTGATTACAAGGATCAACTTCAGCTCTTTGCCACCAAGCTGCTGGCACCCGGCTGGGATCCTGCACCGATAGAGCGCGTCAAGAGCGGCGCGAGCCTGGCCTATGATGCGATGTCGCGCGCGCCTGACTCGGTGCTCGCCCGCGATCTTGCCTGGCTTCTGCGCGATAAGGACGTGCGCTTTCGCACGCCTTCACGCGCGGAGATCGAAGCGCTGACGCCGCTGGCGTTTCGCGCAACGTGGGAACCTTTGCTCGCGTCTGGACCGATTGAGGTGCAGATATTCGGCCAAGTTAAGCCAGACGATGCGATTCAGGCGGTATCGGCGACTTTCGGGGCGCTGCCGCCGCGCGCGAATGATCCCGTCCCAGCTTCAAAGAGGGTGATCCACTTTCCGGCGCACGTCGAAACTCCTGTTATACTGCGTCATCAAGGTGACAAAGAACAGGCCGCCGCCGTCATGGCCTGGCCCACGGCTGGCGGCTTCGCGCTCACCAAGGAAGCGCGTCAGCTGGAAATCCTGACGCAGATCTTCAACGATCGGCTGTTCGACAGGCTTCGGTCGACCGAAGGGGCGGCCTATTCCCCCAGCGTCCAGAATAGCTGGCCATTTTCCTATGACGGCGGCGGCTATATCCTCGTCACCAGCCAGGTGCGTCCCGATCGCATCAAATTTTTCTATGGGGTCATAAAAGACACCGCTGCCGATCTGGCCCGCAATCCAGTGAGCGCGGACGAACTGCAGCGCGCGGTTGCGCCAATGCGGCAGTTGCTGATGCGCGCCGGGACGGGGAATGCCTTCTGGATGAACCAGATGGAAGGCTCAAGCTTCGATCCGCGCTATGTGCAGGCGATGCAGACCATGGCACAGGATATGCTGACCGTTACTCCTGCCGACATACAGGCGCTGGCGGCCAAATATCTGGTGCCGGGCAAGAGCTGGTCAGCAGTCGTTCTTCCAGAGGGTGTCGAGGCACGCTGACACGTTGCATCGCGGTCGCTGACCTTCTGTGATGGGCGCAGTTCAGGCGATTCCCCGCAATGCAGCGACGATCATCCGCGCGGCTCCCTTCGCTGTCCTATCCGCGCTCAGTTCCGGCTGCGCGAGAGTGCGATGCCCGAGTCCGAACATGCTCGCGAGAATAAGCTCCTCCGCAGCGGCCAGGTCGTCGCCGGAGAGGCGAGGGTTCGCGACGCGTGCGAACTCGCGCATGGTCTGGCGCAGCCGGTTACACAATGATGAAATGGTCTCACCAACCCTGGGATTGCGAAAGGCTTCTGCAAGGATGTCGAAGGAAAGCGCCTCATCCCCCTCGTCGGTAACGTTAAGGAATAGCGCTTCGAAAGTCTGTTCGATGCTACACTGGCCGGTCTTCAGCCGATCGCAAAGCTGGCAGATCATGTGGTCACGCATCACCGCATCAACCTCCACGATGGCGCTGATGATGTCGTCTTTGCTGTTGAAGCTGCGATAGATTAATCCGACGGACACCTGCGCGGCTGTCGCTACCTCCGCAACGGACGTCTGATGGAAACCTTTCCGGCTGAACAGCGTTCGGGCGGCTTCCAGGATGCGGTCCCTGCTTGCTCTTTCATGTTGCGCCGCACTCAAAACTTTCCACTCCTTCATTTTTATCCTTGAACTCACAGTGGCAGCTTCCTACTTCCGAGGCAAGCGGAATGAACGTTCATTCCGTTCAAACTGTCTAAGCTATGTAATTCGGGTGGAGCATCGGGTGATGCAAAAGGGGTTTATCGTCGGGCTGCTTGCCTGTGTGTCGACGCTGACGCTGGCTGGATGCGGCAAGCATGAGCCTCCGCCTCCGCCTCCTCCGGCGGTGGGTGTTGTGACGCTGAAGGTCGAATCCGCTCCGCTGGTCAGCGAGCTTCCGGGCAGGATTTCCGCTATGGAAACGGCCGAAGTCCGTCCTCAAATCAATGGCGTCATCCGCCGTAGGCTGTTCGCGGAAGGAAGTTATGTCCGGGCGGGGCAGCTACTGTATGAGATCGAAGATGCGCCTTATCGGGCCGCACTCGCCCAGGCGCAGGGCGGCCTTGCCCGCGCGCAGGCGGCCATCCGCGCGACCGCCCTCCAGGCACAGCGCTACCGCGAATTGGTGGGCATCAATGCTGTCAGCCGGCAGGAGGCAGACAATGCAGCGGCATCTGCTTCCCAGGCTCGAGCCGATGTTGCGGCGCAGCGTGCGACGGTTCAGGCAGCCCAGGTAAATCAGAATTTCACTCGCATCCGCGCTCCGATCGCCGGGCGGATTGGACGGTCCCTCTTCACACCGGGCGCTCTGGTCCAGGCAGGCCAGGCGGAGGCTCTGGCAACGATTCAGCGGACCGATCACGTCTATGTCGACGTCACTCAGTCCGCCGCGCAGCTCCTGAGCTTTCGTCAGGCCCTCAGGGAAGGAGGGGTGAGCGAGGCGCAGGGCGCGCGCGTGCAATTGCTCCTGCCCAACGGCAGCATCTATCCCAGCGAAGGTCGATTGCAATTTTCCGAAGTGACGGTCGATCCGAGTTCCGGCGCCGTTACGCTGCGCGCGACGTTCCCCAATCCTGACGGTTTGCTTTTGCCTGGCATGTATGTGCGCGCGAAAGTCAAGGAAGGCGAGCGCCAGTCAGTGATACTGGCGCCGCAGCAGGGCATCAGCCGCGATCCGAGGGGGCGGGCGACCGCGCTGGTCGTGGATGCCCGCAACAGGGTGGAACTGCGTCAGGTCGAAACCGATCGCGCATTGGGTGACAAGTGGGTCGTGACCAAGGGGCTGAAGGCGGGCGACCGACTGATCGTCGAGGGGTTGATGAATCTCAAGCCGGGCACGCCGGTCCGGCCACGAGCGCCTCAGCAGGTCACACGTCCCCAAGCAGGGAAGCGCTGATCGATGGCACGCTATTTTATCGACCGGCCCATTTTTGCATGGGTCATCGCCATCGTGATCATGCTGGCGGGCCTTCTGGCCTTGCGGCAACTGCCCGTCGCACAATTTCCGGCCATCGCTCCCCCTGCGGTGACGATCAGCACCACCTATCCCGGTGCGAACGCCCGCACCCTGGAAAGTACGACAACGCAGATTATCGAACAGCAGCTCAAGGGCATCGACAATCTGCGATATTTCTCCTCGGCGAGCGATTCTGCCGGGAACCTGACGATTACCCTGACCTTTGAGCAGGGCACCGATGCGGATATCGCGCAGGTCCAGGTGCAGAACAAGTTGGCGCAAGCGACGCCGCTGTTGCCTCAGGAGGTGCAGCAGCAAGGCCTGCGTGTCACCAAGTCGACATCGACCTTCCTGATGGTAATGAGCGTCTATGCCGACGACGGCATCCACGACCAGCAGGATGCCGGTGATTTTGTCGCTTCCACGCTTCAGGATCCTCTCAGCCGCCTCAGCGGCGTCGGTGATACGCAGTTGCTGGGCGCCCCTTACGCGATGCGCATCTGGCTCGACCCGTTCAAGATGGCGAATCTTGGCGTCACCGCGGGCGATGTCAAAGCCGCAATACGCACCCAGAACGCGCAGGTGTCAGCCGGGCAGATCGGCGGAACGCCGACGGTCAGGGGGCAGGCCCTCAATGCCACCGTGACGGCGCAGTCGCGGCTCAATACTCCAGAACAATTTCGCCAGATCCTGCTCCGCAGCAATCCTGACGGATCGGTGGTGCGGCTGGAAGATGTCGCCAGGGTGGAGCTGGGCGCGGATAATTACGGCTTTAACGCGAAATTCAATGGTCATCCGGCAGCGGGATTCGGCATAAAGCTGGCTCCCGGAGCCAATGCGCTCGACACGGTGCAAGCCGTCAAGAGCCGAATGGCCGAATTGTCGAAGACTTTCCCCTCGTGGGTCAAATATGACTTCCCGGTCGACAATTCGACCTATGTCAAGCTGTCGGTTGAGCAGGTGCTCCATACGCTGCTGGAAGCGGTACTTCTGGTGTTCGTCGTCATGTTCCTGTTCCTGCAGAACTGGCGAGCGACGCTGATCCCCACGATCGCCGTTCCGGTCGTGTTGCTGGGCTCACTGGCGGTACTGTACGCAGCGGGCTTCACCATCAACACGCTGACGCTTTTCGGCATGGTGCTTGCCATCGGGCTGCTGGTCGACGACGCGATTGTGGTCGTCGAGAATGTCGAGCGTATCATTCAGGAGGAAGGCCTATCTCCCAAAGAAGCCGCGAAGAAGTCCATGGACGAGATCAGCGGCGCACTTATCGGTATTGGCTTGGTCTTGTCGGCGGTCTTCCTGCCCATGGCCTTCTTTGGCGGTTCGACCGGGGTGATTTTCCGCCAGTTTTCGATCACTATCGTGTCGTCAATGGCGCTGTCGGTCCTGGTCGCACTCATCCTCACTCCCGCGCTCTGCGCCACGATCCTCAAGCCGCGGAGCGAGGATCACGGACAAAGGACGGGCTTTTTCGGATGGTTCAACCGCACCTTCGATCGC
Organism: Sphingobium mellinum; assembly: GCF_037860795.1. Taxonomy (NCBI): domain Bacteria; kingdom Pseudomonadati; phylum Pseudomonadota; class Alphaproteobacteria; order Sphingomonadales; family Sphingobiaceae; genus Sphingobium; species Sphingobium mellinum. The sequence goes on along the minus strand of NZ_JBANRK010000002.1, from coordinate 88,205 downwards.
GGCGTGGACCGATATGGACGAGGGGTGGAAAAAGTCGAAAGGCGCTGGGGGCGTACAATGCTGGTCTATGGCTTGGTCACGCTTGGCGTTGGTCTGCTATTCCTGCGCCTGCCTGGCGGCTTCCTGCCAGACGAGGACCAGGGCAGCCTGATTAATCTGGTGTCGCTGCCAGCGGGTACCAGCATGGAGGAAACAGACCGCACGCTCTCCAAGGTCCGCGATTTCTACCTCAAGGATGAAAAGAAGAATGCGCGAGCCGTGTTTACGATCGCCGGCTTCAGCTTCGCGGGGCAGGGTCAAAACACCGGCCTGGCGTTCGTTCGCATGCGTGACTGGTCTGAACGCAAGGGCAAGGAGAATTCCGTGTCGGCGATAGCCCAGCGCGCCAACCAGTATTTCCGCCAGCTCGGAACGGGCATGATAGTCGCGATAGTGCCGCCGGCCGTGCAGGAATTGGGCAACGCTTCGGGGTTCGATTTCCAGCTCGTCGATCGCGTTGGCATGGGCCATGACGCTCTGCTTCAGGCGCGGAACCAATTGCTGGGCATGGCCGCTGCGGACAAGAGGTTGGCGCAGGTTCGTCCGAATGGACTGGACGACACCCCCCAGCTCAAGCTCAACATCGACCAGGCCGCTGCCGGGGCGCTCGGTATCGCCCAAGCCGATGTAAACGACGCGATCGCGACGGCGATGGGCAGCTCTTATGTCAACGATTTCGTCGACCGGGACAGGGTAAAGCGCGTCTACGTCCAGGCTGATGCGCCATTCCGAACCTCTCCAGATTCGATAGGCGCGTTGCATGTGCGAGGCAGCGGCGGCGTCATGGCCCCCATCGCTTCTTTCGCCAACACGGAATGGACTTATGGGCCGGCCAAGTTGGAACGCTATAACGGTATATCGTCGATGCAGATTCAGGGCGCGCCAGCGCCTGGCGTCAGCACAGGTGAAGCGATGGCCGCGATGGAGGAGCATGCGAGCAAGCTGCCTGCGGGATTCGGCTTTGAATGGAACGGCATTTCCTACGAGGAAAAAATGTCCGGCGGACAGGCCCCCGCGCTTTACGCCCTGTCGATGCTGATCGTTTTCCTGTGTCTTGCCGCCTTGTACGAAAGTTGGTCCGTGCCGATAGCCGTATTGTTGGTGGTTCCGCTGGGTATTGTGGGATCGCTGATCGCTGCCGCTCTGGTAGGGCTCAACAACGACATCTATCTGCAGGTGGGCCTCATCACCACCATCGGCGTGTCGGCGAAGAATGCCATTCTGATCGTCGAATTTGCCGAAGAAAAGATGCGGGAAGGCATGCCCGCAGCGCGGGCCGCGTTTGAAGCGGGCAAGCTGCGTCTGCGGCCGATCCTTATGACCAGCTTCGCGTTCATCTTCGGCGTGCTGCCGCTGGCCGTCGCCAAGGGAGCGGGTGCAGGGGGACAGCATGCGATCGGCTGGTCGGTGGTCGGCGGAATGCTGTCGGCGACCATATTGGCGATATTCTTCGTCCCGGTTTTCTTCACCGTGGTGAAGCGTCTGTTCCGCGAAGCGGATGCTGTTCCACAGGCAACAGCATCGACATCTGTTGGCCCGATTGAGGCATGAAAGATATGCGCAACCTGAAACGCTCATCGGTAGTAGCGTCGCTGCTCATGCTCGCAGCCTGCGACATGGCGCCCAAATATGTGCGACCTGTGCCGCCAGTGCCGGCGTCCAGTCCCTCCGGTCCGGCTTATTCTGCCGCGACGGTTGTTGAACCCGCGATCGTGCCTGCGGACACGGCATGGCGTGATTTCTTCACCGATCCGCGCCTCGCGCGAGTGATTGAAACGGCGTTGGGCGAGAATCGCGACTTGCGCATCGCGCTCGCCAATGTCGAGCAGGCGCGAGCGCTATATCGCGTGCAGCGCGCGGATCTGCTTCCGACGGTCAACGGCGGTGCAAGCGCTACCTATCAGAAAACGCCGTTCGCGCAGCAGCAAGGCGGTGGAGGCGCAGGCCGCCAGGACATATACACCGCATCGGTTGGCATTTCCGCCTGGGAAGTTGATCTTTTCGGGAGGGTTCGCAACATGGCAAGGTCAGCCCAGGAGCAATATTTCTCTTCCGTAGAGAATCGTAATGCGGCCCAGACGGCGCTGATCGCAGAAGTGGCTTCCGCATGGCTCACGCTAGCCGCTGACCAAGACAGGCTGAGGATCGCTCGAGATCTCGCGAATGTGTTCGGCCAGACGCTGGAATTGACCCGCGCGCGATTTGCTAAAGGCGTCGCTTCGGAGTTGGAAGTGCGTCAGGCGCAAACAAGCTATGACCAGGCTCGATCAGATATTGCCGCAGCCACAACACTGGTCGCGCAGGACCAGAATGCGCTAAATCTACTAGTCGGGACAACCGTCCCTGCGGAAAACCTGCCCGATGCAATGCCTGACGGCGACGTAACACTCAGCAATCTGCCGGCCGACCTTTCATCTTCACTGCTGCTGCGGCGGCCGGATATCGCAGCGGCCGAACATCAGCTGCGCGCAGCCAACGCCGATATCGGGGCCGCGCGTGCCGCTTTCTTCCCGACCATATCGTTGACGGCTGCGTTCGGCACGGCCAGCCTTGGATTGTCTAATCTGTTCAGTGGGGGGAGCCAGAACTGGTCGGTCGCCCCATCCGCTCGCCTACCGATTTTCGATTTCGGCAGAAATCAAGCGAATCTGCGCTACGCCCGCGCCAGCTACGACGCCATGCTGGCCACCTACGAAAAGAGCATCCAGACCGGATTCCGCGAAGTTGCGGATGCTCTGGCGCGGCGCGGAACGATGGCTTCTCAGCTGGAAGCACAGACATCTCTCCGCGATGCCGCCCGGATTGGATATCGACTTTCGGAAGCGCGCTTCCGCGCCGGCGTGGATGCCTTCCTGACTACGCTTGATGCGCAGCGGACGCTCTACAACGCGGAACAATCGTTACTGGCCACACGGTTGGCACGCGCGGCTAACATGGTCGAACTCTACCGCACCATGGGAGGCGGACTAAAATAAAGGCCGAACTTGAAGCCCAAGGGGGAATGAGCGCTGCTAATGGACGCGCGCTGACGCGCTATTTCGGCGCCCATCGAAACGGCACGGAGCCGCGAGATGGTGAGGAGTCGCGCTTTCCGTCTGAATTTGTACAACCTGATTGTGATGTCGCCTTGTTGTGCGAGCGACCGAGCCACACTATCGTCCAGGCGCGATAACTAAAGGAGCGGGTTCAGTGTTGCTCGGTCCTAAATCTAGATCAGAGCGGCGCACTGCGGCTTTTATCTACACTGGTGTAGGCAATTCGGACCGGCTTTGTCCTCGCCTGGAACTGCGCTCCGCTGGGCGGGGAACAGACCGCCTGTGAAGCTGACGAGGTTGCACGCTGAGCGCATGAGGAGAGGGCGTTGAACGCGGAACTGCTGGGCAAGACTATCCTCGTGGTGGAAGATGAATTCTTCATAGCCAAGGAAATCAAGCAGGTGCTTGTTGAAGCGGGTGCGGTGATCATCGGGCCCGTGGGAGATGTTGGCAGCGGACTGGCTGTGGCGCGAACGGCAACGCTGGATTTCGCCGTTCTGGATGTCAACCTAAACGGCGAAGCATGTTTCGCGATAGCTGACAGTTTGACCGACCGTGGCGTCCCCTATCTGTTCCTTACCGGTTATGATGGCTGGGCTCTTCCGGACGCCTACCGTGAAGTTCGATGTATTCCCAAGCCTTTCGGGGCCGAACAATTGGTCGCTGCCATCCAACAATCGTCCCAATCGGGCGGGAAGGCATGACAGACAGGGAGAGCTCGGCTTCAGAGAAAGAAACGACCCGGGACAGGGAGATAAAGCCACCTGCAAGCCAAATTGTCAAAATCCGGTCCAGGGATCAAATTTCGGCAATGGCGCACCCAAGAGGATTCGAACCTCTGGCCTTTGCCTTCGGAGGGCAACGCTCTATCCAGCTGAGCTATGGGTGCATGTCGTTAGTGCGAAGCGCCGCTTAGCAAAGGCAAACCGCCGGCGCCAGCACCAATCGCGACATGTCGAAACTATTTCACCTTGGCCATTGGCTGGAACTTGCCCAAGCCGCAGCTAGCGCCACGGGAAAGGTTTGGTGAATCGTAGAGCACCGTGATGATGTCCACGGAACAGAGTTCCGACAGGCTGGTCTTGTACATGAAACGTCGTTCGAATCCCAAGCTAGGACAGCTGTTAGGCAGCGTGTTGCGATAGACCTTATTTCCACTCATGATGAAATCGATCGTTCGGTCGTCGCGTACTTCGGTATTGCGGATCTGCACGATCTGGACACAATCCACAGGCTTTCCGGCAGGCACCAGTCTATCGGCCGTTGGCTTGGCGATGACGGGCGCGGCGATGCCCATCAATCCGGCAGCCACAACCATGCGGACGATCTTGCCGAAAACGGGGGCGGACATGTTAGACTCTCCTCAATGACTGCTATTGGTACCACGCCGCCAAAGGGCGGTTCCCGTCCTCTTTAACACATCTCGGCTGAACGGCAGGATAATGAATGACCGCTAATCGGGGGCCTGCGCCCCCGACCGGGGCGCTGCTGTCTTGGGTTTGTAGCGACACAGGTCCGCAATAGGACAGCGCCAACATTCCGGCCGCCGCGCCTTGCAAATATAGCGGCCAAGCAGGATCAACCAGTGGTGCGCGTCTCGGCGGAACGGGCCTGGCACGTGCTTTTCCAGCTTCAATTCTACAGAGAGGGGTGTTTTGCCGGGCGCCAGACCGGTGCGATTGCCGACGCGAAAAATATGGGTGTCGACCGCGAAGGTCTCCGCGCCAAAAGCGGTGTTCATCACTACATTGGCTGTCTTGCGACCGACGCCTGGCAGGGTCTGCAAAATGTCGCGATCGCGCGGCACTTCGCCGCCGAAGTCGCGAACCAGAATCTCCGACAAGGCGATGACATTCTTTGCCTTGGCATTGAACAGGCCGATGGTCCTGATGTGCGACTTCAACCCTTCTTCGCCCAGTGCCAACATCGCTGCGGGAGTCCGCACGTCGCGGAACAGTGCTCGCGTTGCCTTGTTGACGCCAGTGTCGGTTGCCTGTGCCGACAGGACCACTGCCACAAGCAGTTGATAGTCGTTACCATATTCCAGTTCCGTGCGCGGCGAGGGATTAGCTTCTGCCAATCGGCTGAAAAGCTCGAATATCTGGTCCTTTTTCATGGCGGCTAGAGGCCCAGGACGCCTTTCATGTCGTAGCGGCCGGCGCTTTGACCGATGAGCCAGAGCGCAGCCCTGAGTGCACCGCGCGCGAAGATGACCCTGTTTTCCGCGCGGTGACCGATCTCGATGCGTTCGCCTTCAGCGGCGAAGATGACCTGATGATCTCCCGCTACCGATCCTCCGCGTAGCGCAGCGAAGCCGATCGCGCCCTGTACCCGCGCGCCTGTGATGCCGTCGCGGCCACGCTCGCTATGGTCAGCAAGCGTGATGCCCCGCCCCCGCGCGGCCGCTTCTCCAAGCAGTAGTGCCGTGCCGGATGGTGCATCTACTTTATGCCGGTGATGCATTTCGACGATCTCGATATCCCAATCATCCGCAAGGCGTGATGCGGCCTGCTCGACCAGTGCCGCCAACAGGTTGACCCCCAGCGAGGTATTTCCGGTCTGCAGCACCGGAACGGCTTTCGCAGCCTCATCAATCAGCGCATGATGTGCAGGCTCCAGCCCGGTTGTACCGATCAGGATCGGTTTGCGCGCCGCGACCGCGGCATCGAGATGTGCGGCAAGGGCAGCTGGCACGGAAAAATCGATGAGCACGTCGCTCTGTCGGGCCAGGGCGGCGGGGTCGGTGCCGATCCCGATCCCCGGCGCGATCTCTCCCCCGCCGGCCCGATCGACGCCGCCCGCGAGTGTGTGGCCGCTCTCGATCGTTATCTGCGCTATGGCGTGTCCCATGCGACCGGCTGCGCCGAAAATTCCGATGCTGCTCATTTGCGTCCGTTTCCATGCCTGCTCACTGGCCGGGCGATGCCAGAGCCGACCGCGTTTGTCATCCCTTGAGCCAAGGCTCTCTTATCGACAAGAATTACGTCCCGCCAACGGGCACTGAAGGAAAGAGCAATGGAGCTTGCCACAGTCCGCAGCATCGTGATCCTGACGGGCGCAGGAATATCGGCCGAAAGCGGCCTCGCGACGTTTCGGGGCCCCGATGGGCTATGGGAGGGCCATCGGGTCGAGGATGTCTGCACGCCTGAAGCGTTGGCGCGCAACGCCGCACTGGTGCATCGCTTCTATGATGAGCGGCGCGCGCGACTGCAGGACGTAAAGCCCAATGCGGCACATGAGGCACTTGCCGCACTTGATGCCCAATGGCCTGGCGAACTGCTGATCGTGACGCAGAATGTCGACGACCTGCATGAGCGCGCAGGCGCCAGGCGGCTGATCCACATGCATGGGGAACTGTTGTCGGCCCTTTGCGGCCATTGCGGCATTCCCAGGCGCTGGACCGGCGCACTGCGGCCCGGAACCTCCTGCCAAGAGTGCGGCCATGGGCCATTGCGGCCCGACATCGTCTTTTTCGGCGAGATACCCTACGAGATGGAGGCTATCGACCAAGCGCTGCGGCGATGCGACCTGTTCGTATCTATCGGCTCGTCGGGCGCGGTATATCCCGCAGCCGGCTTTGTACAGACGGCCAGCCATCTGGGAGCCAGCACGCTGGAACTCAATCTCGAACCGTCAGCGGGCAGCATCTATTTCGATGAGAGCCGGATCGGAAAGGCAAGCAAGCTGGTGCCGGAATTGGTGCTCAGTCTACTCGCGCGGGACGGTGCGGCTTAAGTTCAGCGATCGGTCGGCAGAGCATCACGATATAGCAGCATGACAGAGCCATCCTCGCCATCCACCGCCCTGATCGGCAGCCCACCCTGTAGCATCGAAAGGAAGGCGTGGCTGTCCGACGTGCGGAACTGTCCCGAGACGCGCAGTGAAGAGACTCGGGTGTCACCGATCAATATCGGTGTCGGCCGGTAGCGGTTGAACTCGCTCGCTGCCTGTTCGACCGTCTGACCATTCAGTTCGACCATCTTCCGCCGCCACGCCGTCCGCTGGCTGATAATCTGTGGGTCAAGGCGCGTAAGGACGAAGCTGCGCGGCTGCAGGATGGCGCCACCGCCGGCGGTGACGCGCTCGGCTCGGTGATTACCGCAAATCAGGCTTACAGTACCCTTCATGACGGTTACTTCGATGAGGGAAGGGCGAAGACGCACATTGAAGGCGGTGCTTGTCGCGCGGAGGAGCGCCGATCGCGCCTCGACCTCGAAAGGTCGCTCTCGGTCAGGCGCGACGTCGAAGGATGCCTCTCCCTTCAGGATGCGAACCTTGCGGCCGTGGTTGGTGAAGCGCACCTCCGCCTCACTGTCGCTGTTGAGATGAAGGACGGACCCGTCGGTCAGGCGCAGATCGCGGATTTCACCGATGCGGGTCTCATAGCGCTCGACGTCGTTGAACGTGCGCACGGTGACGATCGCCGCGACGATGAACAGCAATATCGCTGCCGCAGCGACGATCATTATGTTCCGCGAGAGCCGCCGTTGCTGCTCTTCGCTCACGATTTCCGCGATCGGCGGCAGCGTGACTTCGGCGGCAGCGCTTTTCAGCCGCTCGGCCGCTTCCCAGGCCGCTTCGGCGCGGGCGAACGCTATGGCGTGGCGGGGGTCGGCCTCGACCCAGGCGCAAAGGTCGGTCTCGTCCTGCGGACTGGGGCTATTATTATGCCTGGCCAGCAGGCGCGCGGCTTCCGCCTCGATCGCGTCCCGGCTGTTGCAACTTGACCCTGGTCCCGACGCCTGCACGCTCGAAATCCGTTTCCTCACGTTCCGCCCAGGCTCGCATAACTATCGCGATTGCTTTGGCCAGATGTTTTTCAACTGTAGAAACGGACAGAGCCATCTCCGCCGCTATTTCCTGCATCGATCTCTCATGGATTCGGCGCAGGATAAAGACCCGCCGGCATTGCGGTGGCAGCGATTCCACTATGGTTTCGACCTGGCGAAGGGCTTCGCGGGCGTGCAACTGCACCTCCGCATTGTTTTCGCCCTGCAGCAATTCCAGGTCAGCGATGGTTTCGAAACTGACAACCTTGTTGCGGCGGGCAGCGTCAATCACCAGATTACGGGCGATGGTAAAGAGATAGGCCCGGCCTGTCGTCACATTTTGCCAGTTTTCCGTGGCAAAGGCCCGCGCCATGACTTCGGCGACCATGTCCTCCAGTTCATGCGTGGTGGGAAGTATCCGCCGCAAACGGCCCCTCAGCGCGGCTTCTTGCGGCAATATGACTGTCTTGAACCATTCCAGCTTGGCGCGAATTTGATGCACGTTGACCCCCTTGATGTCAGCCGCGCCTCTCCCGCATTAATTTATCTGTCATAGTTCAATCATGCTTGCAGGGGCCTGTCTAGCCGCTGAAGGGGCGTTCTTGTGCGCCAGCGAAAAAAACTTCTCGTCGTTGCGGATTAGCTGTGGATATGTTGCCGTTCAGTGGGGCGGTAACTCGGGTATGGACCTGCTGGGCTGATCGTAATCGGGGCGTTCCGGCATAAAGCCGGGGGGTTCTCCGCCTGGCGCCTCATCGGGCGCCGCAGGTGGCGGCGTCTCAGGCGGGGATTGCGGCTGGATGGTGTCCGGCGGCGGCACGCTGCTGGGTTCGGGGTCAGGTTGTGTGGCCATGCGTCTCTCCTGTCGAAAGAAAGGCTACGCATCGTAGGCCATGACGGTTCCGGGAGACTTATCCACAATCCCTTGCCTCGCCCTTCGCTTTTCTCTATGCCGCGCCGACCGGCGACCGATGCGGGCGTGGCGAAACTGGTAGACGCGCCAGATTTAGGTTCTGGTATCGCAAGATGTGGGGGTTCGAGTCCCTTCGCCCGCACCAGATGCGCCAGGCCCCGCGTCACTACAGGCGCCAACTGAATTCAGCTGAAGAAAGCGTTTGAGAGAAGAGATGCAGACTGTCGAGACGTTGAACGAGGGCCTGAAGCGCGCCTATACCGTGACCATCACGTCGAAGGACATCGACGCCCGAGTGGAAAAGGAAGTGGCGGCGATCGCGCCGCAGGTGCGTATGCCTGGCTTCCGCCCCGGCAAGGTACCCGCCAACCTCGTCAAGAAGATGCACGGCGAGTCGCTGCAGCGCGAGGCGCTCAACAATTCGATCCAGGAAGGCATTCAGAAGCTGATCGCCGACAACAAGCTGCGTCCCGCGATGCAGCCGTCGGTCGAGCTGGATGAAGGCTTCGAGTTCGGCAAGGATGCCGAGGTGAAGGTCGCGCTCGAAGTGCTGCCCGAAATCGCGGCGCCGAGCATCGAAGGCTTGAAGCTGGAGCGCCTGACCGTCGAAGTGGCCGACGCGCAAATCGATGAGGCCGCTGGCCGTATCGCGACCCAGCAGGGCGCGCTCGAAGAACATGCCGCTTCGCATAAGGCGAAGGATGGCGACACGCTGACCATCGATTTCGTCGGCAAGGTCGATGGCGAAGCCTTTGAGGGCGGTTCGGCCGAAGATGTGAAGCTGAAAATCGGTTCGGGGCAGTTCATCCCCGGCTTCGAAGAGCAGCTGGCCGGCGTCAAGAAGGGTGACGAGAAGACCATCACTGTCACCTTCCCGGAAGATTATGGCGCGGCTCACCTCGCCGGCAAGGAAGCGACGTTCGACATCACCGTCAAGGCGATCCTGAACGCGGACAAGCCCAAACTGGACGACGATTTCGCCAAGTCGCTGGGTCTTGAAGGTCTGGAAAAGCTCAAGGAACTGCTCAAGGCCCAGATCGAGCAGGAACATAATGGCCTCACACGTACCTACATGAAGCGCAAGCTGCTCGATCAGTTGGCCGCTGCCCATGATTTCGACGTGCCGCCCAGCATGGTGGAAGCCGAGTTCGAGCAGATCTGGGCCCAGCTGCAGCACGAAGCCAGCCATGAGGAAGATCCCGAAGCGGCCCTCAAGGAAATGGAGGCGGAGAAGGAAGACTATCGCGCCATTGCGGTGCGCCGCGTCCGCCTGGGTCTGCTTCTGTCCGAAATTGGGCAGGCCAACGGCGTGGTTGTCAGCGATCAGGAGATGAATCGCCTGATCATGCAGGCTGCCCAGCAGTACGGCCCCCAGGATCGTGAGCGCTTCGTGCAATATGTCCGTCAGGACCCGATGGCCGCCGCTCAGCTGCGCGCGCCGCTCTATGAGGACAAGGTCGTCGACTTCCTGTTTGAAAAGGCCGAGATTTCCGACCGCGCCGTGAGCCGTGAAGAGCTGGAAGCCGCGATCGAAGCGGAGGACGGCGACCTGAAGCCGCATGTCCATGGTCCGGGCTGCGGTCATGATCATCATGACGATCAGCCCAAGGCGAAGAAGCCGGCGGCCAAGAAGAAGGCTGCTGAACCGGACGCCGCCGCTCCGGCTGCCGACGCCGCTGAAGAGGTGTCTGCAAAGAAGGCCGCGCCCAAGAAGGCTGCTGCAAAGAAGGACGATTCGGTTGCTGAGGAGGCTGCCCCCGAGGACAAGCCCAAGGCCAGGAAGGCGCCCGCAAAGAAGGCCGCTGCCAAGACTGAGTGAGGCCGTCATAGTTGATTGAGCAAGCGCCCGGCTTCCAGTGGAAGCCCGGGCGCTTTTCAATTTGCGCGCCGAGTGGCAGAGGAAATGTTAATTCGGCTGCGCCATTGCAGGCATCCGGGGTGGAAGGTTGGGCAGATGAAGGAGTATCCGGCGGTGGCAAGCGGGGAGGGGCTTTCAGGCCCGCGCATCGCGGTCATTCTGCCCTGTTATAATGAAGCCGGGGCCATCGTGCAGACGGTCGAGGATTTCCGTCGCGCGCTTCCCTCCGCTGACATTTATGTTTTCGATAATAACAGTACCGACGCCAGCCGCGAACTGGCGGCTGAGGCCGGCGCATTCGTCCGCCGCGTCGCCCAGCAGGGCAAGGGCCATGTGGTTCGGCGGATGTTCGCCGATGTCGATGCCGACATTTATGTCATGGCTGATGGCGACGCGACCTATGAGGCGGCCGCCGCTCCGAAAATGGTCGCCGCCATGCTGGACGACAATCTCGACATGGTTGTGGGTGCGCGCCGGAGCGAGATCGAGGAAGCTTATCGGCGCGGGCACCGCTTCGGCAATTGGGCGCTGACCAGCCTTCTGAAGCGGCTGTTCGGGCGAAGCTTTACGGATATCCTTTCAGGCTACCGCGTCTTTTCCCGTCGCTTTGTCAAAAGCTTTCCCGTCCTGTCGGCAGGCTTTGAGATTGAGACGGAGATCAGCGTTCACGCGCTGGAGCTTGCGATGCCGGTATCGGAGGTGGTCACCGCTTATGGTGCGCGTCCCGAAGGGTCGGTCAGCAAGCTTTCGACCTATCGCGATGGCTGGCGCATCCTGCGGACGATCATCACCCTGTATCGCATCGAACGGCCTATACTCTTCTTCGGCATAATCGCCGCATTGTTAGCCGCGACCGGATTGCTGCTAGCGCTGCCACTGATCCTCACCTATATGCACACCGGCCTGGTGCCGCGCTTTCCCACGGCCGTCCTGGTCACCGGCCTCATGATCCTGGCCACGCTGTCGGGTATGTGCGGCCTGATCCTGGATACAGTCGTTCGCGGGAGGCGGGAGGTTCGGCGGCTCGCATATCTGGCTTTCCGGGCCCCTTCAGATTTTGGCCGCTCGGGCTGACCTCGCGCTTCGCCTTCACAGCCCCCTTGAACCGCCTTGCTTTTGTGCCGATGTAGGGATCGGGCAAAAGCAACCATCCGAAAGAGAAAAATGACCGATTTCATGTCCGATCCCATGGCCGCGCTGGTTCCCATCGTTATCGAACAGTCCAACCGGGGCGAGCGCAGCTTTGACATTTATTCGCGGCTGCTTCGTGAACGGATCATCTTCGTGACTGGCCAGGTAGAGGATCACATGGCCTCGCTGATCGTTGCGCAGTTGCTGTTTCTCGAGTCGGAAAATCCGAAGAAAGACATCTGGATGTACATCAACTCGCCCGGCGGCGTGGTGACGTCCGGCATGGCGATCCACGATACGATGAAATATATCCGGCCGCAGGTCGGTACGGTGTGCATCGGCCAGGCCGCGTCGATGGGCAGCTTCCTGCTCGCCGCCGGTGAACCGGGCAAGAGAATTGCCCTTTCCAACGCGCGGATCATGATCCACCAGCCATCGGGCGGTGCGCAGGGCATGGCGTCGGACATCGAGATTCAGGCGAAGGAAATCCTTCGCATCCGCCAGCGGCTTAACGGCCTTTATGCGAACTATACGGGTCGTCCGCTGGAAGAAATCGAAAGGGCGATGGATCGCGACACGTTCCTTGAAGCGGAGGAAGCCAAGGCTTTTGGCCTTGTGGACGAGGTGTTCGATCGCCGTCCGATGGCTGCGGAAACGGCAGAGGGCTAACATGGATCTTAATCGCGCGCGCCGCTTTCTCCCCTTGTGAAACCGGCGCGACGCGGTCTAGGATGATGCTAGGACCAGATTATCCCTCGCCCGCGGCGGATTTTGCATGAGGCAGGGAAGAAAGATTGGCGAATGACTAAGCTTACGGGCTCCGATTCTAAAAGTACGCTTTACTGCTCCTTCTGCGGCAAGTCGCAGCATGAGGTGCGTAAGCTGATTGCGGGGCCGACCGTGTTCATCTGCGATGAATGCGTGGAATTGTGCAACGACATCATCCGCGAGGAGACCAAGGGTGGTCTTGTCGGCAAGAAGGATGGCGGCGTGCCGACCCCGCAGGAGATCTGCGATGTGCTGGACGATTATGTGATCGGCCAGAACCGGGCCAAGCGTGTTCTTTCCGTCGCGGTCCACAATCATTACAAGCGGCTCAACCACGGCGCCAGACCGGGCGAGGTTGAACTTGCCAAATCCAACATTCTGTTGGTCGGGCCGACCGGCTGCGGCAAAACGCTGCTCGCCCAGACTCTCGCCAAGACGTTTGACGTGCCTTTCACGATGGCTGACGCGACCACCTTGACTGAAGCGGGCTATGTCGGTGAGGATGTCGAGAATATCATTCTTAAGCTGCTCCAGGCCTCGGACTATAACGTCGAGAAGGCGCAGCGTGGCATCGTCTATATCGACGAGATCGACAAGATCAGCCGCAAAGCCGAAAACCCGTCTATCACCCGCGACGTATCGGGAGAGGGCGTGCAACAGGCGCTGCTGAAACTGATGGAAGGCACGACCGCCTCGGTTCCGCCGCAGGGCGGGCGCAAGCACCCGCAGCAGGAGTTCCTTCAGGTCGATACGACCAATATCCTGTTCATCTGCGGCGGCGCGTTTGCCGGTCTGGAAAGGATCATCGGTGACCGTCTGGAGGCCAAATCGATCGGCTTCGGCGCGCATGTTGCAGCGCCTGAAGAGCGCAAGACCGGAGAATTGCTGCGTCAGAGCGAGCCCGAGGATCTGCTGAAATTCGGGTTGATTCCCGAGTTCGTCGGCCGTCTGCCCGTCATAGCGACGCTGGAGGATCTCGACGTGACGGCTCTGGTCAAGATTCTGGTCGAGCCCAAGAACGCGTTGGTGAAGCAATATGCCAAGCTGTTCGACATGGAAAATGTCGAACTTAGCTTTACCGATGATGCGCTGATGGCGATCGCCAGGAAGGCGATCGAGCGCAAGACCGGCGCGCGCGGACTTCGCTCCATTCTCGAGGCGATCCTGCTTGATACCATGTTCGACCTGCCTTCGATGCAGGGTGTGGGCGAGGTGGTCGTGGACAAGGATGTCGTTGCGGGCACGAAGGAGCCGATTCGCGTGTTCAGCGAGAAAGAGAAACGCGCCGAAGACGCGGCCTGAACCCCGCGCGAATGGCTGCTCCGCAACTGTGGAGTTTGTTGTGGACGTCTGCGGGCGTGGGGTTCCTGATGGGAAGGCGCCGGGTTGTCACCCGGGGCAGCCCTTCGCTTATCAAATGCTGCCGATGGGGCGAGCGCATCTAGGCCGCGCTGGTGTATGGCTTTGGCCTGCCAGACCCCCTCAATCGGCTAGCATCTGTGTGCAATGGTGGAAGGTCGGGCTCGTGCCTCTCCGGTCTTTTTGCGAAAAGTGCAGACGGTTTAGGCGCGACGTGATCTTTAAAGATTTCGGTCCGTACGTCTTCGCGCGTCGACAATCACGCACCTTCGCCATTGCCCGGCGCAAACGGCACGCTATGGTCGCGCCCGCAACTATCTCGGCGAGATCATGACCCCTCCCTGGCTAATCCCCGCGTTCGTCCTGCTGCTCGGCTACCTCCTGGGGTCCATTCCCTTCGGCCTGCTGTTGACGCGCTTCACGGGGGTGGGGGACCTGCGCAAGATCGGGTCGGGGAATATCGGCGCCACCAATGTGCTCCGCACCGGACGTAAGGGGCTGGCGGTCGCCACTTTGCTGCTGGACCTGTTCAAAGGTGCCTTGGCTGTGCTGATAGGGGCCGCGCTCGTCGATGGCGGTGGGCCAATGGCGGGCGCGATGGCCTTTATCGGTCACTGCTATCCCGTCTGGCTGCGCTTCGCGGGGGGCAAGGGTGTCGCGACGATGATGGGCGTGGTCACGGCGCTCTATTGGCCTGCAGGGGTAATCTTCGCGATAGTCTGGCTTGGGGCGCTGTTCGGTACGAAATATTCTTCGGTGGGCGGCATCGGGGCTGCCATCAGCGCGCCTGTCGCCATGGGGCTTCTGGGACGTATCGACCTGGTGCCGGTAGCGTTGGCACTGGCGCTGATAGTGGTGTGGCGGCATCGCGCAAATATCAGGCGGCTCGCCAAGGGCGTCGAGCCAAAGGTCGGTGGGTCAAAGGCGAAAGTATCCGCGGAATGACCGAACAGGAGCGGTTCGACCGCTTGCGCCTGATACGTTCACCACGCATCGGACCCATCACTTTTCGGCAGTTGATTGCGCGCTTTGGCTCAGCAGGCGAGGCGTTGCGCGCCGTGCCACATCTTGCCGCGCGAGGGGGCGGTGATGCCACCGTCGCGGATCCCGCCGAGATCGATAAGGAAATTGGGCGCAGCCGAGGTCTTGGCGCGCGCTATCTGCTGATGGGTGACCGGGACTTTCCGTCATTGCTCGACGACATGGACGGCGCGCCGCCCGCGCTGATTGTGCGCGGCGACGTCGCACTGGTGGCGCGGCAATGCATTGCCATGGTGGGAGCGCGGAATGCATCGGCCGCAGCCTGCCGTCTGGCGCGCAGCATGGCTCAGGAACTGGGGGAGCGCGGCGGTGTGGTGGTGTCTGGGCTCGCGCGAGGTATAGACACGGCCGCGCATCAGGGTTCGATCCGCACGGGAACAATTGGCGTCATCGCATGCGGCATCGATGTGGTCTTTCCGCCCGAAAATGCGGCTTTGCAGGAGCAGGTCGCCGCTGAGGGCCTGCTCGTGACGGAACATGCGCCGGGAACGCAGCCTTTGGCCCGGCATTTCCCCGCTCGGAACCGGATCATCGCGGGGCTTGCGGCCGGCACGGTCGTGGTGGAGGCTGCACCGAAGTCGGGATCACTGATCACGGCGCGCCTGGCTGGGGAGGCGGGGCGAGAAGTGATGGCGGTGCCTGGCTCCCCGCTCGACCCCCGCGCCCAAGGCTGCAATCAATTGATCCGCGAGGGTGCGACCCTGGTTCAGAATGGCGCGGATGTCATGGAGGCGGTGGGAACGATCGATCCGCGCATGGTGCGGCAGGGCAGCCTGGACTTCGCCGGAGAGCCTGTGTCGTCCGACGTCACCGCCGGTGATAGGGCTGAGGTTGCTGGCTTGCTTGGACCAGCGCCAGTCCCTGTTGACGAGTTGATCCGCCTGTCCGGCCTCAGTCCGGCGGTTGTGCAGACCGTCCTGCTGGAACTCGAACTCGCGGCTCGGCTGGAGCGGCATGCAGGAGGCCGGGTAAGCCTGTCATGATGGCCTTGACGTTGGACCTTTACGCCTACCAGACTCGCGCGTGTACGCGAGAGCACTCAATTATCGGGGCATGAATGCAGCTTGTCATCGTTGAATCGCCGGCCAAGGCGAAGACCATTGAAAAATATCTGGGCGGCGATTTCCACGTCCTCGCCAGCTATGGCCATATCCGTGACCTGCCGGCCAAGGACGGATCGGTGGATCCTGACAACGGCTTCGCCATGTCGTGGGAAAATTATGGCGACAAGGGGAAGCAGTTGAAGGCCATCGCTGATGAGGCGAAGAAGGCCGATCGGCTGATCCTGGCGACCGACCCCGACCGGGAGGGGGAAGCCATAAGTTGGCATGTGCAGGAAGTGCTGCGCGCCAAGAAGGCATTGCCGCAGAAGGTCGATCGCGTGACTTTCAACGCGATTACAAAGCAGGCGGTCACCGAAGCCATGGCGCAGCCGCGCGCATTGGACGAAGATCTGATCGACGCATATCGCGCTCGGCGGGCGCTCGACTATCTGGTGGGCTTCACCCTCTCGCCGGTGCTGTGGCGCAAGCTGCCCGGCGCGAAGTCGGCGGGCCGGGTGCAGTCGGTTGCGCTGCGCCTGGTAGTGGAGCGCGAGCGCGAAATCGAGAGTTTCGTGCCTCAGGAATATTGGTCCGTCGCGGCCGAGATGGAACAGGGTGGTCAGGGCTTCACCGCACGGCTTGTCCGCTGGAAGGGCGAGAAGATCGATCGCTTGACCATCGGCAGGGAAGGCGATGCCATGGCCGCGAAGGCCGATGTTGAGGCGGGGCGCTTCACCGTCGAGAAGGTTGAGACCAAGCCGCTTACACGCAATCCCCCGCCACCGTTCACCACGTCGACGCTTCAGCAGGAGGCCGCACGCAAGCTCGGCTTCTCTGCCAGCCACACGATGCGGATCGCCCAGCAGCTCTACGAAGATGGTGCGATTACCTACATGCGTACGGATGGCGTGCAGATGGACGGCAGCGCCATCTCTGCCGCGCGCAAGGCGATCGCGGAGCGGTACGACGGCGGTTACCTGCCCGAAAAGCCCCGTCAGTATCAGACAAAGGCCAAGAATGCGCAGGAAGCGCACGAGGCGATACGCCCGACCGAATTCGGGCGTGACAAGGTGGGCTCTGGCGACCATGCGCGGCTCTACGACCTCATCTTCAAGCGGGCTCTGGCGAGCCAGATGGCATCGGCTCGGTTGGAGCGCACGACAGTCGATCTGGTGGACGGCACCGGACAACACGCGCTGCGCGCCACGGGGCAGGTGGTGATCTTCCCCGGCTTCCTCGCGCTTTACGAGGAAGGCCGCGACGACAGCGACGATGACGATTCCAGGCTGCTGCCCCGCATGGCCCAGGGCGACACGCCGGCGAGGAAGAAGGTCATCGCCGAGCAGCATTTCACCCAGCCCCCACCGCGCTATTCCGAAGCCTCGCTGGTCAAGAAGCTGGAGGAATTGGGCATCGGGCGGCCCTCCACCTATGCGTCTACCCTGCAGGTGCTCAAGGACCGCGACTATGTGCGGATCGAGAAGAACCGCTTCTTTGCGGAAGAGAGCGGGCGGCTGGTGACAGCCTTCCTCGAACGCTTCTTCGAACGCTACGTGTCCTATGACTTTACCGCGGGGCTGGAGGAGGAACTGGACGATATCTCCGGCGGACGCGCGCAGTGGCAGGCGGTGCTGGAAGCATTTTGGAAGGATTTCAAGCCCAAGACGGCCGAAGTGATGGATCAGAAGCCGTCGGACATCACGGCGGAGTTGGACAAGTTCCTGGAACCGATGCTCTTCCCGCCACGAGCGGATGGGGGCAACCCGCGTGCCTGTCCGCTGTGTGCCGACGGGCAGCTATCGCTGCGCGGCGGGCGTTTCGGAGCTTTTATCGCCTGCTCCAATTATCCCGAGTGCAAATATACACGGAAGTTTGGTCAGCCCGGCGGCAGCGAAGGGGACGAGGCTACGGGGCCGGAGATATTGGGCCAGCATCCCGAAACCGGGCAGGACATTGTCAAAAAATCTGGCCGCTTCGGCCCCTATATTGAAATGGGCGAGGGCAAGGAGGCCAAGCGCGGGTCCATCCCGCGTGATCTGCCCGATGGAGAGCTGACGCTGGAATGGGCGGTGAAGCTGCTCAGCCTGCCGCGCGAGGTTGGGCTGCATCCTGAAACGGGTAAGCCCATTGTTGCGAATATCGGCCGCTTCGGACCCTATCTGTTGCACGACGGTAAATACGGGCGCCTGTCCTCGACTGCCGAAATTTTCGAGGTCGGCATGAACAGCGCGGTCGCCAAACTGGCGGACGCGGCAAATCGGGGAGGGCGGGGCGCGTCATCGCGTGAACCCCTCAAGGTTCTGGGCAAGCATCCTCGCACCGAGGGCGAAATCAAGCTGATGGCGGGGCGCTACGGGCCCTATGTCACGGACGGCACGACTAATGCGACGCTGCCCAAGACGATCGAGCAGGATGCGCTGACTCTGGAAGAGGCTGCGCAGCTCATCGACGCGCGGGCAGCGGCAGCACCGGCCAAAAAGGGAAAGAAGGCGCCCGCCAAGAAAGCGGCGGCGAAAAAGCCCGCAGCCAAGAAGACGCCGACCAAAAGGGCACCGGCCAAGAAGAAGGTGGCGCCGGCGGAATGAGCCGGTTCACCTCCCGAAAGAGCGGCTCTGCCTATTAGCGAAGAACAGGCTTCGCCAGGCTGAGGGCGAAGGGGATGGGTGGCGCTCAGTCCACCCAATCCAGCCCGATATCGCGGTAGATGAAGCGATCGTCCTCCCAATCTTCCTTGACCTTGACGTGAAGGTAGAGGTGGACCTTGACGCCCAGCAGGCTGGCGAGTTCGGCACGCGCCTTTGATCCGATTTCCTTGAGGCGTTGTCCGCCCTTTCCGAGCACGATGGCACGCTGACTGGACCGCCCGACCAGGATTTGCTGGTGGATTTCGACCGATCCGTCGTCGCGCTCCTTATACTGCTCGGTATCGACCGCAGCGGCGTAGGGGAGTTCGGCGTGGAGTTGATGATAGAGCTGCTCGCGCGTGATTTCAGCAGCCAGCATCCGGTCGGTGGCGTCTGAAACCTGATCCTCGGGAAAATGCCACGGCCCCTGCGGCATGGCATTGGCGAAAGCGGACCTGAGTTCAGGCAGACCATCCCCGGTCTGGGCGGAGATGAAGAAGGTCTCCTCGAAGCCGATGCGTTCGTAGAGCTTCTGGGTATGGACCAGCAGCTTTTCCTTGATGGCGATGTCGACCTTGTTGAGGATCAGCCATTTGCGCTCCGGCCGATGCGCCAGCGCCTCGATGATCGGCTCCATCTTGGCGCCTAGCCCTGCCTTGCCGTCAACGATCAGTGCGATCAGGTCCGCGCCTTGCGCACCGCCCCAGGCCGCCTGCACCATCGCGCGGTCGAGCCGGCGTTTCGGCGCGAAGATGCCCGGCGTGTCTACCAGCACGATCTGCGCATCGCCCTCGATCGCGACGCCCATCACGCGGGTTCGCGTGGTCTGAGCCTTGGGACTCGTGATCGCGACCTTCTGCCCGACGAGCGCGTTGACCAGCGTCGATTTGCCGGCATTGGGCGCGCCCACGATCGCGATAACGCCGCAGCGTTGGGATTCCATTTCTGCAGTCAATCAAATCTCCGTTCGGATCGGCACGTCAATAGCATGAAAGGGACCTCAGCCCGCCAATTTATCGAGCAGCGCCTGGGCGGCAGCCGTTTCCGCCTCCTGCTTCGACCCGCCGGTGGCGCTCGCTTCGCCGGCGCCCTTGATCGAGACGGTCACAGTGAAGCGCAGCGCATGATGCGGACCGGAGCGATCCGTCATCGCATATTCGGGCGGCTTGCGCTTGTTGGCGGCTGCCCATTCCTGCAGCGCGGACTTGGGATGTTTGGGCGCGCTGGCCTGGGTATCGACCCTTTCGCCCCAAAGCCGGTGGACCAGCTCTCGGGCGTCATCGAAACCGCCCTCCAGATACAGCGCGCCGATCAGCGCCTCCATGACGTCGCCCAGCACATTGTCACTGTCGGCCGCGCCATCGTCGCGCGCTTGCTTGCCGAGGACCAGATGAGGCGGAACACCAGCCGCGCGCGCAACCTCGGCGCAGGTTTCTCCCGATACCAGCGCGTTGAACCGTCGGGACAGCTTGCCTTCAGGCTCGCCGGTGAACCGGCCGTAAAGCCAGTCCGCGATGATCAGGCCAAGAACGCGATCGCCCAGAAACTCCAGCCGTTCGTAGTTGCTTGATTGCGCGCTGCCGTGAGTCAGCGCCTGGGCGAAGGAGGCGGCGTCTCGAGGTGCGCGACCGATCAGAGCCGCAAGCCAGGCCGCCGTGTCAGGCCCTCGCGGACTTGATGTCAAAAGCCTTCCCCGATCCGGTTCCAGCGCGCTGCGGTGAACCAGGTCCACGGGAGCAGCCAGTTGGCGCTGCCATCAGTGGAGAAGACCGAAATCATCGCCTTACCCACCAGATTTTCTTCCGGCACCAGCCCGATTCCCCCACCTTCTACAGCAGGAAAGCGGCTGTCGGCGCTGCGGTCGCGATTGTCGCCCATCATGAAGAGATGACCTTCGGGCACCAGAACCGTATCGCGATCGTCAGCCGCCCCGTCCGGAACCAGGTCCAGCACGTTGTAGCTTTTGCCGCCCGGCAGGGTTTCCCGATATTGGGGATAGCGACACTGACGACCGCCCCCCGCCGCAGCTTCCTCGAACTTGGAGCGGTAGCAGGGGGAAGGGCTCCCCTCCTTCGCAGCAGCGTCGACCATGTTCGGCGTCACGGGAATGACAAGGTCCGCGACCCTTTGCTTGGGGATGGCCTGACCATTGAGGTAGACTGTGCCGCCCCGGACGGAGATCATGTCCCCGGGCAGGCCGATCACCCGCTTGATATAGTCATTCTTCTGGTTCGGCGGCGCCTTGAACACCACGACGTCCCCCCTCTGTGGCGTTGAGGCAAGGATGCGGCCGGGGATGAGGGGTAGTCCGAAGGGGAGCGAGTAGCGCGAATAACCATAGGGCCATTTCGCGACCAGAAGATAATCCCCGATGAGCAGCCGCGGCTGCATCGATTCAGACGGGATATTGAACGGAGAGACAATGAAGCTCCGCAGAATGAAGACGAATACCGCGAGCTTTGCGAGAAACCAGAGGAAGTCCCGCGTTTCGGATTTTGCGCTCATGCCTGGTCGTCTAGTCCTTCATCTTGCCTTGAAAACAGGCCGTCGCGGCTTTTGCGGCCTCCCAAAGCTGCCGTCAAGCGCGGCGGGCGGTGCATTGCCCGCAACGCTTGGCTAAGAAAGGGAAGAATCGACAGATGCGGCGTCGGTATCCATCAAAGGCAAAGAGGATTTTCTCATCCATGTCCAGTCCTGCACTGGAGGCTATCGCAGCCCTTCCCCAAGTTGATCTGAAGTCCATCTTCACGACAGAGCCCGACCGCCTGAGCAAGTTGATATTGCGGCAGGGGCCGATCCGCTTCGACTGGTCGAAGACGCACCTGACGGGTGATCTCGTCGGTGCCTTTCTGACGTTGGCCGAGGAGCGAGGCTTTGAGGCGAGGCGTGACTCCCTCTTTGCTGGTGAGCCTGTCAATAACACGGAAGGCCGCGCCGCCGAACATCCTGCCGAACGCGGCGAGGGCAGTGCCGAAAGCGTCTCTCGCGCCAAGATGCTGCATGCCCGCATGCGCGCGTTGATTGATGCTATCGAGGGTGAGGCTCTGGGTCCCGTCCGCCATATTCTGCACATCGGCATTGGCGGTTCGGCGCTGGGGCCCGACCTCATCATAGACGCGTTGGGCGGTGACGGCGCCCGCTACGACGTGGCGATCGTATCCAACGTTGATGGAACCGCGCTGGAGCGGGCGATGGACCGGTTCGATCCGGCAGCGACGCTGATCGCCATCGCCTCCAAGACCTTCACGACGACCGAAACCATGCTGAACGCGGCGAGCG
The DNA here is from genome assembly GCF_037860795.1 of Sphingobium mellinum. Taxonomy (NCBI): domain Bacteria; kingdom Pseudomonadati; phylum Pseudomonadota; class Alphaproteobacteria; order Sphingomonadales; family Sphingobiaceae; genus Sphingobium; species Sphingobium mellinum. The sequence continues at coordinate 66,346 of NZ_JBANRK010000002.1, read as the reverse complement.
CGATTAGCTGGATGATCGAATCTGGCGTCGACGACCCCTACGGGCGCGTCATTGCCCTCACCGCCAATCCCGACAAGGCGATCGAATGGGGGGTCGATGAAACGCGCATCCTGCCCTTTGCGGAAAGCGTGGGCGGGCGCTATTCCCTCTGGTCCTCGATTGGCTTTCCGGTGGCGCTGGCGCTGGGATGGGATGCGTTCGAAAGCCTGCTGGAGGGCGCGGCGGCGATGGACCGGCATTTCCGCTTGTCTGATCCGGCGCGGAACGCGCCGCTGATCGCGGCGTTCGTCGACCAATATTATACCCGCATAATGGGGTGTCAGACGCGTGCGCTGTTTGCCTATGACGAACGGCTGCGGTTGCTGCCGTCCTATCTCCAGCAGTTGGAGATGGAGAGCAATGGCAAGAGCGTGACCCGCGACGGCAAGCCCGTGGATGGACCGACGGCGCCCATCACCTGGGGCGGCGTCGGTACGGACGCGCAGCATGCGGTGTTCCAGCTTCTGCACCAGGGGACGGTGCTGGCGCCGGTCGAGTTCATCGCATCGATCGAGCCCGGCCATTCGCTGGACCCCGCGCATCACCGGGCGCTACTGGTCAATTGCTTCGCGCAAGGGGCCGCGTTGATGCGCGGCAAGGAGAATGCGACGGACCCCGCACGCGCCTATTCAGGACGCCGGCCATCCACGACGATCCTCTTGGACGACGTGACGCCCGATGCTCTTGGCGCGCTGATCGCCTTCTACGAACATCGTACCTTCGCCAATGCCGTGCTGATGGACATCAACCCGTTTGACCAGTTTGGCGTCGAGTTGGGCAAGGAAATAGCCAAGGCAATCGAGGTCGACGGCCCGCGCGGATTTGATCCTTCAACCATGGCGCTGATCCACCTTGCCTTGGGCGGTCCGGGCGATTCTCATTTGTAACGCAGCGATTTCGTCGCCATATCCGGCGCTATCCAGCGGAGACCGGCATGAGCGACTATGATTTTGACCTTTTCGTCATCGGTGCGGGCTCGGGCGGGGTCCGTGCTTCGCGGGTGGCGGCGGCCCATGGCGCGCGCGTTGCGGTAGCGGAGGAATATCGCGTCGGTGGCACTTGTGTCATCCGCGGCTGCGTCCCCAAGAAACTGCTGATTTACGGCGCTCATTTCGCAGAAGATTTGAAGGACGCCCGGCGATTTGGCTGGAATGTGCCGGACTGCGATTTCGAATGGAAGGTGCTGCGCGACAATGTGCTGGCGGATGTGGACCGGCTCGAAGGCCTCTATAAAAATACGCTGTCGAGCCACAATGTTGAAGTGATCCCGGAAAGAGCCACCGTCACCGGACCCCATTCAATCAAGCTCGCGAGCGGACGGGAGGTGACGGCAAAATATATCCTGATTGCGACGGGCGCGTGGCCTGTGATCCCAGAGATGGAAGGCGCCGAACATGGCATAACCTCCAACGAAGCCTTTCATCTGGAGGACGCGCCCAAGCGAATCGTGATCGTGGGCGGGGGCTATATTGCCAACGAATTTGCCGGCATCTTCAATGAGTTCGGCAGTCATGTGACGATCGTCAACCGATCCGGCACGCTGCTGCGCGGCTATGATGAGCAGATTCGCGACCGGCTGATGCAGATTTCGACGATGAAGGGCATCGTTTTCCGCTTCAACGCGCAGATGGACCGGATCGAGAAGAATGAAGACGGCACACTTTGCATCCACTTCAAGAATGGCGATCCGATTCCATGTGACACGGTGATGTTCGCGACCGGGCGCCAGCCGCATGTCGAAGGGCTCGGGCTCGAGAGCGCGGGCGTCGAATTGGACGAGAAGGGCGCGATCAAGGTTGACGAATACAGCCGCACCAGCTGCGAAAGCATCTATGCCGTGGGCGACGTCACGGACCGGCTGCAACTGACGCCGGTCGCTATCCGTGAGGGGCATGCCTTTGCCGACACGGTGTTCGGCGGCAGTCCCCGGACAGTGGATTACCACTGTGTCCCCTCCGCTGTGTTCAGCCATCCGCCCCTTGCGGGAGTCGGTCTGACCGAAGCGCAGGCCAAGAACAAGCTTGGCACCGTAAAGGTCTATACTTCCGACTTCCGGCCGATGAAGAACGTGCTGGCCGGGCGGGACGAGCGGGCGCTCTACAAGATGGTGGTCGACGCGACCACCGACCGTGTGGTGGGCCTGCACATGATTGGACCGGATGCGCCAGAAATCCTCCAGGCTGCGGCGATTGCCGTGAAGGCGGGTCTTACCAAGGAGCAGTTTGACGACACGGTGGCGCTGCATCCCAGCATGGCCGAAGAGTTGGTCCTCCTCAAATAGCCCAAGTTCATCCGCGGCCGGTGGCTCAGCGCTCCGCCACGAAGGTCACGACGAGCGCGTCGCGCCAAGCCGGGGAGTTGGCGTCAACGGGATGGATCTCCGTCACTCCGTGCATGGTGCGTCGATCGTCGATCAGCACAGCGTCGCCCGGCTCCGCCAACGTGAACTCCCCAAGGGATGTGCCATCCGGCGTCCCGATGCGAGTCACGCCCTCGCGCACATTGCGGCGCTCGATCAGCATCACGAAAACCCAATCGACCCCGTCGCGATGCAGGCCTTCGGGCGTGGGCCGCCCGACATGATCCTCTTGCGTCTCGATGCGGAACTGGTGGATTTCCACATGCCATCGCTGGGCGTCCGCCGCGCCGAAGGTGCTCGCGCAAAATGCGAAAATCGCCTGCGTGACGTCATTCTCGACTGTGGCATCAGCGACCGGATCGAACCATCGCTGCAAGTCGCCATTTAGCGGGTTATAGTCCCGGCTCTGATAATGCGGTTGGTGAGGATTGCGGTTGAGGAGCCCGTGCTGGCATCGGAAGGTCGCATGGCGCCGTCGGCGGTAGCGTCCGCCGTCGGCCATGTAGAGGTCTGGCCCCATATCGTCCCAACTAGCAGCGAACGCTCGCCATGCGGCCGGCGTCACCCTCAATATGTTGAACATGTCGGCTCCGTCCAGTCGGGCATAGCCTCGATCATGCAGATCGCTGCGCAGGCTGCCGATGTCAGGATGCGAAAGGCTGATGTGGGTCATCTGTCCTAACTATTCCATTGGCGGAGCGCATGACAGGGTCAGTTTCCGCCGGTTGGCCTGCCAACAGGCGATCAGCCGATCCAGTACGGCACGATCTGCCGATGGTCGGGATCGACGCGGATCGGCCGGTCGGCAGGCGGGAAGGCCCGCTGATCGCAGCTTTGGCGCGAACAGAGGCGGCATGTGATCCCGATGGGCGTGGCGGCGCCCTCCATCTCCAGTTGCAGGCCGTCCGCATAGACGAAGTTCGCTGCGTGCACGATCTCGCAACCCAGGACGACCGCGAATCGCCGCGGGGTGCGTGAATAGCTGCCCGAAGGCTTCACCAGTCCCTTTGCCATCGAAACATAGCGCACACCGTCTGGCGTTTCGCCCAGTTGCACGTTGATGCGGTCGGGAATCGCCACCGCCTCATGCACGTTCCATAAGGGGCAGGTTCCGCCGAAACGGGCGAATTGCAAGCGCGTCGCGCTGTGTCGCTTGGTGATGTTGCCCGCCATGTCGACGCGGCAGAAGAAGAAGGGGATGCCCCGTAATCCTGGCCGCTGCAGCGTCGAAAGGCGATGGCAGGCCTGTTCGAAACTGACCCCGAAGCGCCTGGCCAAGCGGTCGATATCATGCCGCAGCTCGCGCGCGGCTTCGCGAAAGGCGGCGTAGGGCATCAGCAATGCGCCTGCGGCGTAGTTGCCCAATCCAATCGCGAGCAGCCGGTCTGCTCCTTCGACGGGAAGCGCGGCGCGGTTGACGACATCGGCGATCACCGCCTGCCCCTCCAGCATCATGAGCTGGTGCGACAGCATGAACTTGCGGCTTTCCGTGGGCAGCGCAGCGTTGACGAACAGCCTGCGTTCGCTCGCCGAATAGGCGCGCAGCGCTGAGTCCGGTGTGTCGGCAATCAACGTCTCGATGCCGTGGCGGCGCGCGAGCGCTTCGACCAGCATGCCTTCGTCCAGAACCTGGCCCTGGGTGAAGCTGGCTGCCATGTCCTCCGCGAGGCAATCGAGCGAATGGACATAATTGCCTGCTTCGTGGAACCAGTCCCGCACCGCTTCCCACGGCAGTCGAGCCTGTACTGCATGATCGTTGGCGATCGCCTCCTCGATCATGTTGATGCGTTCATTGGCGCGCATGTGCGCGTTGTAAAGATCAATGTAGCGAGCAGCGAATTCAGGAAACTGCAGGTGCAGCTTCTCGATCCGCTCCGGTTCGATCGGCGTTCCCGGCAGCTCCGGATGGGCGAGCGCATAGGTGAACGCGCCCAGCAGTTGCTCCTCTTCGCGACTGTCGAAGCTCGCCCAGTCGGTGGGGAAGGCGCTGGCGACCGCCGCCTTGACCTTGGCGGTCAGCGGCCGGTCGTCATTTTCAAGTTGACTGAGATAAGATACCGAAATGCCGAGCGCATTAGCCATCGCCGCCTGGTCCATGCGGTGATCCAGACGCAACTGTCGCAGGCGCGGACCTGCGAAAATACGGTTGCCTCGTGCCATGCTTCGCTCTTAATTTGCGAAATGGTGATTTGCAAATTGGCAAATTTGCATTTGCGAAAAGCTGGGAAGTGGGGAATGGGGCTGGCATAGCCGTCCGCGTTTCACCGGAGAGAAGCCGTTTATGTCGAAACTCGCCATTATCGAACAGCTTGAAGCCAAGCGTGACGCCGCGCGCCTGGGCGGCGGCCAGCGCCGCATCGATGCGCAGCATGCCAAGGGCAAGCTGACCGCGCGCGAGCGCCTGGAAGTGTTGCTGGATGAAGGCAGCTTCGAAGAAGTCGACATGTATGTCGAACATAATTGCATCGACTTCGGCATGGATGAGCAGCATATCCCCGGCGACGGCGTCGTTACTGGTTCGGGCACGATCAACGGGCGGCTGATTTTCGTCTTCAGCCAGGATTTCACCGTCTATGGCGGCGCTGTCTCTGAACGGCATGCGATGAAGATCTGCAAGATCATGGACATGGCGATGAAAGTCGGGGCGCCCGTCATCGGCCTCAATGACTCCGGCGGCGCGCGGATCCAGGAAGGCGTTGCATCCCTGGCCGGCTATGCGGAGATTTTCCAGCGCAACGTGCTGGCTTCGGGCGTCGTGCCGCAGATCAGCGTCATCATGGGCCCCTGTGCGGGTGGCGCGGTCTATTCTCCGGCGATGACCGACTTCATCTTCATGGTGAAGGATTCGAGCTTCATGTTCGTGACCGGCCCTGACGTGGTTAAGACCGTCACCAACGAGATCGTGACCCAGGAGGAACTGGGCGGCGCCGTGACGCACACCACCAAGTCGGGCGTTGCGGACCTGGCGTTCGAGAATGATATCGAGGCGCTGCTGGCCGTGCGCGACTTCGTCGACTTCCTGCCCGCCTCCAACAAGGAACCGGTGCCCGAGCGTCCGAGCGCGGATCCGTGGGACCGGGCTGAAGAAAGCCTGGATACCCTGGTGCCGGCAAACGCCAACCAGCCCTATGACATGCATGAACTGATACGGAAGGTTGTCGACGAGGGCGACTTCTTCGAAGTGCAGCCGGCTCATGCGGGCAACATCCTCTGCGGTTTCGGACGGATCGAGGGCAAGCCGGTGGGCATCATTGCCAACCAGCCGATGGTGCTGGCCGGGGTGCTCGACATCAACTCGTCCAAGAAGGCAGGTCGCTTCGTCCGCTTCTGCGATGCGTTCGAAATCCCGATCGTCACCTTCGTCGATGTGCCGGGCTTCCTGCCGGGCACCGCGCAGGAACATTCGGGCATCATCAAGCATGGCGCGAAGCTGCTCTTCGCCTATGCCGAAGCGACCGTGCCGAAGATCACCGTCATCACCCGCAAGGCCTATGGCGGCGCTTATGACGTCATGTCCTCAAAGCATCTGCGGGGCGATCTCAACTATGCCTGGCCGACCGCCGAGATTGCGGTGATGGGCGCCAAGGGCGCGGTCGAGATCATCTTCCGCGGCAAGACGGCCGATGAGATCGCGGAAAAGACCAAGGAATATGAAGACCGCTTCGCCAACCCCTTCGTCGCTGCGAGCAAGGGCTTTATCGACGAGGTCATCCAGCCGCACTCGACCCGCAAGCGGATCGCGCTGGGGCTGCGGAAGCTGCGCAACAAGGCGCTGGAAAACCCCTGGAAGAAGCACGACAACATCCCGCTGTAAGGATCGGCAGTCATGAAGCTCGGCCGTCTCAATCATATCGGCGTGGCCACGCCCTCGCTGGAAGCCAGTATCGCCTATTATCGCGACGTCATGGGCGCTACGAAGATCCACGAACCGTTCGACCTGCCTGCCCAGGGTGTGAAGGTGTGCTTCGTCGACACGCCGGGTGAGAATGGCACCAACGGCACGCAGATCGAGCTTATAGAGCCGCTGGGCGAGAATAGTCCTATCCACGGCTTCATTGCCAAGAACCCGGCGGGCGGGCAGCATCACATGTGCTACGAAGTGCCTGACATCCATCAAGCCAAGACGTGGTTTGAAGGTCTCGGCAAGAAGGTCCTTGGCGAACCGCGCATCGGGGCCCACGGTACGCTGATCTTTTTCGTGCATCCCAAGGATATGAACGGGGTGCTGACCGAGATCATGGAAACGCCTAAAGAGGCGCATTGAGTTTTCGTCACCCCGGACTTGATCCGGGGTCCCGCTGTTTTCGTCCCGCTCGCAGAAGAAGCGGGATGCCGGATCAAGTCCGGCATGACGAATGGGTAGGATGATAGAAATGACCGACAAGCCGACACGGGATCAGTGGGCCGCCGCCGCCGCGAAAGAGGTGAAGGGCAAGGACCTCAACTGGCAAACGCCGGAGGGGATCACCGTGAAGCCGCTCTACACGGCGGAGGATGTAACGGTTGATCCGGGCTTGCCCGGCTTCGCGCCGTTCACCCGCGGCGTACGCGCATCCATGTATGCGGGGCGGCCCTGGACCATCCGCCAATATGCGGGCTTCTCGACGGCTGAGGAATCCAACGCCTTCTACCGCCGCAACCTTGCTGCCGGCCAGAAGGGCCTTTCCGTCGCGTTCGACCTTGCTACCCATCGCGGCTATGACAGCGACCATCCTCGCGTCGTCGGTGACGTCGGCAAGGCGGGCGTGGCGATCGACACGATCGAGGACATGAAGATCCTCTTCGACGGCATTCCGCTCGACCAGATGTCCGTTTCCATGACCATGAACGGTGCGGTGATCCCGATCCTCGCCTTCTTCATCGTCGCGGGCGAAGAGCAGGGGGTCGAACGCAAGCTGCTCGACGGGACGATTCAGAACGACATTCTGAAGGAGTTCATGGTCCGCAACACCTATATCTATCCGCCTGAGCCGAGCATGCGGATCATTTCCGACATCTTCGGTTACACCAGCCGCGAGATGCCCAAGTTCAACAGCATTTCCATCTCCGGCTATCACATGCAGGAAGCCGGCGCGACCCAGGTCCAGGAACTGGCCTTCACCATCGCGGACGGCATCGAATATGTGAAATATGGCGTGGACTCGGGCCTCGACATCGACAAGTTCGCCGGTCGCCTCAGCTTCTTCTTCGCGATCGGCATGAATTTCTTCATGGAGGTCGCCAAGCTGCGCGCGGCTCGCGTCCTGTGGCATCGCGCCATGACCAAGCTTGGCGCGAAGGACGAGCGCTCCAAGATGCTGCGCACCCACTGCCAGACATCGGGCGTGTCGCTGACGGAACAGGACCCCTATAATAACGTCATGCGCACCACCATCGAGGCGATGGCGGCGATGCTGGGCGGCACCCAGTCGCTGCATACCAACGCGCTGGATGAAGCGATCGCGCTGCCGACCGACTTTTCAGCTCGCATCGCCCGCAACACGCAGATCGTCATCCAGGAAGAGACCGGCATGTGCAATGTGGTCGATCCGCTGGGCGGCAGCTATTATGTGGAGGCGCTGACCCAGCAGCTGGTCGATGCGGCGCAGGAGATCATCGACCGGGTCGAGGGTGAAGGTGGCATGGCGAAGGCCGTTGCGGCCGGCTGGCCCAAGGCCATGATCGAGACCGCTGCGGCCGCCCGACAGGCTCGCGTGGATCGCGGTGAGGATGTCATCGTTGGAGTTAACAAATATCGCCTTGCCAACGAGGACCTGCTCGAAACGCTGGAAGTCGACAATAGCAAGGTTCGCGAGGCGCAGATCGCTCGCATCACCAAGGTGAAGGCCGAGCGCGATGACGCGAAGTGCCAGGCGGCGCTGGAATCGCTGCGTCAGGCCGCTGCCGGGCCGCAGTCGATCGAGAATAACCTCCTGGCTCATGCGGTGGAAGCGGCGCGCGCGCGGGCCACGCTCGGCGAGATTTCCGCCGCCATGGAAGACAGCTTCAACCGCTATGGCACGGTGCCAACGCCGGTGAAGGGCGTCTATTCCAAGCCTTACGCGCAGGACAGCCGCTGGAAACAGGTTCTTGACGGGGTGCAGGCCGTCGAGCGGCGCCTCGGTCGCAAGCCGAAATTGCTCGTCGCAAAGATGGGCCAGGACGGTCATGACCGGGGCGCCAACGTGATTGCCTCTGCGTTCGGGGACATGGGCTTCGACGTCGTGTCGGGTCCGCTGTTCCAGACGCCGGAAGAAACGGTGGTTCTGGCGCTGGATAGCGGGGCCGATGTCGTCGGTGCTTCGTCGCTGGCCGCGGGGCACAAGACGCTTATCCCCGAACTCATCAAACAGCTCCGCGAGAACGGCCGCAGCGACGTAAAGGTGATAGCGGGTGGCGTTATTCCGCCGCAAGATTATGACTTCCTTCGTGACGCGGGCGTGCAAGGCATTTATGGCCCAGGCTCCAACGTCCTGGAATGCGCCGCCGATGTGCTGCGCCTCCTCGGCCACAACATGCCCCCGGCGGGTCTGGAGGAAGCTGCTTGACCACTGCAACGCCCCGCACTGACTGGACACGCGACGAAATCGCCGCGCTGTTCGACCTGCCTTTCAACGACCTGATGTTCGAGGCGCAGTCGATCCATCGTGCGAACTTCCCGCGCAACGAGGTGCAGCTTTCGACGCTGCTGTCGATCAAGACCGGCGGCTGCCCGGAAGATTGCGGTTATTGCAGCCAGTCGACGGAGGCGGAGAGCGGCCTGAAGGCGACCAAACTGATGGACGTGCAAGCGGTGCTGCAGGCGGCGGCGCAGGCGAAGGACCATGGTTCGGGGCGTTTCTGCATGGGCGCGGCGTGGCGCAATCCCAAGGAACGGGACATGCCCAAGCTCATCGAAATGGTGAAGGGCGTACGCCAGATGGGCATGGAAACCTGCATGACGCTGGGCATGCTGTCAGCCGGTCAGGCGAAGCAGCTCGCCGATGCGGGATTGGATTACTACAATCACAATATCGACACCTCGCCGGAAAATTACGCCAACGTCATCACCACCCGGACCTTCGAGGACCGGATCGAGACGCTGGAAAATGTCCGCGACGCGGGCATCAATGTGTGCTGCGGCGGGATTGTCGGCATGGGTGAGACGCGCTCGGACCGTATCGGTTTCCTCCACGCGCTCGGCACCATGCCGCACCCCGAAAGCGTTCCGATCAACGCGCTGGTGCCGGTTGCCGGGACCGTGTTGGGCGACATGCTGAAGGACACGCCGCTCGCCAAGATCGATGAGGTGGAGTTCGTCCGCACCGTTGCTGTCGCGCGGATCGTCATGCCGCAGTCGATGGTCCGCCTTTCGGCAGGGCGCGAGAGCATGAGCGAGGCCTGCCAGGCGCTCTGCTTCATGGCGGGCGCGAACAGCATCTTCACCGGCGACAAGCTGCTGACCGCAGCCAATGCCGGGGATGACAAGGACGCCGCACTGCTCGGCAAGCTGGGACTGAGTCCGATGATGGCACAGCCGCACGGGCATCTCGAGGCGGCGGAATAATTCAACATGCATACCGATGTGTGCCTGTTCTCTTCGGGGAGGCGGACATCAGCAACTCAGCCCAAATGGGCCGAGAGGAATAGGACTGGGGCAAGGACAGATAATGGCAATCACCAAGATCCTGATCGCGAACCGTGGCGAAATTGCGTGCCGCGTCATCCGCACCGCGCAGAAGATGGGCATCAAGACCGTGGCGGTCTATTCGGATGCCGACGCCCGTGCGCCGCACGTGCTGATGGCGGACGAAGCCGTGCATATCGGCCCATCGCCCGCTGCCCAATCCTATCTGATTGCCGAGAAGATCATTCAGGCATGCAAGGATACAGGCGCCGATGCCGTGCATCCGGGATATGGCTTCCTGTCGGAGCGTGAGAGCTTCCGCAAGGCGCTCGACGCCGAGGGCATTATCTTCGTCGGCCCCCCCGCCAACGCCATCGCCGCCATGGGCGACAAGATCGAATCCAAGAAGCTCGCCAAGGCCGCGGGCGTCAATGTCGTCCCCGGCTATGTCGGGGTGATCGAGGACACCGAACATGCCGTCCGCATCTCCAACGAGATCGGCTATCCGGTGATGATGAAGGCGTCGGCCGGCGGCGGCGGCAAGGGCATGCGCCTTGCCTATAGCGAGCAGGACGTTCGCGAAGGCTTCGAGGCGACAAAGCGTGAGGGCCTGAACAGCTTTGGCGATGATCGCGTGTTCATCGAGAAGTTCATCGAAAGCCCGCGCCATATCGAAATCCAGATCCTGGGCGATCAGCACGGCAATATCGTTTATCTCAACGAACGCGAATGCTCGATCCAACGCCGCCACCAGAAGGTGGTCGAGGAAGCGCCGTCCCCCTTCGTCAGCCCTGAAATGCGCAAGAAGATGGGCGAACAGTGCGTCGCTCTGGCGCGGGCCGTCGGCTATTTCAGCGCGGGTACGGTCGAACTGATCGTGTCGGGCGCGGATAAGACCGGCGATGGTTTCTACTTCCTGGAAATGAACACCCGCTTGCAGGTGGAGCATCCGGTTACCGAAGAGATCACTGGGCTTGATCTGGTCGAACAGATGATCCGCGTCGCCAATGGCGAGGAACTGAGCTTCCGCCAGGAGGACGTGAAGATCAACGGCTGGTCGATCGAAAATCGCGTCTATGCCGAAGATCCCTATCGCGGGTTCCTGCCTTCGACCGGCCGTCTGATCCGCTACAATCCCCCGGAAACCGGCGTCGATGAAAGTGGAGCCAAGGTGCGCGTCGATGATGGCGTGGTCGAGGGTGGCGAGGTGTCGATGTTCTATGACCCGATGATCGCCAAGCTCGTCACCTGGGCGCCGACCCGTCTGGAGGCGATTGATAAGCAGATCGCGGCGCTCGACCAGTTCGAGATCGAAGGACCGGGCCACAACATCGATTTCGTGTCTGCGCTGATGCAGCATGAGCGCTTCCGCTCGGGCAATATCACGACCGGCTTCATCGCCGAGGAGTATCCCGAAGGCTTCATGGGGGCGCCCGCGTCCGAAACTCTGCTCAAGCGGCTGGCGGCTATTGGGGCGTTCGCCGCGATGGCCCAGGCGGACCGCGCCCGGCGCATCGATGGCCAACTCGGCAAGAAGTTGAAGGCTCCCACTGGCTGGCAGGTCGGGATCGACAAGACGGTTCATGACATCGTCATCAATGGCGATGACGTAACCGTCGACGGGGAAGCAATCGACTTGGCGCTGGAATACACGCCCGGTGATCGGCTGATCGAGGCCGAGTTTGGCGACGAGCGGCTGGCCGTGAAGATCGCGCCGGTGCGCGCAGGTTTCGTGCTGACGGCTCATGGGGCCAGCCATAAGCTGCGCATCCTGCCGGCTCATGCCGCGGTGCACGCCAAGCACATGATCGAAAAGATTCCGCCGGATTTGTCGCGCTTCCTGATTTGCCCGATGCCAGGACTGCTTGTCGCTCTTCACGTGAAGGAAGGCGACAAGGTCGAGATCGGTCAGCCGCTCGCGGTGATCGAAGCGATGAAGATGGAGAATATCCTTCGCGCCCAAAAGGCTGGCGTGGTCAAGAGCCTGTCGGCATCGCAGGGCGAAAGCCTGCCGGTGGACGCGATCATCCTCGAACTGGAGTGAAGCTGGACGGATGGCGCCTTCCCGCCCTGAAGAAGGGAACGGGAAAGGCGCCACCTTCGGCTCCATGATTCCCTCTGATGGGTCGACGATGCGAAGGCATGCCGCTATCGCTCTCCGATGACTTCTTTTCCTGCTCCACTGCGCCTTATGCTCGATGCAGAGGCGCTTTTGTCCAATTGGCGATGGCTGCAAGCGCGTAGCGGCAACGCCGCCTGCGGCGCGGCGGTCAAGGCCGACGGCTACGGGATTGGCGCTGTCGAGGTGACGCGGCGGCTCATCGCTGCGGGGTGCCGCGATTTCTTCGTTTCGAACTGGGCGGAAGCAGCGCAGTTGGAAGCGCTGTTGGAAGACGGCCTGTCGCTGTCGGTCCTTCATGGCGTGCGCGATGAGGATATGGCCGTCGCGCTGCACGCGCGCGCCCGTCCGGTGCTGAATACGCCGGAACAGACAGCGCGGTGGAAGTCAGCTGGCGGCAACGTGTGCGATGTGATGGTGGATACCGGCATCAATCGGCTGGGATTGGATTGGCGCGGCGGAATCGCGCCATTGGTCGAGGGGCTGGAGGTAGCCACGCTGCACAGCCATCTGGCATCGGCCGACGAAGATAGCCCATTGACGCAGCAGCAACTTGTTCGGTTTGGCGCGCTACGAAACAGTGTGCCGGCGGCGCGTTACAGCCTTGCGAATAGCGCCGGCATCTGTCTGGGCGAAGCTTATGCCTTTGATCTTACGCGGCCCGGTTTGGCGCTTTACGGCGGCATCCCTCGACCGGAAGCGGCAGGCCATATCAGACAGGTGGTCTTCCCACAGGCACAGGTGCTGCAGCGTCGCACCGTAACGACCGGGGATACGGTCGGCTATAACGCTACCTACCTGGCATCACGCGATCTGGAGGTTGCGATTCTGAATATCGGCTATGCCGATGGCTATTTGCGCAGCTTTGCACGCTGCGGTCAGATCTTGTGCGCGGGCGCTCGGCTTCCTCTCGTCGGGCGGGTCTCGATGGACCTGATCGCGGTCGACATATCGTCACAGCCTGATGTGCGCGAAGGCGATTGGCTGGATATCGATTATGCCTTGCCAGAGGCTGAAGCCGTCTCAGGCCTCTCGCAATATGAACTGCTGACAGGACTGGGCGCCCGTTTCGATCGTGTCTGGCGCTGAAAAAGGAAAAGGCCGCCGTCCAGAGGGCGGCGGCCTGTTCTCGTCAGCGCTGTGTCAGCGCTCGACGCACATGGACACGCCCATGCCGCCGCCCACGCACAAGGTCGCGAGCCCCTTTTTCGCATCGCGCTTCTGCATCTCATAGAGCAGCGTCGTGAGCACACGCGCGCCCGAAGCGCCGACCGGATGGCCAAGGGCGATTGCGCCGCCGTTCACATTGACCTTTGCCGGGTCCCAGCCGAGTTCCTGGCCCACCGCCAGCGCCTGGGCCGCAAAGGCTTCGTTCGCCTCGATGAGATCGAGGTCGGCAAGTGACCAGCCGGCCTTCTCCAGCGCGATGCGAGATGCAGGTGCCGGGCCGATGCCCATGATCGCCGGATCGACACCGCAGGTCGCGAAGCTGGCAATGCGCGCCAGCACGGGGGCACCACGTCTTGCTGCGTCTTCGGCGCTCATCACGACGAGCGCGGCCGCGCCGTCATTGATGCCGCTCGCATTGCCGGCGGTCACGGTTCCGTCCTTCTTGAAAGCCGGGCGCAAGCTCTGCATGGCCTCAAAGGTAGCGCCTGATCGGATATACTCATCCGCATCGACGATCGTGTCGCCTTTGCGCCCCTTGATCGTCACGGGGACGATCTCGTCCTTGAAGCGGCCGGCGGCGCGAGCGGCCTCCGCCTTGTTCTGGCTGGCGACCGCGAATTCGTCCTGCGCTTCGCGGCTGATCTGATACTTCTCCGCCAGATTTTCGGCGGTGATACCCATATGATAATTATGGAAGGCATCGGTCAGGCCATCATGCGTCATCGTGTCGATGAAGGTGATCGGCCCCATCTTCGCCCCACCGCGCAAATATTGCGCATGGGGCGCCATCGACATGCTCTCTTGTCCGCCGGCTACCATGATGCGCGCGTCGCCAGCCCTGATCGCCTGGGCAGCAAGGGCGACTGCGCGCAGGCCCGATCCGCACAGCTGATTAAGGCCGATGGCGGTGCGTTCCACCGGAATGCCGGCATTCACCGCGGCCTGTCGTGCGGGATTCTGCCCTTGACCGGCTGTGAGAATCTGGCCGAGGATGACCTCGTCGACTTCTTCGGGAGCAACACCGGCCTGAGCGAGTGCGGCGATGATGGCGGCGCGGCCAAGCTCATGGGCTGGCGTAGACCCGAAGGCGCCCATGAAGCTGCCGACAGCGGTCCGCTTGGCAGCGGTGATGACGATATCAGTCAAGTTCTCGATCCTTGGATTATTATCCGCCGCCGCATATCATCATCCGCCATGGCTGAAAAGCCATTCGGACAAGGGACGCCAGAGAAGGTCGCACGCGCGATTGCTTACGACCATACCGACATGGCCGAGTTCCAGGACCAGGCCCTTGTCCAACTGCGGAGCAGCGCTGGCAGGAACGATGCGGTCCCTTGCGGAGCTTACGGAAAAAGCGGGGCAACGCAGGCGTTCGGGGCCCACGACCTGCCCCGCGACCTTCCAGTTTCCACGGCCGGTGGCGTTCGCCCCATATAGATCGTCGAACAGGTCGCGCCCCGCGGCAAAGCTGAGCGGAGGTCCGCCATTGGCCCAGTCCTCCACAGCCAGGAACGCGCGCTCCTCGTCGCTTTGGGGCATCATGTCGCCGAAGGCGGCATATTTGCGCACGGTGCGGGCCGGGTCGATTGCCCAGAAGCCTGATTGCAGCACCTCCATCGGAACATAGCCCAACCGCTCGCACACGGGCTTGGCGTCCCGCCAGAGTCCGGTAATCAACTGCCTGTCTGACGCGGGAAAGCCGTCAAACTGCCAGGGCGTCGCGATGGTCGCCAGCCCGCTCACTTCGCTGATGGTAGCTGCGCCGAGTGCAAGCGTCCCGCCCAGGCAATAGCCTACGAGGATGGGCGGGCGACCCACGCTGGCGATGAGCGGCAGCAGCCGCTCGATGACATGGCCGTCAAGCCCCAGCATCGTGTCGCCCGACGCCGGCTCGCCCCAATCGACCAGATAGGCGTCATGTCCTGCTGCAGCCATGTGGCGCAGCATGGAGCGACCCCGCGACAGATCCAGCACCTGCGGCGGGTTGATGATCGAAGGGATGAACAGGACCGGCAATCGCTCCTGATTCGTCCCATAATGCAGCAGTCTGGCCGGTCCTGCGGTCGCATGAACGAGAGGGGGAGCGGGAGGCGGCGGTCGCCTAGCCCCTTGATATTTCCGCAATCCCTGGAACGCGCGGCGTCTGAGATCGGGATCGCCCTCTGTCTCGCGCCATAAAATATCGAGAAAAAGGGGCAAGGGGCGGGGGCCATGTTGCGGTGCGGCAACCCCCTGTGCTAATGCGGAAAGTGCAGGTGTGGGAGAGGAATTCATGGCCAAAACCAAGACCGCCGATAAATCTGAGCCGGTCGTCATAAAGAAATATGCGAACCGGCGTCTCTATAACACGGAAACGTCAAGTTACATCACGCTGGATCTGTTATCGCAAATGACTCGTGAGGGGCGCGAGTTCGTTGTGGTCGATGCCAAGACCGGCGAGGATATCACGCATAATGTCCTGACCCAGATCATCATGGAGGAGGAGCAGCGGGGCAAGAATATGCTGCCGGTCAATTTTCTGCGCCAGCTGATCGCCATGTACGGCGATTCCATGCAGTCCATGGTCCCGCAATATCTGGAAGCGTCAATGGACGCATTTCGCAAGAACCAGATTCAGTTTCAGGAAGCCATGAAGGGCGCCTTTGGTGGCGGTCCTCTTGCCGAGATCGCCAAGCGCAATATGCAGATGTTCGAGGCCGCGGCGAGCGCGTTCGGGGGGGTGCCCGGCATGCCGGGTGTATCCGGACTGCCCGGCATGCCGGGGGCCGCGACCACCTCGGCTTCGGAAGGCAGCAAGGACGATGAAATCGCCGATCTTAAGGCGCAACTGGCCGCCCTCAACGCGAAGATCGACAAGCTGAGCTGAGGCGTTCGTTCGGGGTCGACGGGGCGGCGCGCTTGGCTTATGGCGCGCCATCCAGGATCAAGATCAAGGTCGAGCCCACGTGAAGCACGCACTTTCCGTTACCCGCGAACAGGATTTCGCCGCCTGGTATCAGGCCGTCATTGCCGAAGCCGACATGGCGGAGGAAAGCGGTGTTCGCGGGTGTATGGTGATCCGGCCCTGGGGCTATGGCATCTGGGAACGGATGCAGAAGCTGCTGGACGATCGCATCAAGGCGACCGGCCACGAAAACTGCTATTTTCCTTTGTTCATCCCGCTTTCCTATTTCGAAAAGGAGGCGGAGCATGTCGACGGCTTTGCCAAGGAAATGGCCGTGGTTACCCACCACCGCCTGATCCAGAAGGACGGACGTCTCGTCCCTGATCCCGACGCAAAGCTCGAAGAACCTCTTGTCGTCCGTCCGACGTCGGAAACCGTCATCGGCGCCGCCTTCTCCCGCTGGGTGCAAAGCTGGCGGGATCTGCCGGTGCTGATCAACCAGTGGGCAAACGTCGTGCGGTGGGAGATGCGGACCCGCATGTTCCTGCGCACCACCGAATTCCTCTGGCAGGAAGGTCACACAGCGCACGCCACCGTTGATGAAGCGATGGAAGAGACGCTCAAGATGCTGGAAGTATATCGCAGCTTCGCTGAGGAGTGCGTGGCCTTGCCGGTGATTGCTGGCGAGAAGCCTGAGAATGAACGCTTTCCGGGCGCGGTCGCGACCTATTCGATCGAAGCGATGATGCAGGACGGCAAGGCGCTGCAGGCGGGTACGTCGCATTTCCTGGGCACGACATTCAGTCAGGCGCAGAACATCAGGTTCCAAAATGCCGAAGGGCAGCAGGAACTTGCGCAAACCACCAGCTGGGGCGTGTCGACGCGCATGATCGGCGGCCTCATCATGGTGCATGGCGATGACGACGGCCTGCGTGTACCGCCCCGGCTTGCCCCTCACCAGATCGTCGTGGTGCCGATGCTGCGCGACAGCGAAGAGGATGCTGCCATCCTTGCTTATTGCGGTGAGCTGGTGAGCGAGTTGAACAATCTCGACGCCTTCCGCGAGCCGGTGCGCGCCCTGCTGGACAAGCGCCCCGCCAAGGCGGCCAACAAGCGCTGGGCCTGGGTGAAGAAAGGCGCGCCGATCATTGTCGAGGTGGGCGGGCGTGATGTCGCCGGCAGCAACGTGTCCGTGCTGCGCCGCGATCGGCTCTATCGTGCCGACGGCAAGCTTGACAGTCAGATCGTCGCGAAAGCCGACTTTCTGGCAGCTGCGCCGTCCATGCTGGAAGAGGTCCAAAAGACCCTGTTCGCCGAGGCCGAGGCACGGCTGCTCGGAAACATCGACAAGTCGATCACATCGCTTGACGCGCTTAAGTCCTTTTTCGCATCAGCCAAAAAGCCGGGCTGGGCCCTGGTGCAATGGGCCAAGCCGACTGGCGAGGAGCTCGACAAGGTGGTCGAGTGGCTGAAAGGGCAGAAGCTGACGCTGCGCAACGTACCAAGGGACGCGGATCTGGCCGATGGTGCGTGTATCTTCACCGGCGAAAGGGCGGTGGAGCGCGTTCTGGTGGGCCGCAGCTATTGAATCCAATTCCCCTCCCGCATTGCAGGAGGGGAAACAGGCGATTCGCTAGAGCACATATTTGCTGAGGTCGGTGTTCCGCGCGACTTCGCTCAGCTGCTTGCCGACATAAGCCGCATCGATCACCAGCGTTTCGCCCCGGCGATCCTCTGCGTCAAAGCTCACATCCTCCAACAGCTTTTCCATCACGGTCTGGAGACGTCGGGCTCCGATATTCTCGATCTCGCCGTTCACTTCGGCCGCGATTTTCGCGACAGCCCGGATGCCGTCGGGTGTCAGGTCGATCGTTACCCCCTCCGTCGCCAGCAGCGCACGATATTGCGCAACAAGGCTCGCCTTGGTGTCGGACAGGATCGCGACGAAATCATCCTCGGTCAACGCCTTCAACTCAACGCGGATAGGTAGGCGTCCTTGCAGTTCCGGCAGCAGGTCGCTGGGCTTTGCGACATGGAATGCGCCCGACGCGATGAACAGGATATGGTCGGTCTTGAGCGGGCCATATTTGGTCGATACAGTCGTTCCTTCGATCAGCGGCAGCAGGTCGCGCTGCACCCCTTCGCGGCTGACCGATCCGCCGCGCACGTCGCTGACGGCGATCTTGTCGATTTCGTCCAGGAATACGATGCCGTTCTGCTCGGCGCTGGAGATGGCGACGCGGGCGACGTCATCCTGATCCAGCCGCTTGTCCTGCTCCTCTTCGACCAGCTTGTCCCAGGCCTCGGCGACGCGCAGCTTGCGGCGCTTCTTCTGTTGCTGGCCGAAAGCCTTCGACATCATGTCGCTCAGGTTGATCATCCCGATCTGGCCGCCCATGCCGGGGATTTCCATCGGCATGGATGGGCTGTCGGCGACTTCCACCTCAACCTCGACGTCGTTCATCTGGTCGTTCTCGATTCGCTGGCGGAAGGACAGACGGGTCGCCTCGCTAGCTTCCTTGCCCGTGAGCGCGTCGAGAAGGCGGTTCATCGCCGCTTCGGACGCGGCTTCACGCACCGCCTCGCGCCGACGATCGCGCTCCAGGCGGACGGCTTCCTCGACCAGGTCACGGACGATTTGCTCGACGTCACGGCCGACATAGCCCACCTCGGTGAATTTGGTGGCCTCCACCTTGACGAACGGCGCGTCAGCGAGCTTGGCAAGACGCCGGCTGATTTCGGTCTTGCCGCAGCCGGTGGGGCCGATCATCAGGATATTCTTGGGCGTGACCTCATCGCGCAGGTCGGGCGAGAGGCGCTGCCGGCGCCAGCGATTGCGCAGGGCGACGGCTACCGCGCGCTTGGCATCCGCCTGGCCGATGATATGCGCGTCCAGGGCAGAGACGATGGCTTTGGGGGTCAGGTTGTCGTTCATGGTTCCGATGGATCCGTTCGCCCCCGGGTTGTCAGAGGGCATGCTTTAATTGGAAGACGAATAGGAGGCTTTGACGAACGCCGTCCGGACGGCATCAAGCAACAGAAGCCAGTTCTTCGATGATGACCTGGTCGTTGGTGTAGACGCATATGTCCGCCGCGACCTTCATCGCCTTGCGGGCCAGTGTTTCAGCGTCATCCTCATAATCCACCAGTGCCCGGGCGGCGGCCAGCGCGAAATTGCCGCCGGACCCGATCGCCGCGACGCCGCCTACCGGCTCAAGCACATCGCCATTGCCCGTGAGGATCAACGTCACCTCCTTGTCCGCGACGATCATCATTGCTTCGAGATTGCGCAGATATTTGTCGGTCCGCCAGTCCTTTGCGAGTTCCACGGCAGCGCGCATCAATTGGCCATTATGGCGTTCAAGCTTTGCCTCCAGCCGTTCGAAAAGCGTGAAGGCATCCGCTGTCGCGCCGGCAAAACCGCCGATAACGGATCCATCGTGCAGCCGTCGCACCTTGCGGGCATTCGGCTTCATGACCGTCTGGCCCATGGACACCTGCCCGTCGCCGGCCACGATCACCTTTCCGTTCTTGCGGACCGACATGATGGTGGTGCCGTGCCAGACCGGGAAGCTGCTGGCTGGGCTGTTGGAATATCGCTCGTTCATGCGGCGGCATATGGGAGCGAATGGGCTACCGCGCAAGCATAGTGGCGGGGGGCGGCGGATCGTGGCATTTTCTGGACGGATTTATGACAATCTGTTCAGGAACAAACCCCCGTTGATTGACATTGTGCATCGCAGCATCGATCATGACGACCATGGATGGGAAGAACATCATGTCTCTGAAGGCCAGGGCTCGGGAAAAGGTCGAGCGTGCGGGGATATCCAACTATTCCTTCGACCACGATATTCTGGTGATGTGCGGCGTGCGCTACATGTTGGCGGCCTGCGATTGTGGCGAGCCAGAATGTGACGGCGTCCGGCTCGAAAAGGATGCGGCGATTACGGACCGCATCCTCCCACAACCCCCGTTTAACCGTGAAGGATCAATGGATCACGCGTTCCCCGGCCCGGCCAACGGACTCTATGTCTCGGCCCGCCCCCTTGACCGTGTTGCAAGCGGCCAGCGACGATAGAAGCAGGGTTGTGATAACCAGGGCGATGCCTTGACGCATGAGTGGAAAGTCCTTGTTGTTGACGCTTGAATGAATCATTGATCGGATGGAGAGATGCCGCATAAGCCCATTTTGTGCAATTGCCTCAGCACCTGCTTGACAGGAGCGGTGGCCGGTGCCAATGGCCGCTTCCTCCTTCCAGGGGGCGCGTAGCTCAGCGGTAGAGCACACCCTTCACACGGGTGGGGTCACAGGTTCAATCCCTGTCGCGCCCACCATGATCGACCGGATCATGGCACGAAATTTTATGTCGTCACATTGATCTTTTTGTCTGCACGGCGTTAACTTCGTAGGCATGGCGTTGATGCATGGTCTTAAGATTGCCGTCTCCTTCGCAGGGGTTCTGGCGCTGTCCTCCCTTCCCGCTCAGGCTCAGCAGAAGCTGACGCTGGAACGCGTTTTTGCCAATCCGGACCTGTCGGGATCCCAGCTCCGCGGGCTGAAGCTGTCGCCCGACGGAAGGCTGGTCACCCTCCTCAAGCCCAGGCCGGATGAGAAGGAAAGGCTCGACCTCTGGGCGATCGACAGCGTCACCGGCGCGCAACGCATGCTGGTCGATTCGAAGAAGACCGGCAGCGGCGCCGATCTGTCCGAGGCCGAAAAGATGCAGCGGGAGCGCGATCGGTCGGTGGCGGGCAACACCGGCATAGTGACCTACGACTGGGCACCCGACGGAAAGGCCGTTCTTGTACCGGTGGACGGCGATCTCTATCTGGCCGCGCTCGATGGCCGGGTGACGCGTCTTACCAATACACCGCAAGGCGAGTTGAACGGGATGGTCAGCCCCAAGGGCGGCTTCGTCTCCTTCGTTCGGGACGGCAATCTTTTCGTCCAGCCGATCGGCGGGCAGGAGCGTCAACTCACGCGGGGCGCAAGCGACACCGTCAGCTGGGGTATTGCGGAGTTTGTCGCGCAGGAGGAGATGGACCGGCGCACCGGCTACTGGTGGTCCCCCGACGATAAGCTGATCGCGGTGGCGAAAGTCGATGAAAACCAGGTGGGCGTCGTGACGCGCATGGCGATCGGCGGGGAGGGTGCCCAAGTCTATCAGCAACGCTATCCCGCCGCCGGCATGCCCAATGCGCGGGTCGAGCTCTACGTGATGAAACCCGACGGCTCGGGACAGGTGAAGGCGGACCTTGGTCAGGATCTGGACATCTATCTCGCCCGGGTGGACTGGTCGAAGGATGGCCGGACCCTTTATGTCCAACGGCAAAGCCGTGACCAGAAGCGGCTGGACCTGCTCGCGGTCGATCCGACGAGCGGCAAGTCGAATATAGTCCTGACCGAAAGGGCGCGGACCTGGATCAACCTCAGCAACAATTTCCGGCCGCTTCGCGACGGTACTTTCCTCTGGTGGTCGGAAAGGACCGGCCATGGGCATCTCTATCATGTCCGCGACGGCCGCTGGACGCCGCTCACCAGCGGCGACTGGGATGTGCGCGACATCGTGGGGGTGAACGAACAACAGGGTTTGGTCTATTTCACCGGCAATAGAGAAACGCCGCTGGAGCAGCAGCTTTACGCCGCGCCCCTGACGGGCAGGGGCGCTCTGCGGCAACTCACCAGCAGCGGCTGGTGGAACGACGCGGTGTCGGACGGCCCTGTATCCCGCTTCATCATCTCGCGCAGCAATGCGGGCCAGCCGAAGCAAGTCTATCTCGCAGACAAGGATGGAAAGCGTCTCCAGTGGATCTCGGAGAACGCGGTCGGGGGCGATCACCCCTACGCGCCCTATCTGGCGCGCCATGCCGCTTCGCGCTTTGGCACGATCAAGGCCGTCGATGGATCGACGCTCTATACCCGCATCATGACGCCACCATTGGAGCCGGGTAAGCGCTACCCGGTATTCATGCTGCACTATGGCGGCCCCGGGGCGGGCAGGGTCGCTACCAACCAGTGGGTGTCCCCCATCTATCAATATCTCGTCGATCGGGGCTGGATCGTTTTCGCTGTCGACAATCGCGGCACGCCCGACCGGGGGAAGGCGTTCGAGGACCAGATCTATCGTGCCATGGGAACGGTGGAAGTCGAGGATCAGTTGAAGGCCGTTGAATGGCTGAAGACCCAGCCCTATGTCGATCCCAAGCGCATCGCCACATACGGCTGGTCCTATGGCGGCTATATGTCCCTGAAGCTGCTCGAAAAGGCGCCGGGCGTGTTCGCGGCGGCGATCGCTGGTGCACCGGTCACCCGCTGGGAACTTTACGATACCCACTATACGGAGCGCTATCTCGGTCGGCCCCAGGACAGGCCGAGCGCCTATCCCTCATCCGGCGCTCTCGAGCAGGCGGTCGGGATCAAGGACCCGCTGCTTTTGATCCACGGCATGTCTGACGACAATGTCGTCTTTGACAACAGCACCTCGCTGATGGCGCGGATGCAGGAGGCGGCCGTCCCTTTTGAAATGATGATCTATCCCGGCCAGACGCACCGGGTCGGCGGGCCTGGCATCAGCGTTCATCTATGGCGCACGATCGAGGATTTCCTGGATCGGCACGGCGTCTGGCCGGACGAACCGGACAAATAGGAAAACCAGCCTTTCGCCATGGCAACCGCTTCATGCTGGACAATCGCGGCCATGGCGCTATGGGCGCACTTCCGCAATTTTGCATGGAGTGGAGTCTCTGGTCATGGGTTACAAGGTCGTCGTCGTCGGTGCCACGGGCAATGTGGGCCGCGAAATGCTGACCATTCTCGCCGAGCGCGAGTTCCCGATTGACGAGATCGCGGCGGTCGCATCGCCCCGGTCGCACGGCACCGATGTCGATTTCGGTGATACCGGCAAGACCCTCAAGTGCAAGAATATCGAACATTTTGATTTCGCCGGATGGGACATTGCACTGTTCGCCGCGGGCTCGGGCCCGACGGCTGAATATGCGCCCAAGGCGGCGGCGGCAGGATGCGTGGTGATCGACAATTCGTCGCTCTACCGCATGGATCCGGACGTGCCGTTGATCGTGCCGGAAGTGAATCCGGATGCGATCGAA
Source organism: Sphingobium mellinum (assembly GCF_037860795.1). Classification (NCBI taxonomy): domain Bacteria; kingdom Pseudomonadati; phylum Pseudomonadota; class Alphaproteobacteria; order Sphingomonadales; family Sphingobiaceae; genus Sphingobium; species Sphingobium mellinum. Next base: position 43,083 of record NZ_JBANRK010000002.1, on the reverse strand, counting down.
GGCTATACGAAGAAGAACATCATCGCGAACCCGAACTGTTCGACCGCGCAGATGGTCGTGGCCTTGAAGCCGCTGCATGACGCGGCCAAGATCAAGCGCGTCGTGGTCGCGACCTACCAGTCGGTGTCCGGCGCGGGCAAGGCCGGCATGGACGAGTTGTTCGAACAGTCGCGCAACATCTTTGTCGGCGATCCGGCCGAACCCAGGAAGTTCACCAAGCAAATTGCTTTTAACGTGATTCCGCACATCGACGTGTTCCTGGACGATGGCTCCACCAAGGAAGAGTGGAAGATGGTCGCGGAAACGAAGAAGATTCTCGATCCCAAGGTGAAGGTCACCGCAACCTGCGTGCGCGTGCCGGTGTTCGTCGGCCATTCCGAGGCAATCAATATCGAGTTCGAGAATGAGATTTCGGCCAAACAGGCGCAGGACATCCTCCGGGAAGCGCCGGGCGTCATGCTCGTCGACAAGCGCGAGGACGGCGGTTACGTCACCCCTGTCGAATGCGTTGGCGACTACGCTACCTTCATCAGCCGGGTTCGCGAAGATTCGACCGTCGACAACGGCCTCTCGCTCTGGTGCGTCAGCGACAATCTGCGCAAGGGCGCGGCGCTGAATGCCGTGCAGATCGCGGAACTGCTCGGCCGTCGTTACCTGAAGAAGGGCTGAGGCTTCAATATGATCGCCGGCGCTGGAGCGGTGTGGAAGACCCTTCCACCCGCGCAGCGCCGGATGATCCTGTTGCTGGTCGTGGCGATCGCACTGGCACAGGTCGATCAACCCTTTCCCGAACTTGCTCCGCTTCAGCACGGCCCGACGCTGCTCATCGCTCTTGCGGCGCCATGGCTGCTGCGGCGCTGGCCGCTGTCCAACGCCTCAGCGGCCTGCGTCCTCATCTTCCTGCTGCTGCATACGTTGGGCGGGCGCTACATCTATTCCTACGTGCCCTATGACGACTGGGCGAAAGCCCTGACCGGGCACGATCTTTCAAGCAGTTTCGGATGGCGGCGCAACGGCTATGATCGGCTGGTGCATTTCGGTTTCGGCCTGCTGCTGACCAGGCCGTTCGCGGAGATCGCGCGCAAGCGGGGCGCCATGCCGCGGCGCTGGAGCCTCGGGTTCGGATTTGCGGCCATAGGCCTCCTTGGCGCGCTCTACGAGATATTCGAATGGTTGCTGACGCTTGTGGCGGCAGGTGACACGGCCGACTGGTATAACGGCCAGCAGGGTGATGCGTGGGACCCGCAAAAGGACATGGCTGCGGCTCAACTGGGCAGCGCATTGTCATGGCTCTGCCTCGGGCTGCGCTGCTCTCGACAATTCGCCGCTGAAGCCATATCCGGCGACCAGCCAAGGAGTAGCGCATGACCGACCTCGCCATCGAAAAGCTGGAGATCAAGGGACTGGGCGGCCTGCCGATCGCCGTGCACGTGGCGGGTCAAGGGCGCGATCTGGTGCTGATCCACGGCTATTTCTCGAACGCCTGGACAAACTGGATCCGCTATGGCCATGCGGCAAAGCTCGTGGGCGCCGGGTTCCGCCTGATCATGCCGGACCTGCGTGGCCATGGCGACAGCGCCAAGCCGCATGACCCTGCCGCCTATCCCGTCGACGCGCTGACAGACGATAATCTGGCGCTGGTCGATCAGCTTGGTCTTACCGATTATGACCTCGGGGGCTATTCGCTCGGCGCACGGACGACAGTGCGCATGCTGGCGCGTGGCGCGAGTCCCCGTCGTGTGATCCTCGCGGGGATGGGCCTGCGGGGACTTGTCCAAACGCTCGATCGCGGCGGCTATTATCGCAACGTCCTGACCAACCTGGGCACCTTCGAGCGCGGCACGTCCGAATGGATGACGGAGGCTTTCCTCAAGACCACCAAGGGCGATCCGGTCGCGCTGCTGAACATCATCAATAGCTTTGCCGACACGCCCGCCGAGACGATCGCTGGCTTCGCTCAGCCGACAGCCGTCATCTGTGGGGCCGACGACCGGGACAATGGCGTTGCTCAGGAGCTTGCCGAACTGCTGCCCCATGGCCGCTATCTGGAAATTCCGGGCAACCACATGAACGCCGTCACCCGCAAGGAGCTGGGGCAGGCCATGGTGGACTTCCTGAGTGAATGACCCTTGCGGTCTAGCGAAACGGCGGTTCGTTGAAAGCGCGCAGCTTCCGACTGTGCAGTTTCGGCCCTTCCTGCCGCAGCAGTTCGCAGGTCATCAGCCCCACGCGCAGGTGACCAGCAATCGCTTCCTCATAGAAGCGATTGGCCTGACCCGGCAGTTTCAATTCGCCGTGGATCGGCTTGTCCGACACACAGAGCAGCGTGCCGTAGGGAACGCGGAAGCGATAGCCCTGCGCGGCGATCGTGGCCGATTCCATGTCGATACCCACCGCGCGTGAGAGGCTGAAGCGCAGGGCCGAACTGGAATAGCGCAGTTCCCAGTTGCGATCATCAGTGGTGACGACGGTGCCCGTGCGCAGCCGGCGCCTGAAGTCTTCGCGATCATTGCCGCCCAGCACCGCTTCGGCCGCGTTCGCCATGGCCACCTGGACTTCGGCGATGGCGGGCACGGGGATCTCAGGCGGCAGCATGTCGTCCAGCACTTTGTCGTCCCGCAGATAGGCATGCGCGAGCACATAGTCGCCAATCCGTTGGCTGGGCCGCAGACCGCCGCAATGGCCGATCATCAACCAGACCTCCGGCCGCATGACCGCCAGATGGTCGCAGATCGTCTTGGCATTGGCGGGACCTACGCCGATGTTGACCAGCGTTATGCCGCTGCGGTTGGGTGCGATCAGATGATAGGCGGGCATCTGGTGCTTCCGCCAGGCGCTGTCGGCGATCATGCGTGCCGGATCGGCGGTCTCGGCCGTCACATAGACTCCGCCAGCGCCCGACAGGGCCGTGTAGGGCGACCCGTCGCGCTTCAGCTCGGCGCAAGCCCACGCGACGAATTCGTCGACATAGCGATGATAGTTGGTGAACAGAATGTAGCGCTGAACATCCTCGACCGGTGTGCCCGTATAATGTTTGAGCCGCGCCAGGGAGAAGTCGGTGCGCAATCCGTCGAACAGCGCCAGCGGGCGATGCCCCTCGGCGTCGGTCATGAACAATCCATCAGCGATCTCATCGCCAATTGCCGCCAGTTCTGTCGCGGGAAAATGGCGCGCCAGTTCGGTCGGCGGGGTGCCATCGAGCGCGCTGATGTCCAGCCCGTCCAACACATAGGGGAAGGGGATCTGCTGATCGCTGAGCGCGACCTCCACCTCCACACCATAATCCCGAACAAGCAGGTCGATCTGTTCGGCGAGATAGTCGCCGAACATCGCCGGTCGGGTGACTGTCGTTACATAGAGGCCGGGCTTCGACAATCGGGCGAAAGAGCGGCCCGGTGGTGGGGCGTCGGTTTCGGCATGATGGGCAATCCGCAACTCGGGGTAGCAGAAGCGACGGTCCGCCTTGGCCTCCGGAGGTGGGACGCTGCCGTCCCGGGCGTAAGCCTGCATTGCCCCGCGTAGATTTCCGATGGAGGCCTGATAAAGCTGTTCGAGGTGCGCTACGGTTGCGCGGCCGATGCTGTCCGTCATCGCTTCTTGCTACCGCACTTATGTTGCCGACGAAAGTATAAGGGGCCGCGCGCCCTGGCGACGCGCGCGCGGCTTTTCCGGATCAGAGCTGACCGAGCAGATGGTCGGCCGAGGAGACGTTGAAGTCGCCCGGCTGCTCGACGTTGAGTTCGGTCACGACGCCGTCCTTCACCAGCATCGAGAAGCGCTGGCCGCGCGTGCCAAGGCCGAAACCGCTGCCGTCCATGGTGAGGCCCACGGCTTTGGCGAAGTCGCCATTCCCATCGGCAAGCATCGTGACCTTGCCGTCCGCGGCAGCCGACTTGCCCCAGGCGGCCATCACGAACACGTCGTTGACGGCAGTGCAGGCAATTTCGTCGACGCCCTTTTCCTTCAACTGCTGCGACTTTTCGACGAAGCCCGGCAAGTGCCTGGCCGAACAGGTCGGCGTGAAGGCGCCGGGGACGGAGAAGAGCGCAACGGTGCGACCGGCGAAATAAGCGTCCGATGCCACCGTTTCGGGGCCATTCTCTGTCATGGTGGTGAAGCTGGTGCTGGGGATGCGATCGCCCTTGGCAATGGTCATCGTCTGTCTCCTAACCTGTGAAGCGCGGCAAGTCGGCCTTGCACTGCGCGCTGTCAAGGCCCGCTTATGTGCCGCGCCGCCTTGTCCGGGCGACAGCCTGCCATTGGCAAGCGCGCTGAGCGGCGTATAGTCAGGGCCATGGACCATTCTCGTTCCTATGCCGGTCAGTTCCTGCTCGCGCTGCCGGGCATGGAGGACATGCGCTTCGATCATTCCGTCATCGCCATCTGCGTCCATGATGAAAATGGCGCCCTGGGCATCGCCGTCAGTGAAGAGATTGACGGGGTCGGGCTGCATGACCTGCTCGAAAGCTTCGATATCGATGCGCGCAACATCCCCGACGGGCCGGTGTTGCGCGGCGGCCCCGTGGAGCCGCGTCGCGGCTTTGTTCTTCACTCGCTCGACTGGACAGGCCACGACATGGTCCCGGTCGGCCCGGACTGGGGCCTGTCCGGCTCGCTCGAAATATTGAAGGCGATCGCGGAAGGAGAGGGGCCGAGTCGCTACGTCGTCGCGCTGGGCTACGCCGGGTGGGGCGCGGGGCAGCTCGACCGCGAGATGACCGGCGAGAGCTGGTTTCCCACGGAATGCCAGGCAGATATTCTGTTCGACGTGCCGGCGGAGCGCAAATGGGCGGCCGCCTATGCCGCCGCCGGAGTCGATGCCTCTCATCTGGTCAGCGGAGCCGGCTCGGCCTGAAACTGCGGTCGCGCGGCGACGCTGGAATCGGGTTCCGCCGCGAAACGATGGCTGCCGGCGTGGCTTGTTCTCGCTCCGTAACTGAACCGATGGCGATAAAAGCCGCTTAACCCTGTCCGTTGACATCGCGGCAAGCGGACGGGCGCACCCTCCGTTTCAGGGACTGTTCGGGGGTTACATTCATGAAGAAAATTCTCGCCGCGGCGCTTGCCGCGATGCTGCCGCTCGCGCCGGCCCACGCCGCGTCTTGCTGGAAACCCGTCGAGGTGGAAGCCGCTCAGATCCGCGACTTCGAAATGATGCTGATGGTATCGGCGCTGCGCTGCCGGTCGACCGGCAACAATTTCCTGCCTGCCTATAACCGCTTTATCCACGACAAGCGGGAGGCGCTGACCCAGGTCAATGATGAACTGCGCGAACATTTCCGCTCCGCAGCCGGGCCGCTGGGCGCGCTCGGCGCCTATGACAATTACGTCACCGGTTTGGCGAACGTCTATGGCGCCGGGGCGGATGGGCTTGCCTGCCGTGACCTGCAGTCGATCACGGATGCCGCCAACGCGCTGCCCGCCACCCGTTCCGCGATATTGGAGCTGGCCGACGCGGCCGGCGTTGCGCCGCATCTCTCCGGCGCCCGCTGCGATGTCGTCATAGCGGTCGCGGGCAGGGACCGCGAGCGCGACGCACAGGCTCCGGTCACGGTCGCATCCCGTCTTGGAAACTAACATAAAGAAAACTTTATATTGAGTTGCCTTGGACGGCGGCGGTTGGTAAGGCGCAGGCCATCGCCGCCGCTTGGACATGGCTTTGAGCGGCCCATTCAGTTTGAAGCAATGGAGACACGCTCGTGGCCACCGCTCCCGCCACCCAGGCGCAGGATTATGTGATCGCCGACATCAGCCTTGCCGGCTTTGGTCGCAAGGAAATTGAGATCGCCGAGACCGAAATGCCGGGCCTCATGGCGCTCCGCCAGGAATTCGGCGCCTCAAAGCCGCTCACGGGCGCGCGCATCACCGGGTCGCTGCACATGACGATCCAGACCGCCGTCCTCATCGAGACGCTGGCAGAACTGGGCGCGGAAATCCGCTGGGCATCGTGCAACATCTTTTCCACCCAGGACCATGCCGCCGCGGCCATCGCTGCGCGCGGTATTCCGGTGTTTGCCGTGAAGGGCGAGACGCTGGAGGAATATTGGGACTATGTCATCCGCATCTTCGATTGGGGTGACACGACCTGCAACATGATCCTGGACGATGGCGGCGACGCTACCATGTTCGCACTGTGGGGCGCCCGCGTCGAGGCCGGGGAAGAGCTGTTCACGCCCGGCAATGAGGAAGAGGAAATCTTCGTCGCGACGCTCAAGCGTTTCCTCGCCGAGCGTCCCGGATATCTCACCAGGACGGTTGCCGCCATCAAGGGCGTCTCGGAAGAAACCACCACGGGCGTCCACCGCCTCTATGAACTGGCGAAGAAGGGCAAGCTCCCGTTCCCGGCCATCAACGTCAACGACAGCGTCACCAAGTCGAAGTTCGACAATCTCTACGGCTGCAAGGAATCTCTGGTCGACGCCATCCGTCGCGCCACCGACGTCATGCTGGCCGGCAAGGTCGCCTGCGTCGCCGGTTTCGGTGACGTCGGCAAGGGCTCGGCCGCTTCGCTCCGCAACGGCGGCGCCCGTGTGCTGGTGACCGAAGTTGACCCCATTTGCGCGCTGCAGGCGGCGATGGAAGGCTATGAAGTCGTGACGATGGAAGAAGCGGCCAGTCGCGCCGACATCTTCGTCACCGCGACCGGCAACGAAGCCGTCATCACCGTCGATCATATGCGGGCGATGAAGAATATGGCGATCGTTTCCAACATTGGCCATTTCGACAGCGAGATCGAGATTGCGGGCCTTAGCAACATGAAGTGGACCGAGATCAAGCCGCAGGTCGACGAGGTCGAGTTCCCCGACGGCAAGAAGATCATCGTTCTGGCCAAGGGCCGCCTGGTGAACCTGGGCTGCGCCACCGGTCACCCGAGCTTCGTCATGTCCTCGTCCTTCACCAACCAGGTGCTGGCGCAGATCGAACTGTGGACCAAGTCGGGCGAGTATAAGAACGAGGTCTATGTGCTGCCCAAGCACCTGGACGAGAAGGTCGCCGCGCTTCACCTCGAAAAGCTGGGCGTGAAGCTCTCCAAGCTGACGCCGAAGCAGGCTGCCTATATCGGCGTGTCGGCGGAAGGCCCGTTCAAGCCGGACCACTACCGCTACTAAGCGGAACGAAGGGGAGGCGAGGGCCTCCCCTTTTTTCTATGTCTGCCGGCAATTCTTTGTATCTGAACGCTTCACGCTGCTTTCGACTTGGGTTAGTCCCTTGATAATCATGCAGAGGGGCGGTCGGATCGAGATGGGGGGCGAGCAGGCGCGATGACGTCATTGACCCCCTTTGCCGCCATCATGTTGGGCATCGTGCTGGCCGGATGGCTGGCCGCTTCGATATGGGCGCTTTCGACCGGCCAGCGGATGCGACGTGAAGGCAGGCAGGCGCAGGGCAAGTTCGACCGCCTTTCGAGCCTGCTCGCCTCCGCTCCCGCCGCGCCCGTGATTATCCATCCCGATGGGCGGATCGAGGCTGCCGATCGCCTGGCCAAATGGCTGGGCAAGGATCGTGGCCCGGCTTTCGTTTCAGAACTGACTGCGCCCGACGGGGGGCTTGAACCCGACGATGCTGCCGCCCTGGCCGAAGAAATCGCGGCGACGCAGCGCGCTGGCCGCAGCTTCGCGCTGCCGGTGCGCGGTCTGGGATCGTCCCGCCTGCTGCTGGTCCGTGGCGCGCCTGCGGGTCCGGTGCTTGCGGAAAGCGGCGGCGTCACGCTTTGGATCTTCGACGCGACCGACAGCCAGTCTGAAATCCAGGCGCTCAGGGGCAGGGTCGAACAACTGCGCGAGGCGCTGGAGGCATTAGCGGGCCTGGTTGAAGCTGCGCCCTTCCCGATGTGGCACCGCACCCGTGACATGCGCCTCAGTCTGGTTAACGCGGCTTATGTCCGCGCCGTCGATAGCGAAAATGCCGGCGAGGTCATCGCCAGCGGCACCGAACTGGTGGAGGCGGTCGGCGGGCTGACGCCACAGGCGGCTGCCGAACAGGCGCTCAGCGAAGGCCAAGCTGTCGAGCGCATGGTGCCCGCCACCATCGATGGCGAGCGCAGGACCATGCGCGTGGTCGACGTCCCACTGGGGGAGGCGGGGGTGGCCGGTTTCGCGATGGACCAGAATGAGCTGGAACAGGCCCGGGTCGAACATCGCCGGCTGGAAGCGGCGCAGCGCGATTTGCTTGACCGCTTGTCCGCCGGCGTCGCCCGCTTCGGACCCGACCGGACCCTGCGTTTCTGGAATCAGCCCTTCATGAGCCTGTTCGGCCTCGATCAGGAGCATCTGGCGGATCAGCCGGCGTTCGAACGCGTGCTCGACCGCATGCGCGAGGCGCGTCGGCTGCCCGAGCATCGTGACTTCCCCGCCTGGCGGGCGGAACGTCGCGAATGGTTCCTCTCCCCCGATCCACGCGAGGAAAACTGGCTGCTTGCCGACGGCACGCACCTGCGTGTCTATGCCCAGCCGCTGCCCGACGGCGGCTTGCTCCTCATCTTTGAGGATCGCACCGAGCAGGTGCAACTGTCGAGCGCACGTGACACCTTGTTGCGCGTGCGTACCGCAACCTTCGACAATCTGTTCGAATCGATCGGCGTCTTTTCCTCCGACGGCCGACTGTCGCTCTGGAACAGCCGTTTCCGCACCATCTGGGAAATTTCGGAGGATTTGCTGGCGCAGCATCCGCGCATCGACGATCTGATGCGCGCGGTCCAGTCGCGCCTCGCAAAGCCGCAACAGGCCAATCTCGTCCGCGAACTGGTTCGCACCGCCACGGTCGAGCGCAAGCAGCGCGTCGGCCATGTGGGCTTCGCCGATGGGCGGATCTTTGAATTCGCGGCTATCCCTTTGCCCGACGGCAATGCCCTTTTCACCATGCTGGACGTGACCGACAGTCGTAGGGTCGAACAGGTGCTGCGCGACCGCAATGATGCGCTGGAACAGGCGGACAAGGTCAAGACGGCCTTTGTCACCAACATGAGCTATGAGCTGCGCACGCCGCTCACCACCATCGCCGGTTTTGCCGAGATGATGAGCGCGGGCTATGCCGGCGAACTCAGCGAATCTGCCAAGGATTATGTCGACGGTATCCTGCAAAGCACCAAGCGTCTGGCGATGCTGATCGACAATGTGCTGGACTTGACGCAGGGCGAGGCGGGCACCCTGCCGATCGATCGCGCGCCGGTCGACCTCGCTCAACTCGCGAGGGAAAGTGTCGAACGTATCAAGGCTGACGCAGCGGCCAAGGGCATCGACCTTGCTCTGTCACTGCATGCCACGCTGGGCACTGTGCAGGGCGACAGCCGGCGGATCGGCCAGGCGCTCGATCATCTGCTCGAAAATGCGGTCTGCTACAGCGGCGAGGGCGCACGCGTTCTGCTGCACGGCGATGGCGATGCCGGCAGCGCGCGACTGGTCGTGTCGGACAATGGCCCGGGAATCAGCAGTCACCGACAGGCGACGATCTTCGACGCCGCCGCGCGCGCGGAACAGGCACGCAGCGGGGAAAAGACTGGTATCGGCCTGCCGCTCGCCAAGCAGTTCGCGGAGGCCCATGGCGGAAGCCTTCAGCTCGTGTCGGAGCCGGGTCAGGGGACCATGGCGGTGATCGAGCTGCCCCGTGGCTGAAGCCGCCGTCATCCTGGCCGACGAAGCGGCTATGCTGGCGCTGGGCCATCGTCTCGCCGCCCATGCGCGGATCGGGGACGTCATCGCGCTGGAGGGCGGGTTGGGCGCGGGCAAGACGACCCTGGCGCGCGGCCTGCTGGAAGCGCTGGGTCTGGAAGAGGAGGCGCCGAGTCCCAGCTTCGCGATCGTCCAGCCCTATGACGTGCCCGACGTTCGCATGCCTGTCGCCCATGTGGACCTCTACCGGCTTGACGGGCCGCAGGACGCCGAGGAACTTGGGCTTGACGACTATCTCTCGGACAGCCTGCTGATCGTCGAGTGGCCTGAACGGCTGGGAGAAGGCGCCTGGCCGGACGCGCTTCGGCTGCGCATCGACATCGAACCCGACGGCGCTAGGCGCTTGACAGCGCGCGTGCCGGACGCTTGGACGGAGCGATGGTCGCAGATATGATCCCGCCCGCCGCAGCCCCCGCCTTTCTCGCGCGAGCGGGCTGGGAGCATGCCGCGATTGTTCCCCTGGCGGGTGACGCCTCTTTCCGCCGCTATTTTCGCATTATCGATGGTGCGCGCCGAGCCGTCCTGATGGATGCGCCGCCACCGCATGAAGACCCGCGCCCGTTCATCGCCATCGCCGAGCATCTGGCGGGGCAGGGCTTTGCCGCGCCGCGCATTCTGGCGCGCGATCTCGACGACGGGCTGGTCCTGATCGAGGATTTCGGCGATCTGCGCGTCAAGGAACATCTGGACGAGCATCCTTCCAATGAACCGGACGTCTATGCCCGCGCGGTGGACCTGCTTGCCGATCTCCACCGCCTGCCCGCCGCCGATCTGCCGTCTTATGACCGCGCCGTCTATCAGCGGGAAGCGGACCTGCTGACGGAGTGGTATTGCCCCGCGATCGATCTTCCGGTCGATGCAGCAGGCTATGGCCGCGCTTGGGACGCCGTCCTGCCGCTGGTCGAACAGTCCAGGAGTCCGCCCGTGACGGTGCTGCGCGACTATCATGCCGAAAATATCATGCTGATCGACCGGCCCGAGGCGCGGGGCCTTGGTCTGCTCGATTTTCAGGACGCGCTCGCCGGCCATCCCGCCTATGATCTCGTATCCTTGTTGCAGGATGCCCGCCGGGACGTATCGCCTGACGTCGAGGCAGCGATGATAGCGCATTATCGCGCCGTCGCGAACCCGCCTGCCGATTTCGATGCGGCCTATGCCGTGCTGGGCGCGCAGCGCAACGCCAAGATCATCGGCATCTTCACCCGGCTGTGGAAGCGCGACGGCAAGCCGCGCTACCTCTCCTTCCTGCCGCGCATGTGGGACCTGCTGGAGCGTGACCTCGCCCATCCCGCATTGGCCCCGGTTGCGCAGTGGTTCGCGGCGAACATTCCCGCCGACAAGCGCCATAGCGCGCTGCAGGATCAGGCGCCGCTATGATCGACACGGCGATGCTGATGGCGGCGGGACTTGGCAAACGGATGCGTCCGCTCACGGCCACCCGTCCCAAGCCGCTGGTGAAGGTCGCGGGGAAGCCGCTGATGGATCATGCGCTAGACCGCCTCGCCGCCGGAGGCATCCGCAAGGTCGTGGTCAACGTCCATTATCTCGCGGACACGGTTGAAGCGCATCTGGGCGCCTATCGCGATGACTTGGAGGTGCTGATCTCGGACGAACGGCCCAAGCTGCTAGAAACGGGGGGCGGACTCATCCACGCCCGGCCGCTTCTGGGGGACGAACCCTTTGTCTGCGCCAACAGCGACAATCTGTGGATCGACGGCCCGCAGGAAACGATCGGCATGATGCAGCGCCTCTGGGATCCCGAACGGATGGATGCGCTGCTGCTGCTGGTGCCGCTGGCGCGCGCCCATTGCCACAGCGGGCCTGGGGACTTCCACATGGACGCGGCCGGGCGCCTCAGTCGCCGCAAGGCATCGCATGTCGCGCCGTTCGTCTTCACTGGCGTTCAGATCATGTCGCCCCGGCTGCTGGTCGACCCGCCCTCTGATGTCTTTTCGACCAATGTCTTCTGGAACCGGGCGATAGAAGCCGGGCGGCTGTACGGCGTTTCGCATCAGGGGCTGTGGTTCGACGTGGGCACCCCCCGCGCCATTCCCTATGTGGAATCCTTCCTGGCTCATGGGTGATCGCGCCCGGCCAGCCCTGTTCACCATCCCTGCTCATCGCGCCTTTTCCGACGCGCTCGTGGCGGGGATCCTTGCCCAGCATGGCGGCGATCCGCTCCGGCTGGCCCAGGGCATGGTCCTGCTGCCCAGTCATCGTGCCGTTCGAGCCGTCAGCGACGCTTTCGTCCGCAAATCGGAAAAGGGCCTGTTGCTGCCGCGCCTTGTCGCGATCGGCGATCCGGATCTGGGGGAGCAGGTCGGCGGCGCGCTCGACCCGCTGGGCGAGGGGGATGCGATTCCGCCCGCCATTACCCCGATGCGCCGCCAGATGATCCTGGCGCGGCTGGTGCAACAGGCTTCGAGCCATCCCGTCGATGCTGGTCAGGCGCTCAAGCTCGGCCATGCGCTTGGCGCCGTGCTTGACCAGATGCAGGTCGAGAGGGTGCCTGTCGGCGCGCTTGGCGACCTTGCGATCACCGAGGAGCTTTCCGCGCACTGGCAGCGGTCGCTTGATCTCTTCGCCATTCTGATGCGGCGCTGGCCGGAGGAACTGGCGCGGCTGGGCCTCATCGATCTTGCGGATCGGCGCAACCGGCTGTTCGATCGCGTAGCGGCGCGCTGGGCGGAGCAGCCGCCCCCTGTCTTCACGATCGCTGCCGGCATTTCGACGACGGCGCCCGCAGTCGCGGCATTGTTGCGTCGCATTGCCGTCATGCCGGGGGGCAGCGTGATCTTCGCGGGGCTCGACCAGGAAATGGACAGCGAAGCCTGGGATGCGATCGGCCCCTTTGAGCCGGACGCGCTGACCGGCCGCGCGCGACCGGGCCACGAAACCCATCCGCAATATGCGCTGAAGCTGCTGCTGGACCGGATGAGCGTGACCCGCGACGACGTTGCGCTTTGGCGCTGGGGCAGCAACCTTGATGCGCGCGCCGTCCGCAGCCGTAACATCTCCAACGCCATGCTGCCGCCACGCCTGACCAGCCGCTGGCGCCATCTCAAGACAGCGGACCGTTCCTTGGCGGGCGTGGAAGCGCTGGAGGTCGCGACGCCAGGAGAAGAAGCGCAGGCCATCGCCATCGCCTTGCGCGAAGCGGTCGAAACGCCCGAGCGCACCGCCGCGCTGGTGACGCCGGATCGGCAACTTGCCACGCGCGTGTCGGCGCATCTGGCGCGCTGGGGCATAGAGGCGGACGATTCCGCCGGCCAACCCCTTTCGCGTCTGCCGCCCGGAACCCTGCTGATCGCGATGGCGGAGGCTGCTGCGGAACGCTTCGCCCCCGTCGCCTTGCTGACCCTGCTCAAGCATCCGCTGGTGATGCGCGGGGAAGGGCGGCTCGCATGGCTGGACGGCGTGCGCTCGCTTGACCTGCTGCTGCGCGGCCCACGGCCGGCCGCGGGGCTGGCGGGCATCGACCTGCTTGTCGCTCAAAGCGAAGGGGAAGACCGCCAGCGCGTGCTGCGCGCCGCTGTCCGCGACTGGTGGCCGCAGGCCCGCGCCTTGCTGGCCCCGCTGGAGCTGGCGTTCGCAGGCAGTCCCACGCTTGCCCAGCAACTCGCGATCATCCGCGAGCAGGCCGGCGCCCTTACCCATGACGCCGTCTGGTCCGGGCATCAGGGTCACGCCGCCGCCGACCTGTTCGCGGAAATGGAGGAAGCGGCCGGGGAAGGTCCACCGCACGCCGACATCCGCGCGCTTCCCCAATTGCTCGACCATATGCTGGGCGGCATTTCGGTGCGCCTGCCACAGGGCGGCCATCCCCGCATCGCCATCCTCGGCCTGATCGAGGCCCGATTGGTGCAGGCGGACCTCATGATCCTCGCCGGCCTCAACGAAGGCACCTGGCCCGGCTTGCCCGCGCCCGATCCCTGGCTCGCGCCTCGGATCCGCAAGGAGCTTGGCCTGCCAGGCCTTGAAACCCGTATAGGTCTTGCCGCCCATGATTTCGCCAGCGCGCTGGGGGCGCCGCAGATACTCATCACGCGCGCCCGGCGGGGGGCGGGCGGTCCCGCCGTCGCGTCCCGTTTCTGGCTTCGGCTGAAGGCGATGGCCGGGCCGCAATGGAAGTCCGCCGATCGTTATGCCGCGCTGGCGCAAGCGCTTGATCGCCCTGACCGGCAACGCCCCGCCGTCCGCCCCGCGCCAAAGCCCCCTGCATCGGTGCGGCCCCGGTTGATCCCGGTTACGGATGTCGACCGACTGAAGGCCGACCCTTACGCCTTCTACGCGAAGCGCATTCTGCGCCTCGCTCGCCTTGATCCGGTGGACGCTGACGCCGGCCCGGCCTGGCGTGGCACGGCCGTGCATGAAATCCTTCAGCACTGGGCCGAGTCAGCCCGTGATCCTGCCGATCTGGAAGCGCGCGCCCGCGCGATGTTTGATCGCCCGGAAATTCATCCGCTGCTCAAGGCGCTATGGCAACCCCGGCTGGTCGAGGCGGTGCGCTGGATCGCGGCGGAAGTGCTCGCGGATCAGGCGGCTGGTCGCACGATCGTGGCGGTAGAGGCGGAAGGCCGGGCCGACATTGCCGGCGTCACCCTGACCGGCAAGGCGGATCGCATCGATCGGATGTCCGACGGCACGCTCGGCATCGTCGATTACAAGACCGGCAAGCCGCCAAGCGCAAGGCAGGTACGCGCCGGCTACGCGCTGCAACTTGGCCTTCTGGGCCTGATCGCGGAGCAGGGCGGTTTTCCCGGCACTGCGGCGTCTGAAGTCGCAGGCTGCTTCGAATATTGGTCGCTCGCCAAGAAGAATGACGCCTTTGGCTATCGCGACAGCCCCGTCGATCCGATGGGCAAGCGGGACAAGATCATCACCGCCGATTTCACGTCATGGGTCCATGCCCGGTTCGAGCAGGTCGCTGGCGCCTATCTGACCGGGGACTCCCCCTTCGCCGCTCAGGTCAATCCGGAAGTCGCCAATTATGGCGACTACGACCAGCTTATGCGGCTGGAAGAATGGTATGGCCGCGACGATGGCTAGAAAGGCGACCCCCCTTCAGAAGCTGCTGGGCGATCAGGCCCGCGCGGCGCAGCCCGATGCGCATGTGTGGTTGTCGGCATCGGCCGGCACCGGCAAGACCCATGTCCTGACCGCGCGCGTCTTTCGGCTGCTGCTGCAGGGTGTGCGACCGGAAAATATCCTCTGCCTTACCTTCACCAAGGCTGGCGCAGCGGAAATGGCGGATCGCATCCATGACCGCCTGGCTGCCTGGGTACAGATGGAGGAGGGGGACCTGTTCCGCGATCTGGAGGCGCTGGACGAGGAGTCCGGCCCCGAAGCCCGTGATCGCGCCCGACGGCTCTTTGCCGAGGTGCTGGAAGCGACCGGCGGCGGCCTGCGTATCCAGACCATTCATGGCTTCTGCCAACAACTGCTCACCGCCTTCCCGCTGGAGGCCGACCTTCCACCCGGCTTTCGCCCGCTCGATCAGCGCGAACAGGGGGCCCTTGCGCGCCAGACCCTGGCCGACATTGTCGTCCGCGCGCAGGAACAGGGAGACGGTGCGCTGATTGAGGCGATCCAGGCGATCAGCCTGCGTCTTGGCGAGGGCGGGGCGGAGCAGTTCCTCCTGCGCTGCGCGTCGCGAGCCGACGCGCTCGACCAGCTTCCGGGCGATATTTCCGGCTGGCTGCAAAGCGAACTTGGCCTGCCGGAAGGCGACATTGCCGATCATCTTGCTCGCCAATGTGCCGACGATGTTTTCGACATGCGCACCCTCGCCTGGGTGGCGCAGGCCAATGCCGACTGGGCCACGGGCCGCGCGGTCGACCGGTGCGAGCGCATCGCTCGCTGGCGCGCCCTCCCGCCGGCGGCCCGGGCCAGCGGCTTGCGCGACCTTCATGGCGCCTGGGCAAAGGCGGACGGCGACCTTATTTCCGCCAAGGGCTGGATTCCGCCGATCGACGGCTATGTCGAGGCCAGCGAACGCCTGCACGGTCGCTGCGCGGAGTTGCTCGGCCTTCAGGCGCTCGCTCAATATGCCGAACTGCTGGGCGCCGCCCTCCATGCCGGCCGTTCCTATGCCCGCGCTTATGCCGATGCGAAGCAGCTGGCCGGGGCCGTGGATTTTGACGATCTCATCGCCCGGACCGCGATGCTGCTGTCGCAGCCAGGCATCGCCGACTGGATCCGCTACAAGCTCGACCAGCGCATCGACCATATATTGGTCGACGAAGCGCAGGACACCAATGTCAGCCAGTGGGAGATCGTCGGGGCCCTGGCGGCCGAATTCTTCGCGGGCGAAGGTGCCAAGGGCGACAAGGTTCGCACCATCTTCACCGTCGGCGATTTCAAGCAGGCGATATTCGGCTTTCAGGGCACCAGTCCGCAGGCTTTCGCTGCGGCGCAGATCGCGTTCCAGCGCCACGCCGAGGCCGCCGACCATCTGTTCCATGACTTGTCGCTCGAACGCAGCTTCCGTTCCACCCCTGCGGTCCTCGATCTTGTCGATCGCACGATCGCGACGCTCGGCGCCGGTCGGCTGGGCCTGACCCGGGGTGATGTCCGCCATGTCAGCGCCAATCCGTTTCCGGGCGAAGTGCTGCTGTGGAAGCCGACCGTCTCTGGCCTCGCCGAAGCCGCTGATGGCGAGGAAGACTGGGCGGCAGACCAGGAAAGACTCCTGGCGCAGTCGATCGCGCGGCAGGTTCGCGGGTGGATCGACGAAGGCATGATGCTCGAAAGCCGGGGCCGCCCCATCGCCGCCGGCGACATCATGATACTCGTGCGCCGCCGCAGCGAACTCGCGCGGCTGATCGTGGCGCGTCTGTATGAGGAAAATGTTGCGGTGGCGGGGATCGACCGCCTGCGGCTCAATGCGCCGCTCGCGGTTCGCGATCTGCTCGCGGCGATGCGTTTCGCGGTGCAGCCGGAGGATGATCTGAACCTCGCCTCGCTGCTGGTGTCGCCGCTGATCGGCTGGTCGCAGGAGCAGTTGATGGCCCGGCTCATCGGACGACGCACCGGCCTGTGGCGGCATCTGGTCCAGACGCTGGATGATGCCGAACTGGCGCCCCTGCGACAGCTTCTTGCGCGCGCAGATTTCACCACGCCATACCGCTATCTGGAGGCAATCCTGTCCGGGCCGACGGACGGGCGGCGTCGCCTGATCGAACGGCTGGGCACCGAAGCCGCCGACCCGATCGAGGAATTGCTGAACGCCGCGCTCGTCTTCGAGAGCGACGATCATCCCTCACTCCAGCGCTTCATCGACTGGTTCGATCGGGGCGAGGTGGAGATTGTGCGCGACGCGGCCGCGCAGGGCGACTCGCTCCGCTTGCTCACCGTGCATGGGGCCAAGGGCCTTCAGGCGCCTGTCGTCATCCTGGCCGACGCCTGCCTGGATCCCGACGCGGGGAACCGCACCGACTCCCTTCTGTGGAACGGCTTGCCGATCCTGCCGCCGCGCAAGGCCGAGCGGCAAGGCGTCATCGGCCGGGCTCTGGAGGCTGCGCGCGCGGCGGAGCGGGAAGAGCATTGGCGGCTGCTCTATGTGGCGCTGACCCGGGCGGAGGAAAAGCTCATCGTCACCGGCGCGCTGGGACCACGCGCAAAGGGAGAGCCGCAACCGGAAAGCTGGTTCACTGCCGTCGACGCCGCGCTGGCTAGCCTTGGTGCGGATTGGGAAGCGGACCCTCTATGGGGCGCCCGCCGCCGCTGGCGGGGGACAGAAACCTTGCCGCCGCGCGCGCCCGAACCGATGCCGTCCTTCCAACGCGGCGACCATGCCGAACCCCTCTGGTTGCGCCAGCCGGCACCGGCCGAAGCGCGCCCGCCGCGCCCGCTGGCGCCCTCCGCCCCGGTCGAGGATGATGTGCCGCACCCGCCGCCCACCCCCGCCATGCGCCAGGCGGCGGAGCGAGGACGGTGGCTTCACGCCCTGTTCGAGCGCCTTCCCGACGTGTCGCCTGCGCACCGCCGCGACCGGGCCGATCGCTGGCTGGCGCAACAGGGGGCAACCGACCCAGCCCTGCGCCATGACGTCATCGACCAGGCGCTGCGCGTCATCGAGGATCCGCGCTTCGCCGATCTGTTCGGGCCGACCGCTTTGGCGGAAGCGCCCGTTGCGGCGGTCGTCGGCGAACTGGTCATCGCGGGCACGGTGGATCGCCTCTGCGTCGGCGACGACAGGGTGCAGATTATCGATTTCAAGACAGGGCGTGTCGCGCCCCTGTCTGCAGCGGAGGTCCCGCTCGCCCATGTCCGTCAGATGGCGGCCTATGCCGCCGCGCTGCAGGTGATCTTTCCCGATCGCCTGATCGAAGCGGGACTGCTCTACACCAGCGCGCCGCGTCTCATCGCCTTGCCGGCCGACTTGCTGGCGGCGCACAAGCCCGGCTATTTGCCCGCGCAGGAGAATTTGCCCTTATCGGCCGTTGAGCCCAACGCTCCGCCACCCTAGATACTCAGCCAATCGAAGGAGATATCAGATATGGCAACCAAGGCAGTCACCGACCTCAGCTTCCAGGCGGACGTTATCGACGCGGACAAGCCCGTGCTCGTCGATTTCTGGGCGGAATGGTGCGGTCCGTGCAAGATGATCGGCCCGGCCTTGGAAGAGATTTCCGAAGAGCTTGCTGACAAGGTCACGATCGCGAAGATCAATATCGATGAGAATCCCGATGCGCCGGGCAAATATGGCGTGCGCGGCATTCCGACGATGATCCTGTTCAAGAATGGCGAAGCCGCAGCGACCAAGGTGGGAGCCGCACCCAAGAGCGCGCTCAAGGGCTGGATCGAAAGCGTTCTTTGATCCCATGAACCGGGGAGGGGGCGAAGCTGCCTTCCCCGGGGCTCATCGCAATCGGTCTCTCACCGAAATAGTGTCTCGGCCGCCACATCCCAAAGCCGGGGCGACGATGCCCCCAACAACCCGCGCCGGCTATCCCCGACGACATAGGGTGTCCCATCCAGCCGCTGGCAGCAGCCGCCCGCCTCGTTCAGGAACAGCGTCCCCGCCGCATGATCCCAGGGCAGTGTGCGGGAAAAGACCGACACGTCATTCTGCCCCAGCACCAGTCGCGGATATTGCTCGGCAGCACAGCGCGGGATGTCGACAAGGGCGAACTGGCCTTCCGACCGCCGCTGGATGTCGGCGCGCTCCTCGGGCGTCATGAAATAGACCGCGAGAGCAGCCACCGGCTGGGCGTTGCCGGACTCGCGCGCACGCACCTGCTCGCCATCAATGTGACTTCCCGCCCCCAGGATGGCGTGGCACAACCGGCCCGTCAGCGGATCCAATATCCACCCCGCAAGGGTCGTGCCCGCATCGACTAGGGCGATCATGACGCCGAAGGGCGGGCGCCCGGCGGCGAAATTTCCGGTGCCGTCGATCGGGTCGATGATCCAGTTGAGCCCCTGTCCCGCGCGGTCCAGGATGGCCGGCTCGGCGGCGCAAGCCTCTTCGCCGATGACGCCCGCTTCCGGCAGGATCGCGGACAATCCTTCAGCCAGCCGGATTTCGCTTTCCCTGTCGGCGATGGTCACGAAGTCGTCGGCCGCCTTCTCGCTGATCTCGTCGGCGCGCAGATTCCGGTAGCGCGGCATGATGATGTCACGCCCCACCGAGCGCATGAGCGCGACCACCGGCTGATGCAGTTCAAACGGCATCAACTGCGATAATCCGCATTGATCGAGATATATCCATGCGTCAGGTCACAGGTCCACACCGTGGCCCTCCCGTCGCCCAGGCCCAGGTCAACGCCGATGACAATCTCCTGCCCCTTGAGATGCGCTGCCACCGGCGCTTCGTCATAATCTTCGACCGCGAGGCCGCGCGCCGCGACCTGGGTTGAGCCGAAGCGGATCGACAGCCTGTCGCGGTCGGCAGGCTCGCCCGCCTTGCCGATCGCCGCGACGACGCGTCCCCAGTTTGCGTCCTCGCCTGCGATCGCCGTCTTCACCAGCGGCGAGTTGGCGATCGACATCGCGATGCGATGCGCGCTGGCGTCGCTTTCCGCGCCTTCGACCGTGATCTCCACGAACTTGGTCGCGCCTTCGCCGTCCCGCACCACCAGATGCGCGAGTTGCAGGCAGAGGTCGCCCAGCGCCGCGGCAAAGGCATCCGTACCCGGGTCATCCATCGATGCGAGCGGCGCGTTGCCTGCCTTGCCGGTCGCAAAGGCCAGCACAGTGTCGCTCGTCGATGTGTCGCTATCCACCGTGATGCACGAGAAGGTCCGCCGGTTCGCCGTGGAGAGCATCTGCTGCAAGAGCTGGGGCTCGATGGCCGCGTCAGTGAAGATATAGCCCAGCATCGTTGCCATGTCGGGTGCAATCATGCCCGACCCCTTGATGATGCCGACCAGTTCGACACGGGTGTCGCCGATCATTGCCGACGTGCGCGCGCCCTTTGCGTAGGTGTCGGTGGTGCCGATGGTGTTCGCGGCCTCTTCCCACCCGCAAGGTTCAGCCGCGAACGCCGCATCCAGCCCCGCCTCGGCCTTTTCGGCCGGGAGGGGGACCCCGATCACGCCCGTCGAAGAAATGAACACGTCCGAAGGCAGGCAGGACAGATGATGGGCGACCTTGGCGGCGATGGCCTCAACCGCGGCCCGCCCCCGATGGCCGGTAAAGGCGTTGGCATTGCCCGCATTCACCACCAGCGCCCGCGCGGAGCCAAGAGGGATGGCATCCCGGCACCACTCGACTTCGGGAGAGGGGCATTTGCTCTGCGTCGTCACGCCCGCGACGGCCGTCCCCTCCGCCAGCTCGACATAGGTAAGGTCGCAACGGTCCCAATTCTTGTAGCGCGCCCGCGCCACGCGTGCGGTTACGCCCGCGATGGACGGTAGGGCGGGAAAGGCGGCGGGAGCGAGCGGAGAGACCTGTGTCATGCCCGCCGCTTAGCGTAACTGTGGCGCGGGTCAATCATGCGTCGCACCAATGCGCCCGCGCGGCCGGGCGCAGGGCAGGTTGACGATACTGTATGTGTGACCCGTCTCTTTGTTTCTTCGTGACTATATGGCGTGAAATGCAAGTACCGCGCAGGCTCGCAGCCCCTTCGCCTTGCAACGGCGAAGGGGCCAAGGCTTTATCGGCGCTCCGATTGACTAACGGATGTGTCGTGCCTAAATCGCGGCGCATATGTGCGCCTCCCGAAAGGGGCCGCGCGCTCCCCCTATTGTCAGGAAGCTGCATGTTCGGCGCACTCGCCAAGTCCATCTTCGGATCGTCCAACGACCGCTACGTCAAGTCGCTGGGTAAAATCGTCGAGCGCATCGCCTCTTTCGAGCCCAGCATTTCGGCGATGAGCGACGAGGAGCTTTCTGCCCAGACCGTGCGGTTCCGCGAACGCCTGGCCCAGGGGGAGACGGTGGACGATCTGCTTCCTGAGGCTTTTGCGACCGTGCGCGAAGCGGCCAGGCGCACGCTCGGGCAGCGCCATTATGACGTCCAGATGGTCGGCGGCATCGTGCTTCATCGCGGTGAGATAGCCGAAATGCGCACCGGTGAGGGCAAGACGCTCGTCGCAACGCTCGCCACCTACCTCAATGCGTTGGAAGGGAAGGGCGTCCATGTCGTCACGGTGAACGACTATCTCGCCACGCGCGACTGCGAATGGATGGGCCAGGTTTATCGGTTCCTTGGCCTCACGACTGGGGTCATCGTGCCGAACCTGTCGGAGGACCAGCGGCGCGAGGCTTATCACGCAGACATCACCTACGCGACGAACAACGAACTTGGCTTCGATTACCTGCGCGACAACATGAAGTATGACCGGGCTTCGATGGTGCAGCGGCCGTTCAACTTCGCGATCGTCGACGAGGTGGATTCGATCCTGATCGACGAAGCCCGCACGCCGCTGATCATCTCCGGCCCGACCGACGACAAGTCGGAACTCTATGTCGCCGTTGATACTATCGTGAAACGGCTCGATGAGTCCGATTACGAAAAGGACGAGAAACAGCGCTCTGTCACCCTGACCGAAGACGGCACCGAAAAGATCGAGCGTATGCTGGAGGATGCCGGCCTGCTCGAAGGCGCAAACCTCTATGATTTCGAAAACACGGCTGTCGTTCACCATGTCAATCAGGCGCTGCGCGCGAATGTCATGTTCCGCCGCGACATCGACTATATCGTCAAGGACGACAAGGTCATCATCATCGACGAGTTCACCGGCCGCATGATGGACGGCCGCCGCTGGTCGGATGGCCTGCACCAGGCCGTGGAAGCAAAGGAAGGCGTCCAGATCGAGCCGGAAAACCAGACGCTGGCGTCGATCACGTTCCAGAATTATTTTCGCATGTATCCCAAACTGGGCGGCATGACCGGCACGGCCGCGACCGAAGCGACGGAATTTTACGAAATCTACAAGATGAACGTCGTCACCATACCGACCAACCGGCCGGTGCAGCGTGCCGATGAAGAAGACAGCTTCTACAAGAATCTGGAAGACAAGTTCCGGGGGATCGCCAAGACGATCAAGGTTCACGCCGAACAGGGGCAGCCCGTTCTGGTCGGCACCGTCTCGATCGAAAAATCGGAAATGCTGTCTGAATTCCTGACGCAGGAAGGGGTGAAGCATGCCGTGCTCAACGCCCGTTTCCACGAAAGCGAAGCGCATATCGTCGCCCAGGCGGGCCGCAAGGGCACGGTGACGATCGCCACCAACATGGCTGGACGCGGCACCGACATCAAGCTGGGCGGCAACCTCGAATTCCGCGTCGAGGATGAACTGCGCGATATGCCGGAAGGGCCGGAGCGCGAAGCCGCCATCCGCCGGATCGATGCCGAGATCGAAGCCGAAAGACAGGAAGTGCTGGCGGCGGGCGGCCTGTTCGTGCTGGGCACCGAACGTCATGAAAGCCGCCGCATCGACAACCAGCTGCGCGGCCGTTCAGGCCGTCAGGGCGATCCGGGCCTGTCGCGCTTTTACCTCAGCCTCGACGATGATCTGATGCGCATCTTCGGGCCGGACACCATGTTCGCCAAGATGATCCGATCCAATCTGGAGGATGGCGAAGCGCTGCCGCCTTCCAAATGGCTCAGCAAGGCGATCGAGACCGCGCAAAAGAAGGTCGAAGCGCGCAACTATGATATCCGCAAGCAGGTTGTCGAATATGACGATGTCATGAACGACCAGCGCAAGGTCATCTATGAGCAGCGTAGCGACATCATGGATGCCGATACGGTCGACGACGTCGTCACGGACATGCGCCATGAAACGGTGAATGACCTGGTCGGTGCGTCCTGTCCGCCCGGGACCTATCCGGAACAGTGGGACATGGATCGCCTGAAGGCGCGGACCGCTGAAATCCTTGGCCTGGAGCCGGACTTCGATGCCTGGCTGGCGGAAGACGCGGTCGATCCCGAGATGATCGAAGAGCGCCTGAAAGCTCTCGCCGACGAAGCCGTGGCGGAAAAGGTCAGGGAGATTGATCCCGAAAATTGGCACATGATCGAAAAGAGCATTCTGCTCCAGAGCCTCGATCATCACTGGAAAGAGCATCTCTCGACACTCGACGCGCTTCGCCAGGTCGTGCATCTCCGCGCCTATGCCCAGAAGACGCCGATCAACGAATATAAGCAGGAAGCCTTCGCCCTGTTCGAACGCATGCTGGGGAACATCCGTGAGGATGTGACCGGCTCCATCGCGCGCATCCAGTTCCGTATGGAAGAACCGTTGCCCGAATTCGAACTGCCCGTTCTGCCCGACTTCATCACCACGCATATCGATCCCTTCTCGGGCGATGACAACAGCAGCGATGTCGATGGGGCAGGGATCGGAATTACCACAACCATTCCGCGCCCGCGGCTTGGCGATGCGCTGGCCGGTGAGTTCGCCAATCTCGATATCAGCCGTAACGCACCTTGCCCCTGCGGATCGGGCCAGAAGTACAAGCACTGCCATGGGGCGCTGAATTGAGCCGTTAGGCCATGGCGCGTCCGAACTGACGCCGATTTGCGGGCGGAACGACCGTTTGTCTCACGGTCTTTACGCGCGCCCTGTCAACCTCCGGTCATGGCCGCGCCCGATCGCTCACTGGTCCCGTCGCTTGTCCGCCTCTTGCGCGTGCAACTTCGCCCAGAGATCCGCGGTGCCGGCTTCCTGCGCCTGATTCACATATTGCGCGGCGACCAGCCACCCCTTGATCGGCCGCATCGGCAATATCGTCGTCAGTATCAGCACCGGAATGCCCACGGCGATATGTACCCAGAGCGGTGGCCGGGCCAAAATCTCCAGCATGATGATGAAGATGACGCCCGGCACACAGGCAAACAACTGGACGAACACCGCCGGACCGTCGGCCGGATCTGCGAAGGAATAGTCGAGCCCGCAAAATTCACAATGATCGCGTACGGTCAGGAAACCGCGAAAGATATGCCCCTTGCCACAGCGTGGGCACAGGCCTCTCGCTCCCGTTTGGATCGCAGATAATCGCGGCCATGTTCCCGGCTGGTGCGGGAGGTGATTGTCTTCGATCGTCATGGATATGCCCTCGCTCTCTGCGCATCATGCGAGATGCGGGACATTCTTTTCAATCGGTCTTTTTGCCCCAGCCTGGCGGCAGGCGCACCATGACGGCGTGCCGCTACGGAAAGCAGCCGATTATATATTGCCGGAAAAGCCGATTACTGCTAATCGACGGCCGATTTGGATGCCCGACAGCATACAGATCGCGCCCCCGGCGTCCCTTGCTCGGGGGCGCTTTTTACTGACCGGCTACCGCTTCGGATCGCGCCTCAATGCGGCCGCGTCGGAGGCTCTGGCTCGCCCGGCGGATCATAGCGTTCCAGGGCGTCATGCAGCACCTGGTCCGGACATGATATCGACAGCGCCCTGACCTTGTACCGCAGCGCCAGTTCGCGATGCGCGGCGATCTCCGCCGCGGGAGCGTGCCGCGCGGCGGCCTGGTCGGCTTTCGCGGCTTCTTCCCGCGCCCGCCTGAACAGATAACGGGCATCAATGTCAGCTGGCATCGCAACCTCCCGGTGGACAGGCGGGACCCTAGCATTTTGAGCCCGGCATCGCCTTAACGCCGGTTAAGGGATGGGGCGGCCACTTCCACCTCTGCCATTTGTCATACGCCACCTTAGCAAAGGTCCTCCCAGGGGCTTGCTGCTAATATGGTCATGCACGAATTTAGAGGAGGCAGCCTTGCCCGAACACCCGCCATTTCTTGATGCAGCCGAAGATCGACGCCGTTTTCTGCAAAATTGCGGCCGTTTCGCAGCGACAGTGCCACCTGCCATGACGATTCTGTTGTCCACATCCCTGTCTTCGGCAGCCATCGCCAAGTCGATGGGCGGGGGTGGCAGCGGCCCCAAGCCGGATGGCGGCGCACCCAAGTCGCCGGACAGCGGTCCACCCAAAGGCCCTGACGCAAGTCAGAAATTGACCACGCCGATCAGGGACGGACACGACGGCGTGAGGCGCCCGGACGGTCGCGGCGCTGGCGGGAACTAGGCGAAGGGTGGCGGACAGGGTGTCCGCCAAAAATATGAAAACGGCCAAACACTTAATCCAAAAATCAACCTACAACGTATTATATTTTAAAGGTTTTGATTTACCTCATCTCATGTGACATCATCCAATCTTGCCATTTGTGTGGGGCTGAATGTGGGGTTGATGTGTCACAGCTCACTGACTTAAAACTCAAAGCGGCCCAGCCTGGCGGAAAGCCCATGCAGGACGGGTCGGTTGTGGGCCTGCGCTTCGAGCCCAGCGCCCAGAAGGGCCAAGGCAAATGGATTTTCCGCTTTGTCTCGCCACTGACGGGCAAACGTCGGGATATGGGAATGGGCGCATACCCCGACGTTGGTCTTGCGGATGCGCGCATGAAGGGAACCTTGGCGCGCCAACTCATTGCCAACGGCAAGGATCCGATTGACGAACGTGGCGCGCAGAAGGCGGAACGGAAGGCATTGGCCGAAGTCCTTACTTTCGAGCAAGCCGCGCGCCGGGTTCATGAGGACAGCAAGGACGGCTGGAAAAATTCCAAGCACCAAGACCAATGGATCAATACGCTTCGCGACTATGCCTTCCCCAAGGTCGGGGCGAAAAAGGTTGCGGCGCTTAATCCGGCTGATTTTGCGGACCTTTTGCGCCCCATCTGGCTAGCGAAGCCGGAAACCGCCACTCGCCTAAAGCAGCGATGCCACAAAGTCATGAAGTGGTGCTGGGCGAACGGCATGGTGCAGGGCAATCCGGTTGACGTGGTGGACCACCTCTTGCCCCGACAGCCAGGCAAACGAGAGCGCGTGCGCCATCAGCCCGCAATGGATTGGCGGGCGGTGCCTGACTTCGTCGTCTCATCGCTTCGCTCGGGACCAGCCAATGTCACGCGCGCACTCCTGGAATTCGTGATTTTGACCGCTGCACGGTCAGGAGAGGCTCGGGCGATGCGTTGGGATGAAGTGGATGAGTCGATGCGGACGTGGACGGTGCCTGCCCATCGCCTAAAGACTAAAGTTGAGCATCGCGTCCCCCTTAGCGAAGCGGCGATGAAGGTCCTGGAGGCCCAGCGTAAAGCACATCCCGATAGCCACCTTGTGTTCCCCGCGCCGCGAGGTGGTGTCCTGAGTGACATGGTGCTGACCAGCTTCCTACGGGATCAGAAGGCCGCAAGCAGAGATAAAGGGCGAGTCGCCACGGCGCACGGATTTCGCTCATCATTTCGGGACTGGGCATCTGAGAACGGCTATGCGCGTGATCTTGCTGAAAAGGCATTGGCTCACACCATCGCTAACAGGACTGAGGCAGCTTATCATCGCACGGACCTGTTGGAACAGCGCCGACCAATGATGGAGCATTGGGCGAGGCATGTCTGCGGGTGTACGGGATCGAACGTCGTATCGATCGAAGCCCGGAGACGATCGATATGGGAATAACGGGAGCCCGGCCCAGGGGAAGGCCCCGAAAGAACCACCCCCTAGATTGGCTGCTTTTAGCCCCCGATCATGTTCGGCATGCGAAGGGCGAGATGGGGGTGAACACTGATTGGGTTGGTAGACGCGAGGTTGGCGAATTCGCAAGGAAGGAAGGAGCCGGAAACGGTCTCAGGAAAGCAGGGATTGTGCAGCGTGCAATCAACAACGCGGCGCGAGCGGCGGTCGCGGAACAGACCCGTCAATGGTTGTGGCAGGACCACGGTGATCTAATTCGCACCCCGCGACTGAGCCAGAGTGCTGTCGCAACTGAGATTATACAGAGGCAGGCCGCCGTTCCTCAGGAATTCAGAACTCTGAGGCGGCACATAGGTCGCATACGACGAGAGCGCGGCGTCATCTAGCAGCTTGCCGTCTCCGGTTGGCCAGGCCTCCTTGCACGAAAAATCCAGGCGCTGGCACATCGGGCTCCATGGTGTTTCATGGAGACCTGCGATGACCTGGGAAGGCGACTACACAGCCGAAACGACGCGAGCCATTCGGCTCAGGAAAGTTTGTGATCTAACTGGAGCCTCTCCCGCCACCATCTGGCGTTGGGTGCGTACCGAACCCGGTTTTCCGCAACCTTTTCACCTTTCAGCAGCCATCACGGCTTGGGAAGAGGCCGAGGTTGTCGCGTGGCTCCGGATGAAGAAAGCCAAGCGGGGAGGTGTGGCATGAGTCGGGAGCCGCAGGACGACGCGCCAGACGCCGAAGGGGCAGTCGATCATTTCTTCGACGGCACCCGTTACGAGCACTACGCCACGGCGTTCAACGCGATGACCTCGCTCGCCATCGAGCGGCTTTGCGGCACGATTTCAGAGCGGAGCTTCCAATGGGAGGTTTGGAAGGCCGCTCTGCGCAGCGGGTTGCCAGGAGAATGTGGCGTGATCTTTGCTGATCGGATCGAGGCTGGGCTGCGTATCCTACTGCAACCGAATGCCTCTAGCAGTGAAAATTCGGGGGATTGAAAGGTGCTGCAAGGGGGGAACGCCACGCCGCTGAAGGCGCGTCCAATCATCAGCCAGAACATACCCGCCCTTTTGCGAGGAGTGAAAAGGTGGGTGTCATGGCGGGCTGGAGCTCCAAAACCCACCGGTAAGTTCGACAAAATTCCGGTGTCCGCCGTCACTAGGCGCAATATCAACCCGCTTGATCCTAGCAACTGGTTGTCCATCGACGACGCGATAGATGCCTGCAATTGCGGAAAGAGCGATGGTATCGGAATAGTCCTGAGTGACGAGCATCCGATCAACCTGGACGGTGTCGACTTCTATTTGACCGCCGTCGATCTTGACGATTGCAGTGACCGTACAGCTGAATGCCAAGCGTTGTGGCGTCAGCTGGGGCGGCCGTATTTAGAAGTTTCACCTAGCGGCAAAGGCTTGCGCATGCTGGGCCTGTCCCGCACGGCAGTCCGCGGCGGAAACGCTGGGGGAGGGCGTGAGTTATATGCCACCAAGCGTTTCGTCACGATAACCGGCTGGGATGCTCGCGGAACCCTCGCCGATTTCACCAACGAAATTGTTGCGGTGGATGAGCGCTGGTTCGGCACCCGTGGGGCCAGGAACAGTGTTAAAACGATAGCAGTTCAAACATCTCATCCTGAAGCCGAGCCGTTCGTGCGTCCCGTCTTGGCGATGCTCGATACAGTCTCATCTGATACTGAATATGAGACATGGCGCGACATCATATGGTCGGTAGCATCCACTGGATGGAATAGTGCGCGGCACATCGCTCACGTTTGGAGCCGCAAAGCCCAACATAGATACGATGCTGCCGCCCTTGATCGGCTGTTCGATGATTTCGATCCGGGCCGGGGGATCACGCTCGGCACCTTAATCTATCATGGCCGGAAAAATGGCTGGTCAGGTGAATGGCCGCCGACAACTCAGCAAATTGACCAACCCATGCTCATGACGGCGGATCAGCTACGGCAGATACCCGTACCTCCCTATGTCGTGCGCGGGGTGCTACCCGCTAAAGGGCTCGCCGCGATTTATGGCGATCCTGGATCGGGAAAATCCTTCTTGGCCCTGCACCTCGCGCACGCTGTCGCGACAGGGGCGCACAACTGGTTCGGGTTTCGGATTAGACAAGCTCCGGTCGTCTATGTCGCGCTTGAAGGTCAAGGCGGTATGGGCAGGCGTATCACTGCGCTCGAACGCCATAGCAAACAGCTGTGCCCCGATGCCTTCCGTATTTGCTGCCGTGACATCCATCTGCTGACGGGGGAGGGGATCGACGATTTGGCATCCAATATTGTAGCAACTGTAGGAAGGGGGGCGGTCATCATCATCGACACCCTCAACCAGGCCTCTCCCGGCGCGGAGGAAAACACCTCTCAGGATATGGGGCAGATCATCGCAAGCGCAAAACGATTGGCGTCGGAAGTCAATGGCTTGGTTATCTTCGTTCATCATTCTGGAAAGGAGCGCTCCCGGGGGCCGCGTGGTCACTCGTCGCTGCTCGGAGCCATGGATGCCGTAATTGAGGTTGTGAAAGAAGCGTCTGGCCGCAGCTGGTCAATTCGGAAGGCCAAGGATGATAGCGGCGACGAAGCGAGGGACTTCGACTTGATCCCCTACGAGGTGGGGCATGATTCGGAGGGCGCTATCATGAGCTGCGCGGTGCAGCAGGCGCTGCATGTGAAGGCACCTAAACGGCGTCAGCTAACGGGGAAGCATCAAAAGGCGGCAGTGGCTGAATTGCGTCGGTGCCTAACTCTGCCGGGCCAATCGCTGGATTACAAACAAGCGATCAGTTGCGTTGCCGCCATCCTCACCACCGCAAAACCTCACGAGCGTGCGAAGGAGGCGGTGGATGCCCTTATCCGCGCCGACCACCTTTTAATGAATGAGGGGGTGGTCAGCCTTACTTGAGCCCGAAAGTTCTCCCGAACCCGAACCCCTAAAGGGGATTCGGGTGTTTCGGGGATTGAACTTCAACCCGAAATGGACCCGAAACGGGTTTTCGGGGACCGCGTTGTCAGCCTGAGCCTAACCACCAGCGAGAATTGCCATGCCGTCAGCCTACATCAATGCCCTGAACCGTGAGATGGCCGCGAGCGCGACGGCGCAGCCCGCAAAGCCTGATCTGCGGCAACGCTTCACCGAATGGTATGACAGCCTCCCGGTCATCTCCCGGCATCGCCCTTTCGCGATGGCTGAATTTGAGCAGGCGTTGGGTAGCCAGGGGAAATACCTGAGCCCGATCCTTTTGAGCCTGGGCTGGGAGAGGCGGCGAAAGTGGTCTGACAAGGCACAATATTCCCGGTACTGGTTGCCACCTCGTTTGTGATTTTCACAAGTCCGCACGGTGGTAACATAGATAAGGCACCGGTAATTATTTGGCGATTATAATACTGAAACTAGACCGATAAACTTGGGCCAGCGGTTATAGCCGACTGCTGGATCGTTGGACCGAAATTCAACTATGGCGCGGCGCTCCATCTCGTTCACCTCTTCTTGAGTCGCGGTTTCTGATTCCCACAGAATATCGCGCGTCACGGTGAAGCTGCGGCGCTCTTCCCGCGTGAAATCCCTGGCGATCATCGCGCTCGACGCGCTGCCGAAATAGTTGATGCTGTCGGTCACGTCCTGCCCGATGTAGATTTTGCCGTTCGGATAGGTGACGCGGTAAACGACCTTCACTCAGGCTTATCCGGCGTAGGCTTATGCTGCACGAGCTTGGCAAGCCTCTCCTTGAAGCACTGTTTATCGTCTTCTGCTTCTAGCTCGCAGGCGACTTCCTTGAACTTGTCGAGTTGAGATTTGTCATCAACCATCAACCCTCTCCCTCAAGCGATAATGTGCCTTGTGATCTCTGGTGTAAGTGCCTGCTACAAATTCCAGCACGCCTTTGCGAACCAGCCTTTCCAAATCCTTTTTCGACGTTGCCCAAGTTCGTCCGGTTATGCGGGAGGCGTCAGAGACATGAATTTCACGGTTACGATATGCGTGCGCGGCAATAGCGATTTCATGTTCCTGCAATGCCTTCCAAACCTCGACCCCGAAGAAAAGTGCTACGTCACGATCTGATGCGCGTTTACGGGTAATATGGTCGTTAAATAGCGTGACTTTGACGACCACGCCATGCACCGCCTCTTGGCGAAATACCGGCTCAGGAAGCCTATAATCCGCCATACTTTCCTTAATGCGACGGGTTCCTTCGCGAGCCATTTGAACATATCCCAAATAGCGCATTGCATCCATAAAGTGATTGTTTCGAGCCGCCCGCGTTAGGTAAAGGTTACTCTCGTTGACCGGAGGCACAAACCCGCCTGGACTTTCAATTTCCATCCTATTTGGAAATAATTTCACCGTAATCTCGGTTCCGGCGAAGCTATATGACCGGTGAACACACGCATTTACAAGGGCCTCAAACCAAGCCCATCTAGGGTATTCTGGAGTTGTTTCAAATTTTCCATCTTGGTTTAGCCAGGTCACGTCATAGATTAGTTCATCTAATTCTTGCGCGACTGTCTTTATGATGGAAACTACACTTCCCTCAAAGAAGCGATCTCTCAGTGGATTGTATTCAGCCCCCGATCCTTCTGTCTCTCCGGCAAATCGCTGCACTCTAACCCGGCAGCCCGGTATGCTCTTGCGAGGACTTTTTGCAGCCAACAATACTAAGGCATTGGTAGGAACAGTTTTACCATCAACTTCCGTCAATAGGTAGCGATCCTTGAGAATTTCCTCATTGGTCCAGTTTTCCCTTCGTTCACGAGTTCGAAAACCATCGCAAAAATCCTGAACAACCCCCAAGTCAAACTCAGAAGGATAAGTATACGGAGCAGGCCTAAGTTCATATGTCAATTCTTGGCGAGTAGACCGGAAATCCTGCTTTTCTTCATCACTCATCTTATGGATTGTGTCGCCATAGCGAATCCAAGCTTCTTGCTTGTTGGTTTCTACTAGGCGACCAATGTACGGAATGTATACGGCAATACAAAAATTCTTAGCGCCGTCAACGGTTGCTTCGATCCTTCGAAATTCAGGCCGAGATTCCGGGCAGAGTTGAGTGTGGCAGGATTCAATTCTATTTTGCTGGTCGGGAGATAGCGCCAAGCAGCCCGTCGGATTGCCGTTTGAATCGGCCCCAAAAAGCAGCACTCCGCCGTCAGGAGTGTTGGAAAAGGCGCTTAGATATTTCGCCATGTCAGCGAAATCAATTTTGCTGCCCCCCTTATAATCAATGCGCCGGCTTTCCGCAAAGTGCGGCATCATCTGCGCCGTCAGACGCACCCATATCTCGCGCGGCGTCCAAAGCGCGGGATTATCATCGACGGCAAATGGCCCTTCAAAAGGCAGTTCGAACTGGCTCATTGCAACGACATATAGTGTGTCGACTATTGTGTCGACACACCATATTTTACGCAGCGATCCGCGACAGGTGAGGTGTTTTGCCTGCGATGCCCTTCAACCCACAACGGCGCGCTGGCGGTCATTCACGCCATGGGAGGGCACGGTTATTTTCCCGAAACTCGTGACCTGTCGGGTTCCAGGAGCGTAAAGAACCCGGAAGGCGCTATCCGCTGCGGCCTGAAGAAGTGTGGCCAGTGCCGCCATATTAAGTCAGTGCGTCACCGGTATGAATTGCCCCGTTCGGGTGTCGACGACGCCGTTAGGACCGGCAGGAGCGTAATAGGTGCCGTCGCGTGTGCTGGTGAACCCGGAGCCCGACGGAGCATAGAATTCCCCCGTGCGAGGGTTGATTGCTCCGACGTTTGAGGGGCTGGTGCTGCGGGGGGGTGTAGGGGCAGCGTCACTGACGGCGGGAATGCTTCGACGTGAACTGGAACTCGCACCAAACCGCCGCTCTAGTCGCTCATATGCATTTTCCTCGTCTGCGCTCTCAATGGCTCCCATCCGTATACGAGGTTGCGGATTGTATGCGGGGGCAGGGTCCACGACTGGCATCGTTCGCGTTCTAATACCCGAGGCAATCACAGTCGCACTGGGATCGTCGCCTACCGGGAAATTTTCAGTTCCCATCAGGGCTGCCGCTTGAGCAACGGTTAATCTCGGGTTCAATTGCAGAAGCGTTGCCAGGCGCCTTTTTGCCAAGATGTCTGGTAAAGCCGTCATTAGAAATTTTTGGGCGATTGGTTCGCCATTAGCGGCAGCTTGCCTAACCCAACGGGCACCTTCCTCAATATCCTCCTCTCCCCCTTCTCCTAAGACCATCATAATGCCGACCATGCCCTGAGATGCGACATGCCCCGATTTCGCCGCTTCCAAACCTAGTCGGCGTGCTTCACGCTGATCTTGGGGAACTCCGGTTCCCGATGAATAACGCATTGCAAGCTGGAACTTCGCTTCCGGATATTCATTAGCCGCAAGTTTCCACCAACTAGCCGCTTCCTGTGGATCTTTTGGAACGCCATGTCCAAAGAAATACATCACGCCGACCAAATATTGAGCTTTGGCGTAGCCCTTCAAAGCCAGAGGGCCTAGTAATTGCAGAGCCTCATTGTAGTCAGAAGATCGATAGAGATTATTCGCTGTTACTATCTTATTATCAACATCTTCCGGTTCTGGTATTACAGCTTGATCCTTGGCGTATTCGGATCGCACTTCGGCGGCAGTGATCGGCTGCGAATTAATGAAGCCCAAAACTACCATTCCGAGCGCAACGCCCACAATAAGCCCGATCAACATCTTGCCATAAGTGGATTTTGCGAAATTATGGAACCGCAGCATGTCTATACGCCGCCCCCTCGCCGCCTTACACTTCATTAAGTTATCGAAATAACCTGTATGCGGCAAAGGTAATAATCGGCCCCAGAATCAACGGGGTGCAGAAAATTGGCGAATTTTTCAAAAAATATGTGGGAGATCATGATGCACACCCCCCATGTGAACGTTGGTCCCCCTCGGGGGCGTCCAGCCCGAAAAGGAATGCTTGATGCAGGTCTGTGCCCTTAAAGCGACGGACTCTGCGAGACGCTTATGCCGTGAGCGACGATCAGCCTTGGCTGGAAATAATGTGGGGCCAACTGTGGGGCGGAAAAGCGCGGAATATAATTATCGGTCAAGATCAATGTCTTGCGATAAAGTTTGGCGGACAGGGTGGGATTCGAACCCACGGTGAGCGTAAACCCACGGCGGTTTTCAAGACCGCTGCCTTAAACCACTCGGCCACCTGTCCGTCGCATGGCTTCCTAGCGAAGCCGGCGGCCAAGCCAAGTCCAAAATCGCGTAATGGGCTATATCTGCCTTTACGGCTCCACCACGTGTATCGCGATTAAGGGGATTACATCACCGCGCGTCCCTGTGCCACAAAAGGGCTAGGGAGATTCTTCAATGCGTTCCATCATCCTCTCGCTCGGTCTGGCCATCGCCGCGGTGATCGCGGCGATCCTCATGAGCAGCCAGGCGATGGCGCAGGACGATCTCGCCTTTCGCGCCTATCTGGATTCGCTTCGGCCCCGCGCCCGCGCCATGGGCATTCGGGACGCAACGCTGGATTCCGTTTTTCCCACGCTGACGCCCAACCCGCGCGTCGTTCAGCTGGACCAGACCCAGCCGGGCGGCGGGGCCTATTCGCCGATCCCCAATTTTGAACCCTATCGCCGCCAGCATGTCGATGCCGCGCGCATAAGCCGGGGACGCGCCGCCTATCTCGCGAACCGTGCCCGGCTCGCCCGGATCGAGGCGGAAACCGGCGTGCCGGAGGAAATCATGGTCGCTATCTACGGTCATGAAACCAATTATGGCGCCTATACAGGCGATTTCGACCTGATCCGATCGCTGGCGACCCTGGCTTATGAAGGCCGACGCCGCAGCCTGTTCGAACCCGAATTGCTCGCCACGCTCAAGATGCTCGACAGCGGCGTCCCGCGCACCCGCCTTGTGGGCAGCTGGGCGGGAGCCACGGGCTATCCGCAGTTTCTGCCCAGCGTCTATCTGCGTCTGGGCAAGGACGGCGATGGTGACGGGCGGGTGGACATCTGGAACAGCGAAGCCGATGCGCTTGCATCCATCGCCAACTATTTCGTGCATTCAGGCTGGCGGCGCGGCCAGCCCTGGGGCGTCGCTGTCTCCGTGCCCGCCGGCCTCGACCGATCCGGCATCGCTGCGCGCCTGACCCCGGCCCGATGCCCTCGCGTCTTCAACCGCCATAGCCGCTGGCTGACCATGGCCGAATGGCGCCGCCTGGGCGTCACTTCCATAAATGGCGTCTGGCCGGGCGACACGGTGATGGCTACCTTGCTGGAACCGGACGGGCCGGGCCAAACCGCCTATCTGCTGACCACGAATTACCGGGCGATCCTCGATTATAATTGCTCCAACTTCTACGCCCTGTCAGTCGGGCTGCTGGCCGATGCGGTAAGGCAGTAGCGGCCCGCATCGTCCTTTCCAGCAAGCCGGCGCCTACAGGGCCTTGAGGGATCGAGGCTGTCATGGCTAAGGACATGCAACGGGCATTTGATCATTTCCGAATCCACCAGTGCGAAGGCAGTCCTCATGAAAAAGACCGTAGCCGCCATTTTCTTCGTCGGCCTGATGGCGCAGCCGCTGACCGCTGCCGCGCCGCCTTTCACGACTGTGGCGCCCATCGCCTATATGAAGGACCTCTCATCGGGCGCGGTCCTTTACGACAAGGGTGGCGAGACTCGCATGCCCCCCGCCTCGCTGGCGAAGATGATGACGGCCCATGTCGCCTTCCGACTGATCCAGAAGGGTGAATTGAAGCTCGATACGAAGTTCACCGTTCGTCCGGAAACCTGGCAGAAATGGCACGGTCCGGCGGCCGGATCGACCATGTTCCTGTCGCCGGGCGAACAGGTGTCGGTTGAAAATCTCCTTCATGGCATCGTCACCCTGTCGGGTAATGACGCGTGCGTCGTGGTGGCCGAGGGGATCGCCGGTACCGAACAGGCTTTCGTGTCCCTGATGAACGACGAAGCCAAGCGGCTGGGCCTCAGGAACAGCCATTTCGGCACCAGCAATGGCTGGCCCGATAATGGCGTCACCTATGTCACGGCGGAAGATCTCGCGCGCCTCGCCGAAGCGACGGTCGAGGAAACGCCCGACCTCTACAAGCGCTTCTATGCCACCCGCTCTTTCACCTGGGGCAAGACGATGGGTGGAGCGGACATCGAACAGGGCAACCGCAACCCGATATTGGGCAAGGTGGCTGGAGCCGACGGGCTCAAGACCGGCCATACCGAGGAAGCGGGCTACGGCTTTACCGGTTCTGCGATACAGGATGGCCGGCGCCTGGTGATGGTGCTGGCGGGATTGCCGACCTACAACAGCCGCATCAGTGAGTCGGTGGCCTTCATGGACTGGGGCTTCAAGGCGTGGAAGGCGCAGCCCCTCTTCAAGAAGGGCCAGACCGTCGACACGGCAGCAGTGCAACTCGGAAGCGCGACAAGCGTGCCCCTCGTAGCGCCCCAGGACATGGCCGTGACGCTGCCGCGCACTGCATCGGGCAATGTGTCTGTGAAGGTTGCCTATATGGGCCCGATCAAGGCGCCGATCGCCAAGGGGCAGAAGATCGCCGAACTCATCGTCTCCACGCCTGATACGCCGCCGCAGGTGCTTCCCCTTGTCGCTGGCGAGGAAGTGGCCGAAGCCGGCATCTTCGGCCGGCTGTGGAACGGGCTGAAGTCCTTCTTCGGGTGACGCGCGGCCGTTTCATCTCTTTGGAAGGCGGGGAAGGAACTGGCAAGTCCACCCAGTTGCGGGCCCTTGCCGCCGCGCTGCGTGCACGCGGCCTGGAGGTTGTGGAAACCCGCGAACCTGGCGGCAGCGAAGGGGCTGAAGCAATCCGCGCGCTGCTGCTGACAGGTGACGCCGATCGCTGGAGCGCGCGGGCCGAAGCGTTGCTGTTCGCCGCCGCCCGGGCAGATCATGTCGAAAAGACCATAGGTCCGGCGATCGGGCGAGGGGCCTGGGTCCTGTCCGACCGCTTTATCGACAGCAGTCGCGCCTATCAGGCGATGGGCGATCTCACGGACGACGATATCAAGGCCCTGCACAGGATTGGCAGCGCCGGCCTCCTGCCGGACCGCACGTTTATCCTGTCTCTGCCCGATCAGGAGGCGCTGGCACGCGCCAACCGTCGCGACGGTGACGCGGCCGACCGGATCGGCGGCCGCGATCGCGCCTTTCATCAGCGTGTCGCCCAAGCCTTCGCCCGCTTCGCGGCACAGGAGCCTGAACGCGTCCGCGCCATTGACGCATCGGGTGATGCCGATGCCGTGACCGCGCGGTTGCTGGACGCGCTGGACGATCTGCTGCCATGACCCGCCTGATCGGTCATGATCGGCAGGTCGCGACGCTGCTCGCGGCTGTCCGCAGTGGCCGCCTCCATCATGGCTGGATACTCGCTGGACCCAATGGCGTGGGCAAGGCGACCTTCGCGCGCGCCTTCGCCCTGCGCCTGCTGGCGGAGGCGGCCGGCCCGCCGGTCGCGGCCGAGGGGCTGGATGTGCCAGCCGATCACCCTGTCGCCAGGTTGATCGACGCGGAATCGCACCCCGATTATGCCGAGTTGCGCTGCCTGGAAAAGGAAAGCGGGACGGCGCGCAACATCACCGTCGATCAGGTCCGAGGCCTCCAAAGACTGATCCAGTCGGCCCCATCCCTTTCCCCCCGCCGCGTCGTCATCATCGATAGCGCTGATGATCTGGAGCGGGGCGCGGCGAACGCCCTGCTCAAAAGTCTGGAAGAGCCGCCGGCGGATATGCTGTTCCTGCTGGTCAGCCATGCGCCCGGACGCCTGTTGCCGACCATCCGCTCCCGCTGCCGCACCCTGCGCTTCGACCCGCTTGACGATGCGCAGATGCGGGACGCGCTGCGTGCGAGCGGCGAGGCCCTGTCCCCGGGCGAAATCGATTCCCTGGTCGAGGCGGGGGAAGGTGCTCCGGGGCGGGCGCTTCGTTATGCCGGCCTGGACATTGGCGAGATTGATCGAACGCTTGCCGCGATCGCAAATGACGGGGATGCAGGCAATGTCCGGCGCCTCGCGCTCGCCAAGGCGCTTTCCACCAAGGCGGCTCGTCCGCGTTACGAGGCTTTCCTGGAGCGTGCTCCCGCTTTCATAGCGCAGGCTGCGCGCCAGCGCAGCGGCGATGCGTTGCGCGTGGCACTGGACCGGTGGGAAGCTGCTCGCCAACTCGCGGGCGGCGCCGTCATTCTTTCGCTGGAACCCGGCGCGGTGACCTTTGAGCTTGCCGGCCATGTCGCGGCGCTTGCGGCCTGAAAAGCGGCTTTGCGCGCGCCTCGACTCTCGCTAGGGAAGGCGCATGTCGCAGCCCTACACGATCACCACCGCCATCAGTTATCCCAACGGCCGGCCGCATATCGGCCACGCCTATGAGGTGATCGCCACCGACGCCTTCGCCCGGTTCCAGCGGCTGATGGACCGCGATGTCTTCTTCCAGACGGGCACGGACGAGCATGGCCTCAAAATGGCCCAGGCCGCGCGCGGACGCGGCATTGAACCCAAGGCGCTGGCCGATGAAATGTCTGGATATTTCAGGGATATGGGAGACAGGCTGAATATCAGCTATGATCGATTCATCCGTACCAGCGAGCCCGATCATCATCGCGCCAGCCAAGCCATCTGGCAAGCCATGGAGGCGAATGGCGACCTGTATCTTGGCCGCTATGAAGGCTGGTATTCGGTCCGCGACGAAGCATTTTACGACGAGAAGGAACTGGTCGAAGGCGAGGGCGGCGAAAAGCTTTCGCCGCAGGGCACGCCCGTCGAATGGACGGTTGAGGAAAGCTGGTTCTTCCGGCTGTCTGCTTATCAGCAGAAACTGCTGGATCTCTACGAAAGCCAACCCGACTTCATCCAGCCCGACAGCCGCCGCAACGAGATCATGCGCTTCGTCGAAGGCGGCCTGTCGGACCTCAGCATCTCGCGGACCAGCTTCGATTGGGGCGTGAAGGTGCCCGGCACCGCAGGGCATGTCATGTATGTCTGGGTCGACGCGCTCACCAATTATCTGACCGGTTGCGGCTATCCGGACGATGCCGATCGCATGGCCCGCTATTGGGCCGAAGGTGGCGACATCACCCATATCATTGGCAAGGATATCGTTCGTTTTCATACCGTTTACTGGCCGGCATTCCTGATGAGTGCAAAGCTGCCTTTGCCCAGGCAGGTGTTCGGCCATGGCTTTGTCCTCAACCGGGGCGAAAAGATGTCGAAGTCGGTCGGCAATGTCGCGGACCCGCTGGAACTGGCGGATCGCTTTGGCGTCGATCAGTTGCGCTACTTCCTCCTCTCCGAAGTCACCTTCGGCAATGACGGCAGCTACAGCGCCGAAGCCATCGTGGCCCGGTCCAACAGCGACCTGGCCAACAGCTTCGGCAATCTGGCCCAGCGGACGCTGAGTTTCATCGCCAAGAATCTTGAGGGGCGCCTGCCTGAACCCGCCGCGCAAGAGGCAGACCAGGACCTGATGACCGCCATCATCGAGGCCAGCAGCACGTTCCAGTCCGCGATGGCGCAACTGGCGCCCTCCGTCGCCATAGAAGCGTGGATGCGCGCCGTATTCGCCTGCAATGCCTATATCGACGCGCAGGCGCCCTGGGCGCTGCGCAAGACGGACCCGGCGCGGATGGAAGCAGTGCTTGCGACCCTCTATGAAGCGATCGCCAGCCTCGCCATCATGGTCCAGCCCGTCATTCCGGCCAGTGCGGCTACCTTGCTCGACCAGATGGGATTGAACCGGGACGGGCGCGGCTATGCGGCCATCGGCGGCGACTGGTACAGCCAGCTCCGCTCCGCAGGCTTTACATTGGGTCCGCCCAAGCCGCTTTTCCCGCGTCTCGAACTGACCGAAGCGGATGCCTGACACGATGCTGATCGATAGCCATTGTCACTTGAATTACAAAGGCTTGATCGAAGATCAGAAGAATGTGCTTGAACGTGCTCGCGGGGCAGGGGTGGGACTGATGCTCAACATCGCGACCCGCGAAGGCGAGTGGGACGCGGTGCTCGAAACCGCGGAACGCGAGACCGACGTCTGGGCCACTGTTGGCATCCACCCGCATGAGGCTGACGAACATCCCCATGTCGACACAGCCAAGCTGGTCGAACGGGCGGCGCATCCCCGGGTCGTGGGCATTGGCGAAACCGGGCTCGACTATTATTACGACCATAGCGACCGCCAGCAACAGCAGGCCAGCTTCCGGGCCCACATCGCCGCCGCGCGCGACACCGGGCTGCCCTTGATCGTTCACACCCGCGACGCGGAAGAAGACACGCTGTCGATCTTGCGCGAAGAAATGAAAAACGGTTCTTTTCGCGGTATCATTCATTGTTTTACCGCCAGTGGCGCCTTCGCCGACGCCGCCCTCGGCCTGGGGCTCTATATCAGCATCTCGGGCATCGTAACGTTCAAGAGCGCGAAGGATCTGCAACATACCGCTGCGCGGCTTCCGCTCGACCGTCTGCTTGTCGAAACGGACTCGCCCTTTCTGGCTCCGGTGCCACATCGCGGTAAGCCATGCGAGCCGGCCTTCGTCGCTGACACCGCGCGATTTCTCGCTATCCTGCGGGGCGAAAGCTTCGAACAATTGGCGGAGGCCACGTCCGCGAACTTCCACGCGCTGTTCAGCAAGATCGGATCAGGGCGGCGGGCATGAGCCTGACGGTCACCATTCTGGGCTGCGGGACGTCATCCGGCGTTCCTCGGATCGGTAATGACTGGGGCAACTGCGATCCGCAGGAGCCGAAGAACCGCCGTACCCGCGCGTCAATTCTCATCGAAAGCGCGACCACGCGTCTCCTTGTCGACACCTCGCCGGACATGCGCGCCCAGTTGCTGGCAGCGGACGTGATCGATATCGATGCGATCCTCTGGACCCATGATCACGCCGACCACAGCCACGGCGTCGACGATGTCCGCCAGATCTATCATCACCGTCACAGCCCTGTGCCTGGCTATGCACGCAGGCAGACGCTGGCTCTGCTCAGAGAGCGCTTTGCCTATGCCTTTGAAGGGCGGCAGGGGTATCATCCCACGATCGAACCCCATATCCTCCTCGATCGTCTGCGCATCGGGGACATCGATATCGTCTGCACCGACCAGCCTCATGGCGAAATTTTCTCCACGGGCTTCCGCTTCACGCACGATGGTTGGTCCATCGGCTACGCTACCGACTTTCACGCCCTCACTGCGGACATGATCGCTCTCTATGATGGCCTTGATGTCTGGGTTGTCGATGCCTTACGCGAAAAGCCGCACCCGACTCATCCCCATCTGGCGCTCACCCTCGACGGCATCGCCGCCGTTCAACCTCGCCTGGCGGTCCTGACCCATATGGATCAGAGCATGGACTATGCGACTCTGACGCAGTTACTCCCCGCTGGCGTCAAGCCAGGCTACGATGGCATGGTGGTCCGGCTCGGCAGCGACGGGCGGCTAGGGGGCTGATAGCTATGGACGCGGATCAGGCGATGTCCGGCCTTTGGTATGTGCTGGCGCTCGTCCTTGTCGGGTCCGCGCTACTCGCGCGTCGCGCGCCACTCGGCGGCATGTTCCGCATGACGTTGCTGTGGGCCGTTATCTTCATCGCGCTGCTGGGACTGTTCAAGCTGGGCGAGCAGCGCGGCTATTTTCCTGCTCGCACCGTGGTGTCAGCCCCGTCTGTCGCGCCCGGGGGCGGGTCTCTCGCCGCAACGCCTTCCACCCGTGCCTTAGGATAGGCATTGCACATCCCCATGGCGCCTGATGGTCATTTCTGGGTGGAAGCCACGGTAAACGGCACGCCCGCGCGATTCCTGATCGACAGCGGGGCCAGCGTGACGGCGCTTTCGGTTCCGACGGCGCGCGCCGCTGGCCTTAATTTCGATATGAATGGGCCGGGTGTCGCGATGATGACCGCCAACGGCAAGATAGATGCCAAGCGATCCACCGTCTCCACGCTTGTCATCGGGCCCATCCGCACCAGCGATCTCGACATCGTCATATCGCCCGCCTTTGGCGAGGTGAATGTCGTTGGCATGAACCTGCTGTCGCGCCTGAAAAGCTGGGGCGTTCAGAACGGGGAAATGGTGATGACGCCATGACGGGACCGCTCGCCGCGCGACCGCCGACCCGACACGAGCGCGTACGGGCCATCATCGGCGGCTCGGCCGGCAATCTAGTCGAATGGTATGACTGGTATGTCTATGCGGCCTTCACGCTCTATTTCGCGCCCCATTTCTTTCCGACCGAAGATCGGACGGCACAGCTGCTGAGCGCAGCTGGCATTTTCGCGGTCGGGTTCCTCATGCGTCCGATCGGCGCCTGGGCCATGGGGGTCTATGCCGACCGGCACGGCCGAAAGAGCGGACTGACCCTGTCCGTTGGGATGATGTGCGCGGGATCGCTGCTCATAGCGGTGACGCCGGGATATGACGTTATTGGCGTCGGCGCGCCGATTCTCCTCGTTCTCGCGCGGCTTGTACAGGGGCTGTCGATCGGTGGCGAATATGGCGCGAGCGCGACCTATCTGTCGGAGATGGCAGGGAAAGACCGACGAGGATTCTACTCCAGCTTTCAGTATGTCACACTAATTGCTGGGCAGCTTATAGCAATCTGCGTGCTCATCCTGCTCCAGGCCACGCTTGGTGAAGCGGTTCTCGATGCGTGGGGCTGGCGTATTCCTTTTGTCATTGGCGGTCTGTTGGCTGTCAGCGTAGTCTGGCTGCGGCGGGGTTTGCGTGAAACGCAGAGCTATGCCGTAGCCAAGGCCGAGAGTGGGCGCCGATCGAGCTTCGTGGAGCTGATTAGGTGTCATCCGCGCGAGACGGCGACCGTAATGTTGCTGACGGCGGGCGGCACGATCGCCTTCTACGCTTATTCCATTTACATGCAGAAATTCCTTGTCAACACCAGCGGCCTGACCCGCGAAACAGCATCCGAAATCAACGGCATAACCTTGTTCTTTTTCATGCTGTTGCAGCCGGTTGCGGGCATGGTGTCTGATCGCGTAGGGCGCAAGCCGCTGATGATCGGCTTTGGCATATTGGGTATGATCACAACATATCCGATCTTCGCGACGCTCGCGGCGACGCGGGATCCCCTTATAGCTGCGTTGCTGGTGATGGCCGGTCTTGTCATCGTCACCGGCTACACCTCGATCAACGCAGTGGTGAAAGCCGAACTTTTTCCAGCGCACATCCGTGCTTTGGGGGTCGCCTTGCCGTACGCGTTAGCGAACACGGTATTTGGTGGAACGGCTGAGTTTGTCGCGCTCTATTTCAAGCACGCTGGGGTGGAGGAAGGCTTCTATATCTACGTTACAGCAATGATCGCGATATCGCTCATCGTGTATATTCGCATGCAGGATACGCAGCGCCATAGCCTGATCCGGGAGGACTGAAGCGAGCAAAGCTGGACGGGCTATCGCGATATAATTTAACATAATATATATTATCGGTCTATTTCGGTGTAAGCGCCGGATAGAAATGACACCCCTCTGCTAGATAGAAATGACACCCTGAGGCGTCCTTAGCA